>NZ_VIVQ01000002.1:319863-639727 GCF_007829035.1 Rudaeicoccus suwonensis
ATCAAGTGCGACCTACCGCAACGTGTATGCCGGTGTCGATCTCGTGCTGACCGCGACGGCGAGTGGTTACACCGAGACCCTCGTCGTCCACAATGCCGCAGCGGCGGCGAACCCCCACCTGGCTCAACTGCGCATCTCCGCAACCACCAAGGGCATGACCCTCACACGCGGCAGCGATGGTGGCCTGTCACTGACCGGTGGCAGCCAGCAGTTCCATGCCTCCGCGCCGGTCATGTGGGACTCGGCCAGCAATCCACTCGCCGGACCTGCGCCCACCGCGACCGACCCGGGCGGCGCCAATGTGACCGGCATACCGAACGCACTGCACTCGGCAGCGAGCGGCAGCACGTTGACGTTGGCACCGCTGAAGAGCGCACTCACCGGTGCCAACGTGCGCTACCCGGTGTACATCGATCCGACGTTCACGGCTTATCAGTCGGACCACCTGACGACCTTCGCGAACGGCACCCATTACTACGACGACAGTGACGAAGACCTACTTGTCGGCGACTGCACTCTGAAGGGCTGCAACGGCGCCGGGGCGGCGCGCTCGTTCTTCGACTTCAACACCCAGGCGTTCGCCGCACCGGGCACCGTCAAGGTCACCGGCGCAACGATCTACGCCGACGAGATCTGGTCGGCAATCGCGTCACCGACGCCCGTGACGCTGGAGAGCACCGGCACCTTCGGCAGCACGACGACCTGGCCTGGCCCGAGCAACCTGCGGACACTGGAGACCAGGTCGTCGAACGCCGGCTCGTCGGCGCACTATCCCGCCAACGTCACCTTCGGAAACAGCAACGTGGTCAACGTCTTTGCGCGGATGGCAAATGCGCACCAGACGAACATCAACTTCGGGCTGGTCTCGCCGAACGAGAGCTACATCCACGGCCTGAAGCGCTTCTCGAACGTCGGCAGCGACCTGACGGCGGAGGTGTACTTCGACTACGCCCCGACCCTGGTGGCGGGCAGCGTGAACCTCGGCAACGACGAGGTCGCGTGCCCGGGCAAGCCGATCTACTCGGACACCACCACACCGACTTTCGCCGCCTCAGCCACCGACAACAATCCGAGCGGGAACAGTGAACCCCTCGGCATCAATTTCCAGCTGTATCAGGGCGACTCGACCAATCCGGCACCCGAACTGTTCGACCAGACGCAAACTCCGATCATGGCGCAAGGTGTAACCAATGCGTTAGCGACCTGGGACGCGTCGACGACGGACGCGACCAACCCTGAGCCGATGACCGCCGGCGCGTGGGAAGTTCGCGCACAAGCGATCAGCCTCGACACGGACAGCGCGCAAGAGACGTCACAGTGGTCGAGCTACCTGAAATTCGTCGTCGACCCGACTGCCCCGGCAATGCCGACCATCACCCAGAACCCGAACGGTTCCTACGCTCTGAGCTCGTCTGGAGCGGTCGCATTCGTTTGGTCCCTCGCATCCGGGGAAGAGCCGATCCCGAGCAGCACCACCTGTGACTACAACTTCACGGGAAGTATCAGTGGTGGAATCGCTGCCGACAGCAGCGGGAACGCAACGCTCACCCTGCCCGCAGCCGACTCCGGGCCAGGCCTGTCGCTCTATGTCTACGCCATCAGCGCCGCGCACGTCCCTTCATCCGAGGCCAACAATGACTCGACGGAGGCCCAGAGGTCGGTGCCCCACTTCGAGCGCTGACCGATGACGTCACACCTTTGACGACCAGCATCGACCGGAACCGGGCCTGCGGCATACAGCTCGCAGCGCCGGGTTCCGTTGTGTCGAAAGTATTTTCGCGAGGGTTACGCCGGGCCCCGCTTCAGCAGCCGCTGACCGGATGGGTGGCCGCTGCGACGACAGCTTGGTAGTCCCATGGGGACGACGGCCGCGCGTCGGGACCACCGACGAGCTGAAGCTCGGCCTCCTCGCCGTTGGCGAGCTTCTTGTCCCATCCCCACTGCCCGCCCCCGTATGGCGGTGTCACCGTCCAGCCCATCGCGCGCAACGAGCGGTTGACCGACGCGACGAAGGCGTCAGGGGAAGCGACGTGGTCGACACTCGCGTCGACCGTCACGTCGTCCCACCCAAAAGTGGACCGGATGTCGTCGCAGCCATCCCACCGCGGCGCCAGCTGCTGTATGTCGAAGACGTGGACGCTGGTGGGCAGCGCCTTCAACGTCAGACGAAGTTGCTGAGCCAACCGGCCACCAGGGTCGGCCTGCCCCACAGGGCGAGGTGCGTCGTCCTTGTGCAGCAGGTGGTAGCCGCCGACGCCCAGGACGAGCAGGACGATCGCCGCGACGAAACCCGTAGCGATGGCGAGCAGCCGAGACTCCGATGCGCGCTTCAACATGTGCGTGCCCCCTGGTGGTGCTGATGGCTCATCAGGGCTCATCCTGCCGCCACGCGGTCGAGCTAGGACGCAACCGCGCCGACACGCGGTGCGTGCCCGCCGTTGACCTCACCGCAACTCGGTGGCTCAAGCAGTTCCTGCGGTTGTAGCCTGCTACCCATGCAGCGCGCGCAACACACGACGACGCCGGATCTCTCCGGCGCTGCCAGGCTGCACTGAACCAACCCGCACCCTCGCCCCGGAGCCACGACCCGGGGGCGATTTCGCGTTCCAGGACCGCCGGCTCCGGCAAACCCGACCTGGAGTCCAGCCCATGAACGATCAATCAGCACAACCACATTCGCAGGATTACCGCGAGATCAACCAGTCCATGCAGGTGTTCGCCGGAGATCCGCTTGCCGGCGCCGGCCTGCCGCTGTGGCTACCGGCGGGCTCGGTGATCCGCAACGAACTGGAGCGACTGGCCTGCGACATCGCCCGCGCCGACGGCTGCATCTCGGTCCATTCCCCGGTGCTCGGCAAGCGCGCGCTGTTCGAAAAGTCCGGCCATTGGGCGAAGTTCGCCGACGACATGTTCCCCGCGATGCGGCTCGGCGGGAGCGACGACGACCCGGACGAACTCGTGTTGCGCCCGGCGAACTGTCCGCATCACGCGCTGACCTATCGCGCCAGCAGGCACTCGTACCGCGAATTGCCCATCCGGCTCAACGAACTCGCTCCGATGTTTCGTGCGGAGCGTTCCGGCGTGGTGTCCGGCCTCACCCGTGTGCGGCAGATCAACCTCGACGACACCCATGTGTTCTGCCGGCCCGATCAGGTGGCCGGCGAGGCGGCGCGGGCACTGCGCTCCGCGCTCAAAGCGCAGCAGATCCTGGGACTGCCAGTCGATTACGTGCGACTGAGCAAGCGCGATGACAGCGCGGCATACCTGGGCGATGCGCAGATGTGGCGAGACGCGCAGGCCGCACTGCGACGCGCGGCACAGGAGGCCGGGCTCGACGACATCGCCATACCTCTCGTGGAGGCTGAGGGGGAAGCGGCGTTCTACGGGCCCAAACTCGATCTACAGGTGCGCGACGAGCGCGGTCACGAGGAGACCATCGCAACAGTTCAACTCGACTTCAATCAGCCGGAGCGCTTCGACCTCACCTACGACGCGGCGGACGGCTCGCGCGAGCGTGTTGTGATGATCCACCGCGGGACCGTCGGGGCGATGGAACGTGTCACCGCGGCATTGCTGCAACACCATCAGGGTCGAATGCCGTTGTGGTTGGCGCCGATTCAGGTGTGCGTGTTGCCTGTCAGGCCGGAACAGGACCGCGATGCACGCGAGATCGTCGACGCCCTGGTGGCCGTCGGCATACGTGCGCGGATGGATCCGCAGGGCTCGCTCGGTGGGCGTATCCGAGCCAGCCGGGCACGACGGGACGCGGTGATCGCCGTCATCGGTGAGGCCGAGGTCGCGGCGCGTGCGCTTCAGGTGACCGACGTGCGGTCAGGATTCCGTGGGACCGTGCCGCTGCGGCGCTTCGTCGATCTCGTGTCCGAGGCGTATGACGAACGCCGCAGCGAACTGCGATGGAATGCGCCGGTCAGGCCCAGCTGATGACGTCCTCGTGCTCCAGACGCGGCAGTCGGTTGAACCACGCCTGCTCGCCGGGGTGTCCGATGTTGACGACGAGCAGCGAGTGCAGGCGACCGCCCGGGAAGAACTCCTTGTCGACGGCCTCGGCGTCGAAGCCGGCCATCGGGCCCGCCGCAAGGCCGGCCGCCCGAACGGCGAGGATGAAGTAGCCGATCTGCAGGGTGGCGTTGAAGCGAGCCATCGCTTCGGTGCCGCTCGGGTTGGCTGCGAGCTGGTCCTTCATCTCGGGGCGGATCGGGAAGACGTGCGGGATGTGCTCGTAGAACTCCGAGTCGACGGCAAGCACTGCCACCGCGGGGGCGGAGGCGGTCTTGGCCTGGTTACCCTCGCTCATCCGCTCCACCAGCCGGTCGCGACCTTCGCCCGGGCGCACGAACAGCACGCGCAACGGCTGGGTGTTGGCCGCGGTCGGAGCCCACTTCGCCAACGACCAGATCCTCTCCAACTCCTCGTCGGTGACGGGGGTGTCGGCGAAGCTGTTGGCTGTCCGGGCCTCCGTGAAGAGGGTCGCCAGAGCGTCCTCGTCGAGACGCGGCAGGGTGATCGGGGCGGTGTCGATCGTCATGAGTGCTCCTTTTGTGAATGTCGCTTCGAAAATAAGAGTATCAGCTGATTTCGAAGCCGAGTATGATCTACGTCATGCCCACACCCGAGCGTCATGACACGCGCACCTGCAACGCCGCACTGACGCGCGCGTTCCAGTTCCTCGGGAAGCGCTGGACCGGCGTGCTGCTCGCCTCCCTCACCGACGGACCGGCCAGTTTCACCGAACTCAAGCGCGCCGTCGTCGGCATCAGCGACTCGGTGCTGTCGGACCGACTGAGCGACCTGACCCAGACCGGGCTCGCGCAGCGCGTGGTGCACGAGGGGCCGCCGGTGACCATCGTCTATTCGTTGACGACCGCCGGCGAGGCGCTGTTGCCGGCGATGAAGGAGCTCGGCGACTGGGCTTCGGTCAACCTCCCAGAGCAGTCCCCGTGCACGTGATGGCCGCCGGCGTCGCGTTCAGCGAGCCGACCGGTCAGGGCTGGGCGCAATTCGTCGAACTCGCCCTCGCCCTGGTGATGTGCTCGGCGATCGGCCTCGAGCGCGAGTTACGACGCAAGAGCGCCGGAATGCGAACACACGCCATCGTCGGGCTCGGCTCGGCACTGTTCATGCTCGTCAGCAAGTACGGCTTCACCGACGTGCTCAGCCGCAACGTCGTGCTCGATCCCTCACGTATGGCGGCGCAGATCGTCTCCGGTATCGGCTTCATCGGCGCAGGCATCATCTTCGTACGGCGCGACAACGTGCGTGGTCTCACGACGGCGGCCGCCGTCTGGATCAGCGCCGCGGTCGGCACCGCGTGTGGCGCGGGGCTGCCGTTGCTCGCCGTCTTCGTGACGGCGGCGTATTTCTTGATCGTGCGCGGGTATCCGCTGTTGCTGCGTAATCTGCGTTCCGAGCAGGAAGGTCGGCGGCATCTCAACGTCGAATATCTCGATGGCCACGGCTTGCTCGGCGGGATCCTCGGCCACATCACCAGCCTCGGGTATGTCGTGACACACGTCGCCACAACGCGATCGCAGAACGACGACCTCGTGCGTTTGTCGGTGGACCTCGTCGGTTCCGGAGATGCCGGCCCGCTGGTGTCCTCGCTGTCGGACATCGAAGGTGTGCAGGCGGTGCGGACCGACGAGACGCCGGACGCCGACGAAGAGTAGGCGCGAAGCTTCGCTCGATATTCGACAGTGGGGCGGTGATAACCGCCCGCGCGTCGAACTCCACAAGAGCAGTCCCGCCGATATTCGACAGTGCGGCTGTTATTGCCGCCCTGGCGTCGAATATCGCCGAGGTGAGTCCACCCGGAGACGCGAGGACGCGTCAGGAGTAGATCGCGCGCTGCTCGGACTCGGGGTCGGAGTGCACCGGCTCACCCTCGCCGCCGTAATTGCGTTCACCGGCCAGCAGAGTGTTCTCGGTGACGATGCTGATGTAACCGCCGGAGCCCAGCATGATCTCGATGAGCGCCTTGAACTCGATCGGCGGGGAGGGCACACCGAAACGCTCCTGCACCGCACTGAGCTCATCGGCCAGTTGCGCACGCTCGACCGTGCCGACCAGATCGGCGACGCCCACGAGCGCTTCGGCATACGGCACGGCTTGGTCACCGAGGCTCTCGACGAAGTGGCCCGACAACTGGATCGGGGTGGTGGCCCGCGCCGGTTCGGGTTCCGAGTGATGGGTCACGGTCATGGCTACTCCTGGAGAGGATGTCGGACGAGTCGCCCGGGCGGTCTGCAACGTGTCAGAGGTTACGCGGCCAGCCCGGAGAGGATCCGGGACGCCTTGTTGCAGGGCGTGTGGCCGTGTCGGGCGCCGGCTTCGTCCGGGTGCGGGCGCTGCGCGGAACGAAGCCGTGCCGGATCGCCCACAACACGGCCTGGGAGCGGCTCGTGACCTCGATCTTGCGATAAGCGTGCCGGATGAAGCTCTTCACCGAGTTGATGCTGATGTAGATCCGCTCGGCGATCTCCTGGTTGGACAGGCCACTGGCGACGAGCGCCAGTACCTCGGACTCCCTTGCCGTCAATCCGAATTCGCGGCCCGGCCACGCGCCTTTGGACGTCGCCTGCTCTTCTTGCTCGGCGTTGACCGGCAGGTGCACGACGGTCCGGCCGGCGTGGATCTGCTCGATGGCGGTGACCAGATCCTCCGCCGCGATCGCTTTGCTGATGAACCCGGCCGCGCCATTCGCGAGGCCCTCAGCGACGAGTTGCTCATGCAGATTCCAGGTATAGATCGCGACGCGGGCGCTGGTCATGTTGACGGTCTTCTCGACCGGTCCCACGACCCGGCCACGGCTGAACGCGTCATACAAAACGACGTCGACCTCGCTGGCGACCTCGAGCAGCGAGGCCACCTCGATGATCTCGACGCGGTCGGTGAACGGCTCGAGCATCGCCGCGAGCCCGGCCGCGACGATCTCGAAGTCATTGACGATCGCGACGCGTACGACCTCCGTAGACGTGGAATCGACGGATGGTGGCCCTGTCAGGAGACTCGACATGGGTCCACCGTAGGTGCTGGCACCGACAACGATGTCGCCCGTAGCGGGGGCATTCGCGCCGCCGGGACGAGCCCGCGACACCTTCCACGCAAGGTTACGCGTGCGTAACATAGCGGCCATGACCACGTATGACGATCGGCCGGCCACCCGTCATACCGCTCGGTGGCCGTCAACCACCTTCGATGCAACGACGAAGTGGGCCCGCGAGGCAGTGCATTGGGGAGCACTGCACGGGGTGCCGCGGGTTGGCATGCGGATGGCCGCGCGCAAAGGGGATACCCAGGGGCAGCTGATCCTCGCCGCGGCATCCGACCGCGAGGACGAGGTCTGGACCCTCATCGAGCAGGCGCGCTCCGAGGGCCGCGTGATCAAGGGCCAGTTCGCCTACCTGACCACCGACCACGACGCCGTGCGAGAAGTGCTCAGCAGCAACGATTTTCAGACCGGCACACCAGCCGCGTCCCGAAGTCGCCTGACTCGGCTGATCGAGTGGTCCTCATCGGGCCTGTTGCATCCGGTCGAGGCTCCGTCCCTGCTGGTCAGTGAGCCGCCCGATCACACGCGCTACCGCAAGCTGGTCACACGGGTGTTTACCGCGCGAGCCGTGATGAATCTGCGCGAGCGTACCCAACAGATCGCTGATGACCTGCTGGATTCGCTGGATCCGACGCGCCCGGTCGATCTGGTCGAGAGCTATTGCGGACTGCTACCGGTGACCGTCATCTCGCAGATCCTCGGCGTTCCGCAGTCCGAACAGGCCCGAGTGCTGCAGATGGGTACCGCCGCTGCCGCCAGCCTCGACATGGGGGTCTCGTGGCACCGGTTCCGCGATGTCAACGACGCCCTCGCAGAGTTCGACGTATGGCTCACCGAGCACATCGGCCACCTGCGGCAGCACCCAGGTGACGACCTGATGAGTCAACTGGTGCAGGCGCGCGACGAGCAGGGCGCGCTGTCCGATCAAGAGCTCAAGGCGACTGCGGGTCTGGTGCTGGCCGCCGGATTCGAGACGACGGTCAACCTACTCGGCAACGGCATCGCGTTGTTGGACCGTCATCCCGATCAGCTGCAGGTTCTGCGAGAAGACCCCGACCTGTGGCCGAATGCCGTCGATGAGGTGTTGCGACTCGACCCGCCAGTCCTGTTGACCGGGCGGGCGTGCGTGCGCGACACGACGGTTGTCGGCGTGCCGATCGCCGCCGGATCGTTCGTCACCACAGTGCTCGCCGGCGCCAACCGCGACCCGAAGGTCTTCACCGGACCGGCACGCTTCGACGTCACCCGCGAGAACGCGCGCGACCACATCGCCTTCTCCGCCGGGCGGCACTTCTGTCTGGGCGCGGCACTGGCACGGATGGAGGGCGAGGTCGGCCTGCGCAGCCTGTTCGACCGATTCCCCTCGATGCGCGTGTTGCCGGGTGCGCGTCGTCGGGACACTCGTGTGTTGCGTGGATTCGCCTCACTGCCAACGCAGCTCGGCTAGCGAATCTGTGTGGGCTGTTGACTTCAAGCTCACTTCAACTTGCAGTCTATGAGGTATGACGCAGACCCTCGCCGACAACGCACGCGCACAGCTCGAATCACTCATGTCGTTGATGACCGGCGACGAAAAACACTCTGCTGCAGCGACCTCCACTCTCGATGTGCTCTGGGTGCTGTACGACCACGTGCTCGACATCGCACCCGACCGCATGGATGACCCGACACGCGACCGCTTTCTGTTGTCAAAGGGTCATGGCCCGATGGCGTACTACGCGGTGCTCGCCGCCAAGGGGTTCATTCCGGTCGACTGGCTGCGATCCTGGGGGCGAGTCGATTCTCCGCTCGGCTTCCATCCGGATCGCACCCTCGTGCCAGGAGTCGAGATCAGCTCCGGCTCTCTGTGCCATGGCCTGCCCCTCGGCGTCGGGGTGGCGGCCGGACTCCGAGCACAACGGATCGACTCCCGCGTAGTGGTGCTGGTGGGCGATGCCGAGCTCGACGAAGGGTCGAATGCAGAGGCGATCGAGCTTGCCGCCGGCATCGGGCTTGGTGCGTTGACGGTCGTGGTGATCGACAACCAGTCATCGACATACAACTCGGACGGTCTTATAGCGCAACGTTTTTCAGCGAATCGCTGGCGTACGAGATCAGTTGACGGACGCGATCATGCGGCGCTGACGGACGCGCTGGGCGATGACCGCAGCGGTATGCCGACCGTCGTGGTCGCGCGCGTGGAGGCGAAGTCATGACGACTGGCACGCGAGAGACGTTTGCGGAAACAGCTGCGGACATTGTCCGTTCGGATGACCGGGCTGCGATCGTGTATGCCGAGATCTCGGGCCAGTTGCTCAGTGAGATCGAGGCGGAGCACCCAGAGCGGGTGCTCAACGTCGGTATCCGCGAGCAACTCCTGGTGAGCGTCGGGGCCGGTCTTGCGCTGAGTGGGTTGCGTCCGATCGTTCACACGTTTGCGTCGTTTCTTGTCGAAAGAGCCTTTGAACAGGTCAAACTCGACTTCGGACACCAAGACGTGGATGGCGTCCTGGTCTCCACAGGTGGGTCCTTCGACATCGCCTCCGGCGGCCGCACTCATCAATCGCCGGGTGACGTAGCGCTGATGGACACCCTGCCTGGCTGGTCGATCCATGTGCCCGGCACAGCGGCGGAGGTCGACGCTGTCATCCGGCACGGTATGCGCGCCGGTGGCCGTCACTACGTCCGCGTCGAGGAGCACCAGAACGACACGTCCAGCGCGCGGATTCTCTCTGGCGACAATGGTTTCGAGGTGGTGCGCGAGGGGCGGAGCGGAGTCGTGATCGCGGTCGGGCCGATGCTGACCGACACCCTCGCCGCGATCGAAGGCATGGATCTCGCCGTGCTGCATGCCGCGACGGTGCGTCCGTTCGATGCAGTCGCGCTGCGCTCCGCTGTCGACAGGAGCACCGCGGACGTCGTGCTCGTCGAGCCATATCTGGCCGGTACCTCCGCCTGGGCGGTCGATGCTGCCCTGACGCGGATGGCCCACCGAACACTCGCTCTCGGGACATCTCGCGAGCGCGAGTTGCGCAAGTACGGGACAGCGGCACAGCACCGACGCGCACACGGCCTTGACCGCTCGTCATTGCGCGAATCGATAGCCCGATTCATCGACGAGGGCTAACGGCAGCCGCGCCATACCTCTCGTTGCGTCGAAGTTTGCTCCAGTGGCGCCTATAACCGCCCTGGCGTCGAATATTGCGGGAGTGGAAGGCAGCGCGCGAGAGCGAGGCAACGGTGCACGCACGGTGCACGCGAGACCTGCGTCAGCAGCAGGCGTGGAAACGCCGGCCAGACGCTCCGGACTCGGGCAATCTTCAGGTTGCTAACGGGAATGATTATTAATACATGGTTAGAGTGTGCCCGGCTGATCCGAGAATCGGCCCGCTGCGGCATGAACCGACGCCCGCAGTTGATGCGCACCGGCGGCGTCCGGTGATGACGACAGAGGGAACCAACACATGCGTAACGGGTTGAAAACACTAGGTTTTGGCATAGCGCTGCTCGGCGTCACCGGAGCCGCGGCCGGCTGCACCTCCGCGCGCGCCAGCAGCAACTCCTCGGGCCACGGCACGATCTCGATCGTTGCCGGCGAGAACGAGTACGGCGACGTGGCGCAGCAGATCGGCGGCGCCTATGTGAGCGTGCACTCGGTCGACTCCAACCCCAACACCGACCCGCACACCTACGAGGCGACGCCGAGCGTCGGCCGTGAGATCGCGCAGGCGAACCTGCTGATCGAGAACGGCGTCGGCTACGACACCTTCATGACCTCGATGGCCTCCGCCTCGCCGAACTCCGCACGCAAGGTCATCGACGTGCAGAAGCTGCTCGGCCTGCCGGACTCCACGCCGAACCCGCACCTGTGGTACGACCCGAAGACGATGCCCGCAGTCGCGAACGAGTTGGCCACCCAGTTGTCCGCCCTCGACCCGGCTCATGCCGCGACCTTCCGCGCAAACGCGACGGCCTTCACCGCCTCCCTCAAGCCCTGGCTCAACGCGATCGCGGCGTTCAAGGCCACGCACGCCGGCACCAAGGTCGCCACGACCGAGCCGGTCGCGGACTACCTGCTGCAGGCGATGGGCATCGACAACGTGACGCCCTGGCGGTTCCAGGCCGACATCATGAACGGCACCGACCCGACCCCGCAGGATGTCGCCCTGGAGAAGGGCTTCTTCACCCAACACCAGGTCAAGGTCTTCTGCTACAACCAGCAGGTCACCGACCCGCTCACGGACTCGATCCGCCAGACGGCGCTGTCTGCGAACGTGCCTGTCGTCGGCGTCTACGAGACGATGCCGACGCCGGGTTACGACTACCAGTCCTGGATGATGGCCGAGCTCAACGCCATCGAAAAGGCTGTCACCAGCGGCCAATCCACCCAGCGGCTGTGACCGCCACGACCCCGCTGCAACCGGCCGCCGACAACGTCCTGGCGGTCGATGGCGTGACCGTCCGGCTCAACGGCCGGATGATCCTCGACGACGTGACCTTCGCCGTGCCCCCCGGCGGTTTTTGCGGACTGATCGGCTCGAACGGCGCCGGCAAGACGACGCTGCTGCGGGTGCTGCTCGGACTTATCAACCCCGGCAGCGGGCAGGTCCAGGTCGCGCCGAGCCGCGAGCGCGGCGGTGTCGCGATCGGATATGTGCCGCAGAAGATCAGCCTCGACGGTGACCTCCCGCTACGCGCACGCGACCTGATCGGCCTCGGCCTCGACGGCCAGCGGCTGGGCACGGGATGGCCGAGTCGCAACCGCCGCAACGCCATACAGGACATGGTCGAAGCCGTCGGAGCGGCACGGTTCGCGGACAACCGGGTCGGCAATCTCTCCGGTGGCGAGCAGCAACGCGTGATGATCGCGCAGGCCCTCATCAGCCGGCCCCGGTTGTTGCTGCTGGACGAGCCGCTGGCCAATCTCGACATCCGTTCGGCGGCCGAGGTCGTCGACCTGCTGGCGCGGATTGCCCGCGACAATGGTGTCGCGATCGTGCTGTCCGCGCACGACATGAATCCGCTGTTGCGCGCGATGGACCAGGTGGTCTACCTCGCCGACGGACGCGCGGTGTCCGGCACCACCGACGAGGTGATCCAGAGCGGCACCCTCAGCCGGCTCTACCGCCACGACGTCGAGGTGATCCGAGCGCAGGGCCGCGTGCTGGTCGTCTCCGGCGGCGATCCCGCCGACACCGACGGGCTGCATCACCCCGGACGTGCCGTATGACGATGTCCGCGTCCGCGCTCCTCGAGCCCGGCTTCCTCACCTCCGGAGCAGTGCAGACCGCGCTCGTCGTCGGAGCGATCGCCGCGATCGTGTCGGGGGTCGTCGGAGTGTTCACGGTGATCCGCGGTCAGTCCTTCGCCGGCCACGCGTTGTCCGACATCGGCACCGCCGGCGGCTCGGCGGCATTTCTCGTCGGGGTGCCGACGCTGTACGGCTTCATCGTCTTCAACGTCATGGCCGCCGGTGTCATGGAGCTGATCGGCATCCGCAAGGCACGCGGCCGGGATCTGGCGACCGGCATCGTGCTCGGCGCCTGCCTGGGCCTGGCCGCCCTGTTCCTCTACGAGGACACCATCCACTCCAGCACGACGGGAGCGGCGGTCAACGTGCTGTTCGGCTCGATCTTCACGCTGCCGCCGGGCATCACGACGGTCATGGCCTGCCTCGGTATGGCGTCTCTGGGCCTGATCGTGTTGCTCTACCGCCCGCTGCTGCTCAGCTCGATCAGTCACGAGGTCGCTGCCGCGCGCGGCGTGCCGGTGCGACTGGTCGGCACGGGCTACCTGCTGGCGCTGGCTCTGGCAGTGTCGATGTCGGCGGTGACGGTGGGGGCGATCCTGTCGACTGCGCTGCTCGTGGCTCCCGCGGCGACAGCGTTGCGGCTGAGCAAGCGCACGTCGAGTGCGGTGCTGGTCGCGGCCGGCACCGGCGTGCTCGCCTGCTGGCTCGGCACGCTGATCGCCTACGACACGACCGACTGGTTCAACGGCAACGGCTGGCCGGTGAGCTTCTGCATCGTCGTGGTGCTGTTCCTCGGCTACCTGCTGGCCGGCGCGGTCGCGACAGTGCGCGAAAAGCACCGCACCCGTGGCACTTTCACCGATCGCACCACCACCGTCGGCGAGGTGGTGTGATGTTCGCCAGCTGGATGCTCAACGCCTGGGAGGCCGCCACCATCGTCGCGGTCGTCGCGGGCGTGGTGGGTTTCTTCACCGTCATACGTGGAGCGGCCTTCGCCGCCCACGCCATACCGAACGGCGCCTTCGCCGGGGCTGCCGGTGCCGTCCTCGTCGGCGCGAGCACGCTGCTCGGTCTGGGGGTCTTCGCCGTCGCCGGCGCAGTGCTGATCGCCGCACTCGGCCGCCGTGGCCGCTCCGACGTCGCAACTGCTCTGACGATCGTGCTGATGCTCGCAACCGGCGACCTCTTCCTGTCCCGCACCAGCGAATACGCGCCGGAGATCTATGCGTTGCTGTTCGGCGAGACGCTGGGCGTGTCCAGCAACAAGTTGCTGCCGACCGCCGTGCTCGCGCTCGTGTGCATCGTCGCGATCGCTGTGCTGTATCGCCCGCTGATGCTGTCCTCGGTCGCCCCCGAGGTCGCCGCAGCGCGCGGCATCAGCACGGGCGCGATCAACCTGGCCTTCCTGGTCGTCGTGGCGCTCGTGACCACGATGGCTGTTCCGGTGGTCGGGTCGATGCTGATCTTCAGCCTGATGATCGGACCGCCCGCGGCTGCACGTTCGCTCAGCAACCGGCCGCTGCCCGCGCTCGGACTGTCGGTGGTCATCGCCGTCGCGACGGCGTGGGCAGCGATCGCGCTGTCCTATCGCACCGAGTTGCCGGTGGGCTTCTTCGTGGGTGCCATTAGTGCACTCGCGTACGTCGCAGGTCAGGTGCGGACGCTGCGCGGCCGTCGGATCAGCCGCGTCGCCCGCGCTTCGGAAGACCTCAGCGGTCAGGTCAGCGCACTTTGACGACCGTTGCAGCGTCATACGGCAGGGATTGTGAAAGGCTTCGCCTGCACTGGTGCGGTGCGTGCAACGGCGCTCGGTGAATGCCGCACGCCTGACGGACGCATGTTCCGCGCTGGCCGAGTTGGCTCGGCCGGGCACGCCGTGACACGGAGTGACTGGTGAGTAACGGCATCGACGCGGGAGGCTAGCTGGATGGCATCTGTGCAGGAACACCCCACCTTGAGGACGATTCGACGGATCGCGATCGTGAACCGTGGCGAGGCCGCGATGCGACTGATCCATGCCGTCCGGGACCACAACGCCGACGCTGCCATGACCGGCGGCGAGCCGATCCGCACCATCGCTCTGCACACCGACGGCGAGCGCGGCGCGATGTTCGTGCGCGAAGCCGATGAGGCCTACTCCATCGGACCGGCCGCGGCCCGCCCGTACCTCAACCACGACGTGCTCGCCGAAGCGCTGACGGCGACGAAAGCCGATGCGGTGTGGGTGGGTTGGGGTTTCGTCGCCGAGGATGCCGGCTTCGCCCAGCGCTGTCAGGACCTCGGCGTCACCTTCATCGGACCGAGCCCCAAGGCGATGCTCACCCTCGGCGACAAGATCGGTTCGAAGCTGATCGCCGAAGAGGTCGGGGTGCCCGTCGCGCCGTGGAGCGGTGGCGCCGTGCCGACCCTGCAGGAGGCGCACCGCCAGGCCGAACGCATCGGTTTCCCGTTGATGCTGAAGGCCTCCGCCGGAGGTGGCGGACGCGGCATACGTGTCATTCGTTCGGCCGCCGACCTGGACGACGCCTTCGACCTGACGCGCGACGAAGCCCTGCGCGCGTTCGGCAGCGATGTGGTCTTCCTCGAGCAGATGGTGAGCGGCGCCCGGCACGTCGAGGTGCAGGTCATCGCCGACAGCCACGACACCGCGTGGGCGCTCGGCGTGCGCGACTGCTCGGTGCAGCGCCGCAACCAGAAGGTCATCGAGGAATCCGCCTCACCGCTGCTGTCGCCCCAGCAGACCGGCGACCTCAAGGCGTCGGCCGAGCGCCTGGCTCAGGCCGTGGGCTACTGCGGCGCCGGCACGGTCGAATTCCTGTATCACCCGGAGCGCAAGACGTTCTCGTT
The DNA here is from genome assembly GCF_007829035.1 of Rudaeicoccus suwonensis. Lineage (NCBI taxonomy): Bacteria > Bacillati > Actinomycetota > Actinomycetes > Micrococcales > Dermacoccaceae > Rudaeicoccus > Rudaeicoccus suwonensis. The sequence goes on from NZ_VIVQ01000002.1 coordinate 335,010, forward strand.
CCTTGAGGTCAACACCCGGCTGCAGGTCGAGCACCCGATCACCGAGATCACCACCGACACCGACCTCGTGCGTGCCCAGCTGTATGTCGCAGCCGGTGGTCGCCTCACCGGCGACAAGCCGGCCGAAGCAGGTCATGCGGTCGAGGCACGACTCAACGCCGAAGACCCGGACCGTGATTTTGCACCGTCACCGGGCCGCATCGAACTGCTCGAACTGCCCGCCGGCCCCGGCATCCGCGTCGACACCGGGGTCAGTGAGGGCGACACGATTCCCGCCGACTTCGACTCGATGATCGCCAAGATCATCGCGCACGGCAGCACCCGCGAGCAGGCACTGGCGCGGCTGGCGCGCGCGGTCGCCGAGACCTCTGTCGTCATCGAAGGAGGCGCGACCAACAAGAGCTTCGTGCTCGACCTGCTCGCACAGCCGGAGGTGCTCGACGCAACTGCCGACACCGGCTGGATCGACCGGGTGCGAGCGCAGGGACGCCTTGTCGCAGAACGCCATTCGGGCGTAGCACTGATCGCCGCCGGCATCGAGGCATATGAGGACGACGAACTCGTCGAGGTCAGCCGGCTGCTGCAGACCGCGCGTGGCGGACGCCCGCAGGTGCAGCACCGGGTGGGCCGACCGATCGACCTGAAGCTGCGCGGCCGGGCCTACCGCGTCGCGGTCTCGCGCGTCGGCGCGCACCGCTTCCGGGTGACCGTGACCGCGGACGGCGAGCCCCACGTCGCAGACGTGGACGTCGAGGCCATGGGCCGCAACCGGATGCGTCTGACCCTCGCCGGTGAGAGTTTCCGGGTGCTGACCGCGACACACGGTCCGGTGCACTTCGTCGAGGTCGACGGAGTTGCGCACCGGGTCAGCCGCGACGAGGGGGGCGTGCTGCGTGCGCCCGCACCGGCGCTGGTGGTCGCCACTCCGGTGACGGTCGGAAGCCAGGTTGCTGCGGGTGCGCCCGTGATCGTGCTCGAGTCGATGAAGATGGAGACCCGGCTGGTCGCGCCGTTCGCCGCGGTCGTGCGGGAGTTGCCGGTGTCCGCCGGCAGTCAGGTCGAGACCGGCACTCCGCTGATCCGGCTCGAACCCATCGGCGACGAAGAAGAAACGTCGAGCGACGGAGATGCTGTCGACCTCGAACTGCCTTCTGCCGAAGACGTTTCCGAGGACAAGATCGCGCGCGGTATGGCGGACCTGCGTGCCGTCGTGCTCGGCTTCGACGTGTCCCCCGACGACGACGGCCACATGCTGCAGCACTATCTCGCAGCGCGTGACGCCGCTGCCGCGGACGGCACAGACGTCATCACCGCCGAGGTCGAACTCCTGCGCCTGTTCACCGACTTCGCCGACCTGAGCCGCAACCGGCTCGATGCCGACGAGATGCGCAACGAGCTGCGGGTGCACAGCCCACGGGAGTACTTCCACAGCTACCTGCGCACGCTCGACCTCGAGCGCAGTGGTCTGCCGGACAGCTTCGCCGCCAAGCTGCAGGCGGTGCTCGTCCACTACGGGGTCACCGAACTCGACCGCACTCCCGAGCTGGAGGAGGCCGTCTTCCGTGTCTTCCTGGCTCAGCAGCGGTCCGCTCCGGACCTGAGCATCGTCGCGGCCATCCTGCGTCGGTGGCTGGTCGAGCCTGCACCGACCGGCGACGACGCTGCGCCGATCCGGGAAGCGCTGGACCGCCTGGCGTTCGCCATACAGGTGCGCTTCCCTGCGGCGGGTGACCTGGCGCGCAGCGTCCGCTTCCGCTGGTTCGACGAGCCTGTCGTCGCGCAGGAGCGCACCGAGTTGCTGGCCGGCGTTCGCAGCGAAATCGACGCGCTGGCAACCGAACCCAACACGATCGACCGTGCTGAGCGAATGAACGCGCTCGCTGCGATCCCGGAACGCATCGTCAGCTTTCTCGCCGACCGTCTCGAGCACGGCGTGCCCACGAGCGAGCCGCTGCTGGAGGTGCTGATCCAACGGCACTACCGGGAGTATGAGCTGACGCACCTACGGTCGGTGAGCAGCGACAGCCGTCCCGCCGCGATCGCCGACTACGTGCTCGACGCGCGCCCGACGCATCTGGTGTCCACCCTGGGCCGGTTCGACGAGCTGACCCCGGACAGCAGTCTCAGCAGATCACTGACCCAGCTGGTCAGCGATCGCGCCGACGATCACCAGGCAGTCGTCGATCTCTACGTGTCCTGGCCAGGTATGCCGGAGGACCCTGCTGCCGCGTCCGCCCAACTCGCACGCGCGCTGTCGTCGCTGCCCGTTGCCGGCGATGTGCGACGCATCGCTGTCGGCGCCTGCCCCGGTGGTCAGAGCCCGGTCAGCTACTTCACTTTCCGGCCGGACTCGTTCGGGGAGGACGTACCCGTCGACGAGTCGGGTGCGCTGCACGAGGACGAACTCGTGCGCGGTCTGCACCCGATGGTGGCGCGCCGACTCAACCTCTGGCGGCTGCGGGAGTTCGACATCACCCGCGTCGACGCGCCCGAGGATGTCGTCATCTATCACTGCGTCGCCAAGAACAACCCCGCCGACCAGCGCCTCGTCGCGATGGCGCAGGTGCGCGAATTGACAGTGGTGCGAGATGAATTCGGCGCGGTGGCGTCACTGCCGCAGATTGAGCGCACCATCGCCAACTGCGTCGAGGGCATCCGCCGCGGGCGGGCCGCGCTGCGGTCGCCGAAGGTCCACCTCGACATGAACCACGTCTGGGTGCACATCTGGCCACCGATCGACGCCGAGCTCGATCAGTTGACCGCGCTGAAGCGCGGCATCGCCCCGTTGACCGTCGGCGCAGGCATCGACGAGGTCGTCGCGCAGGGCCGGGTCGCGGCCGCGGACGGCGCGGTCATTCCCGTGGCGGCACGGTTCTACTACCAGCCGGGTGCCGGTGTGCAGTTCCGCGTCGAGGAGCCACCCACCGAATTGCTCTCTCCGCTGGACGATTACGCACAGACCGTGCTGCGTGCACGGCGGCGTGGCACGGTCTACCCCTACGAGTTGCAGGCGATGGTCGCCGGCACTGACGGCACCATCGTCGAGCACGACCTCGACGACACCGGCCGCCTCGTTCCGATCGACCGCGCCCCCGGTCTGAACTCCGTCGGCATCGTCGTGGGCGTCGTCACGACACCGACTGCGCTGCACCCGGAGGGCATCACCCGCGTCATACTCTGCGGCGATCCGACCAAGGCACTCGGTGCGGTGTCCGAGGGCGAGTGCTCGCGGATCATCGCCGCGCTCGACCTCGCCGACGAGCTGGGAGTGCCGGTCGAGTGGTACGCCCTGTCGGCCGGCGCCCGCATCTCGATGGATTCGGGCACCGAGAACATGGACTGGGTCGCCAAGGCGCTCAAGCGGATCGTCGAATTCACCCAGGCGGGCGGCGAGATCAACGTCGTGGTGGCCGGCATCAATGTCGGCGCTCAGCCCTACTGGAACGCCGAGGCGACGATGCTGATGCACACCCGCGGCGTGCTGGTGATGACTCCGGACAGCGCGATGGTGCTCACCGGCAAGCAGTCGTTGGACTTCTCCGGTGGCGTGTCGGCCGAGGACAACTTCGGCATCGGCGGCTACGACCGCGTCATGGGTCCGAACGGGCAGGCGCAGTATTGGGCGCCGGACCTCAAGGGCGCCCGTGACCTGCTGATCCAGCACTACGACTACACCTATCGCGCCAGTGGTGAAGAGTCGCCACGGTCGGCGATCAGCAATGACCCGATCGACCGTGACGTCACGGTGATGCCGCACGACGTGCCGGACAGCGACTTCACCACGATCGGTGAAATCTTCTCTGCCACAACGAATCCCGACCGCAAGAAGCCGTTCGACATACGTACGGTCATGCGAGCGCTTGCCGACCAGGATCAGCCGACGCTCGAGCGGTGGGCGGACATGGCCGATGCCGAGACGGCAGTGGTCTTCGATGCCCGCCTCGGTGGGCAGCCGGTGTGCATGCTCGGGATCGAGTCGCGCTCGGTGCCGCGTCGCGGGTTCCCGCCCACGGACGGACCAGAGACCTACACCGCAGGCACGCTGTTCCCCCGCTCGTCGAAGAAGGCCGCGCGGGCCATCAACGCCGCCAGCGGCAACCGGCCGGTCGTCGTGCTGGCGAACCTCTCCGGATTCGACGGCTCGCCGGACTCGATGCGCAACCTGCAGTTGGAGTATGGCGCCGAAATCGGCCGGGCCATCGTGAACTTCGACGGCCGCATCGTGTTCTGCGTGATCTCGCGCTATCACGGTGGCGCCTTCGTCGTGTTCTCCAAGGCGCTCAACCCGCGTATGACGGTGCTGGCGATCGAGGGCTCCTACGCCTCCGTGCTCGGCGGCGCGCCCGCTGCGGCGGTCGTCTTCGCTCGCGACGTCGACGCGCGCACTGCGGCCGACCCCCGGGTGGCCGATCTGGCGACGCGGTTGCGTGAGGTACCCCAGGCCGAACGCGCTTCCGTCGCAGCGGAACTCACCGAGGTGCGCACCGCCGTGCGCGCGGAGAAGATCGGTGAGGTGGCGGCGGAGTTCGACGGCATCCACAACATCCACCGGGCAGTGGAGGTCGGATCCGTCGACGCGGTCATCGAGGCCTCGGAGCTTCGTCCGCGCATCATCGGTGCGCTGACTGCCGCGCCGCGCGACTGAAGGTGGAGCGCCGGAGCGGGCGGTGTATGCCGCTCCCCCGGCGCCGCCTCGTAGCGTCAACGTGGTCCGCTCGCGCCGTGACGTGTCATCGATTTCTCCGAGTGACGTCGAGGTCTCGACGTCACTCGGAGAAGTCGATGACACCCTGAGCGGACTACGACGGAGCCCTCATGCTCCTGGCGGTGCGAAATCTGGGCACGACCCACCGCGTGCCGCGACGGCGATCCCGCTCTTCGCGGTGACCTCGGCTGCGCCTCGCGATGTCTTGTAGGCGACATAGAAGCCGTCGGACCAATGGCTGAAAACATTCGGATCCTTGGCGCGGACTTCCAGCGCCACCAATGCCACTCTGCCGGCGCCCACCACTGTCGGCGCATTGCCCGGCTTTGCCCACGGAGTACCGATTCCCTGCGGAATCTCTGCCTTGGGGACTGGAATGACCCACCAGTCGACGACCCTGAACGGGCTGGACTTCGGCATGGACACGCCGGTTATATGCGCAGTCAAACCGGTCTCGTTCTTGATCTCGATCGGCAGGAACGTCTGCAGTCCGTTGGCCAATGCGGGAGTGCACGCGGCATCCCCGCTTTCGTCGACCATGCCGCCATCCAGGGCGACCCTGGTCGAGGCGCGGCATCCGGTGACCGCTGTCAGCGTGAGAACGACTGCACCCGCCGACAGCATTCGAGTGACCTTCATGAGCGCGCTCCCCCTTGCGGCATACCTGACGGGTATGTCGAAACACCCGTCACCGGTGACCAGATCATGGCACGCGCGCGGCCTCTCGCACGCGACTTCGGGCTCACTGCCGTAATGTCGTCGAGGGCCCACGTGGCCCGCGATGCACACGAGAGGAAGCTCCATGGTCGTTCAGCAGATCGTCGCCCGACCGACCAGGACAGCGATGTTCCTCGTCCTGACGGTGGCGCCGGGCAGCGAAGGCGCAGTACGCGAGTTCATCACCAATGTCTCCGGCCTGACCCGCACCGTGTCCTTCCGAGTGCCCGACGACCAGCTGATCTGCGTCACAGGGATCGGTGCACACCTGTGGGACCGCATGTTCGACCTGCCACGTCCGCGCGGCCTGCACCCCTTCCAGCCGATCGTCGGCGCCAACCACACCGCCGTGTCGACGCCGGGTGACCTGTTGTTCCATCTGCGCGCAGACAGCCTTGATCTGTGTTTCGAGCTGGCACATCTGATCACCGACGCGCTGAAGGACCACGTGACAGTGGTCGACGAAGTGCACGGCTTCAAGTTCTTCGACGAACGTGATCTGCTCGGATTCGTCGACGGCACAGAGAATCCCGAGGCCGACGACGCCGTTGCGGCCGTCACGATCGGCAACGATGACGAGGCGTATGCCGGTGGAAGTTACGTCATCGTGCAGCGCTATCTGCACGACCTCGACGCCTGGAACGCCCTCTCGACCGAGGAGCAGGAACGCGCCATCGGCCGTCGCAAGGTCAACGACCTCGAAATCCCTGATGCGGACAAGGCTGCTGATGCGCACATCGCGCTTGCGTCGGTGGACGACGCCGATGGCAACCAGCAGCAGATCGTGCGCGACAACATGCCGTTCGGCCGGATCGGTGCCGACGAGTTCGGCACGTACTTCATCGGTTACGCCAAGGACCCTGCCATCACCGAACGGATGCTGCATCGCATGTTCGTCGGCGAGCCTCCCGGCACCTCCGACCGGATCCTCGACTTCTCCACCCCGCGCACCGGCAGCCTGTACTTCGTGCCCAGCGCCGCCTTCCTGGATGAGGACCACCCAGCAGTATGACGCCGGCCCCACCTGACGACGCTGATCCAAAAGGCAAACCGCACAAGCGGATTCGACCACACCTTCCCAGTCGTGATGCGCTACGCGCTCCTGGCATACCGGAGGCTGCTGCACGTCGAATCCCACGACGAAAGTCCAAGGTCGACCTCAGCGGCTGGTCGGCACCCGAACTCACCGCCTATCTCCGCACACCCAAGGGCGGGCTCGAACCACCGCGACGAGCCGGGTATGACGCAGTGCGCATCGCCAACGCGCTGTCCGGCATGTTGCCCACCGAGGCTGTGCTGCTCGCACGGGCTATCGCAGATGCCGCGCCACCGCCGAGCGAATACCTCAGCCCGACCCTGCAAGCCATCGTGTGCGACTACCTGACCGACACGCTCGTGGCCTTCCGCGGCGGTGGCCGAGTTGCCACCGACACGAGCACAGCGCTGGTGCTCGAACAGTTGCGCCTGCTGCATCGGGTCACCGGCGAGGTGCAGCGCGCGGAGGCCGAGCACAACGAGCGCGAGTTACGGGTCCAGGAGCGCTTCCTGCGCGAAAGGTTCGCCACCTCGCAGCCGAATCCCCTTGACCTCGGACCTGATCCGGCCGGACCGCCCCGCGACCGCATGTCAGTGCCCAATCGCCCGGCGTTCTCGCGCCAGCCTGCTGACAAGGTCGTCACACCAGCGGCCGATCTCGCTGCGTCCAAGGGCGTTGCGCATCACCAGCTGCAGGTGGACGGCGACCCGACTGCGCTGCTCACGCCCTCAGGCAAGAGCCGCGACAAGTTGAGATTGCGTCTTGCGGTGCCGACCGGAATCCCGGTCACGCTCGGATACGTGGTCGAAAGACACACTGGCGCCATCGAATTCGCGACCTCCGTGCGTCGCATCATCGGAATCGCGCGACGGCGGCAATCCGGCTTCGGCGCGGCTCAGGTCGACGTGTCACTGGAACTGCCGACCGACGGCCTGCGCCGGTTCGTCGTCTATGCGACCAGCCGAGGCACCGCGACAGCAACTGATGCAGTGCTGTTCGTCAGGGGTGACGATGAATCCGCCGAAATGCCAACACTGCTCGCGCGGCGGCCGATGGTGCAGACGACCGTGGTGGCTTCTGGCCATGACACCGGTGAGGGCCTCCTGCTGCGCAACGAGTCACTGGTGTTCGGCGACCTGCACAGCGCCTGCGATGCCTACGGGTTCACCAAGATCACCTGGATCGCGCCGGACACGCCTGCGGTCTGAGGGCGTTCTCTGACCGCGGCCGAGTACCGGCGAATCAGGGAAATCAGCTGGTACTGCTGGGAATCGCCTGCAATGCGGCAGACGTCACAGGGTCGACGAGGTCGTCCCAGTCATGGTGGTCTGCGACATACTTCTTGACGAAAGAGCACACCGGCACGATCCGCAGACCGTCGGCACGAGTGGCGTCGAGAGCCTGGTGCACGACCGTCCCGGCCAGACCGCGTCCCTTGTAGGCGTCCTCGATGATGGTGTGGAAGAAGATGCGCTGCCCGTCGTGGTCGACGTACTGCGCAAATCCGGCGACACCGTCATCGGTGGTGATCTCAAAGCGCGGTGGGGCGGACTCCTGCGTCACGGTTTCGCTCATGCCTCCACCCTCGCACACGGGCCGGTCGCGGTCGCCTCCCGCGCGGAAACCTTCTGCCGCACGGTCTGACGACCGCTACCACGCGCCCGTCTCAGAGCCCTCCTGCCGACAACTGATCCGCGATGTACTCGGCCTGCCGGATCGCGAGCGCCACGATCGTCAGGGTCGGATTGGCCGCGGCACCACTGGTCATCACCGAGCCGTCCGACACGAACAATCCCGGCACGTCGTGCGCCTGACCGAAGGCATCGACCACGCCGTCCTGCGGTCGCGCACTCATCCGGCAGGTTCCGAGATTGTGGGTCGAGGGGTATGGCGGGGTGTGGTGGGTGCCGAGCGCCCCGACGCTCTCGTAGAGCAGATCGGCCCGCGAATAGCCGTGCTCTCGCATCGCCAGGTCGTTGGCGTGGTCGTCGTAGTGCACATCAGCCACCGGCAGCCCCCATTCGTCAACTTCGCTGGTGTGCAACGAGATTCGGTTGGTTTCCTGGGGCATGTCCTCTCCCACGATCCACAGGCCTGCGGTGTTGGCGTAGGCCTCGAGCAGGTCGGTCAGGTCGTGCCCCCACGCGCCTGGCTCGATGAAGGAGGCGAGGAACGCCGGACCGAGCGAGATCGTTTCGAAGTAGTATCCGCCGGCGAAGCCGCGAGATGTGTCGAGCCGCGCCTCGTCGGCCACGATGCCGGCCATCGTCTCGCCCCGGTACATCCGCACCGGCTTGTCGAAGCGGGCGTAGACCGAGCCGGTCATGTGGCGCATGTAGTTTCGGCCCACCTGCCCGGAGGAGTTCGCCAGACCGTCGGGATGCATCGCCGAGGCGCTCATCAGCAACAGGCGCGGCGACTCGATCGAATTGCCCGCGACGCACACGATCGTGGCGCGCTGCCGATGCAGATTGCCGTCCTTGTCCAAGTAGAGCACCGCGTCGACCCGCCCACGAGCGTCGTGGGTGATCTGCACCGCCTGTGCCTCAGCTCGCAGATCGAGTTTGCCGGTCGACAGCGCCCGTGGGATCTCCCGCACCGCCGTCGACCACTTGGCCGACTGCTTGTCGCCCTGGAAGTTGAAGCCGTCCTGCACCGAGGCCGGGCGGCCGTCATACGGCTCGGCGTTGGTGCCATACGGACCCGTGGCATAGAAGCGGTAACCGACCCGCTCAGCTCCGCCGGCGAAGACCTTGTAGTTGTTGTTCGCCGGCAGCGGCGGCCGGCCATGCCGGTGGGTCGAGCCGATCGCGCGCTCCGCGCGGTCGTAGTACGGCGCAAGCTCGCCGAGGGTGATCGGCCAGTCCAGCAGGTTCGCGTCGCGCACACCGCCGTAGTAGGTCTTGGTCTTGAACTCGTAGTCCTTGAAGCGTGGCGTCGCACCCGACCAGTGGGTCGTCGAACCGCCGACCGCTTTGACGATCCACGCCGGCAGATTCGGGAAATCCCTTGCCACGCGCCAGGATCCGCTCGACACGCGCTTGCTCAGCCACGCCATCTGGTTGAACGCAGCCCACTCGTCGTTCTCGTAGTCGTCCGGGGTCAGATAGGGCCCCGCCTCCAGTACGACGCACGGTATGCCGCGCGCAGTCAGCTCGTAGGCCAGCGTCCCGCCGCCGGCACCGGAACCGACGATGACCACTGCGGGCTCGTCGTGACCGATCGGGTTTCCGTTTTGCGCAGCCATGATTTACGCCTCCTTCGGCAGGTCGTGCTCGGCGACTTCGACCAACCGCTCGGGCCCGTCGTACTCCTCGATGCGTGGATCGGGCAGCCAGTCCAGATCGTCGAAGCCGCGGTGCAGATAACCGCCTTTGGAGAACGACTCACCCTCATATCCGAGGTGCTCCCAGACCTCGTGGTCGTCATACAGCGTGGTGACCGCGACCCCGCGGATGAACACGAAGAACTCCGCATCGGCGATCTTCTGCAGCACCTTTCCCGCAGCCTCGTCGTCGAGCGCGGCGAAGTCACCGTCGGCTGCTTCGTCGAGGGATTCCAGGCCGCGCACCAGCGCGAGCCGGTGCCACAGCGAGGCGTCCAGCTGGGCCAGGATCACGTCGGCGGTGCGTTCGTAGGGGTCGTCCGGGATGCCTTCGTGCGGGTATGCCGCCCGCAGCAGCTTCACCAGATTCGTCCGGGTATGACCACTGATCCCGTGTGTGGTGTCTGCGTCGTCGGCCATCGCTGCCTCCTGAGCTGAGTGTGATCTGCGTCATACTAGGCAGCCTCGGGAGCCCACCCAACGGTCGTTCTCACCGCGCGATAACGGCACCGGCAGGCCGGTCGGGCAGGCGTGTCAGCGAGTGTGGCCGGAGCGGTAGTAGCGGCTAGCCGCCGAGGCAGTCAGGCGTAGTTCGCGCTCGACCTCCGGTCGTCGCGCCTCGAATCGCTCGGTCGTCGACGAGACCGCGACCGATCCGACCACCACCCCGCTCGCACCCCGGACCGCTGCTGCGGCACACATCGATCCCGCTTCGAATTCTTCTATCTCCCAAGCAATTCCGCTGTCGGCGACCACCCTCAACTGGACATCCAGATCATGCCGAGTGGTGATCGTGCCCGGGCCGTGACGACGGAACGGCTCCTCGCCCAGATGCCGGTCACGCTGCTCTTCGTCCATGTCGGCGAGCAGGATCTTGCCGAGCGCCGTCGCGTGCGCGGCTTCGTGGAATCCGAACGCGATCGGCGTCAGCCGAGGAGCTCGTGGCGAGTCGACGGTGTGCACGACCACGATCTGCGAGCCTCGGTGCACCGCGAGGTATGCCGCAGCGTCGAGTCGCTCGTGCAGCGCAGCGATCTCGCCACGGACCGCTCTCGGCACGCCGATCTGCTGGTGCAGGCTCAGCGCCAATTCGTGCAGCTTGTAACCGAGTTCGAAGCGTCGCTCCTCGCGGATGTGCACGAGATACTCGGAGTCGAGCAGTTCACGGACCAACCGATAGACGGTCGGCAACGGCAGATCGATGGCCTCGGCTATCTCCTTCGCGCTGGCCCCGCCGCGGGCCGCGACGGTCTCGAGGATCTGCAGCGTGCGGTGCACTGATCCGGCGCGGTTGCGGACGTCGTCGTCCACGATGCTCATGCCTCCACCATAGGCAGGCCGATCAGGCCGCGTCGGTCGTTTGCGGACGGCCTTGTCACCGGGCGAGAAGCGCCCTGCCCGCGCGTGCCGCAGCCGTGCCAGGCTGAGGTCGCACCGACATACGCGGCCGGCGCCGCTACCCGACGAGGAGGACGACATGATCTTCATCTGTGTGAAGTGGAAGGTGAAGCCCGAGTATGCCGATCAGTGGGTCGAGCTGAGCCGCGATTTCACCGAGGCCACGCGAGCCGAGCCGGGCAATCTGTTCTTCCAGTGGTCGCGCAGCGTCGACGACCCGAACGAGTACATCCTCATCGAGGCCTTCAAGGACGACGCCGCCGAGGCGCACGTGACCTCAGATCACTTCAAGGCCGCCCAGCGCGATCTGCCGCAATACGTCCAGGCGACGCCGAAGGTGCGCAACGTGCTGATGGAGGGCGACCACTGGGACGACCTCGGCGAGTTCACTATCGCCTGACCGAGCTGGGCGGACCGCCTGCTTCGGCCACTCGGAGCCAACCGAGCGTGCGGCTGCGACGTCTTGCACACGTACGCAGTCCGCACAACTCGCTCGGGGGTTTTCATGTCACACCGCAATCACACTCGCGTCGCGGGTCTCGCCGGAGTCGCCTTCCTCAGTTGCGCCGCGCTCGTCGCGGGCCCGGTGGCAGCGGCGCAGGCGAAATCCGGTGTCACCATCTCGGCCAGCCCGGGTCACGTTCGCGTCGGGGCGAGCGTCACCGTGCAGGCCATCGGCGGCGGGGACACGGCGGGTTTGGCCCAGGTCCTGTGCATCCAGCACCAGCACAGCCGCAACCAGTGGGTCGATGTCGCCTGCCGACGCCTGCCCGATCAGTCGAGTGGCACCGTCACCGCACATATAAGGGAACAACGCGTGGGTAGGGCGACGTACCGCGCGTACTTGAGCTTCCCGGGTAGCCACGGGACCTGGACCGGCTATGCGTCTGCGCCGACCACGGTGACGGTCACCGGCTGAGTGGTCGATGATGGTGCGGTGACTGATCACTCCGCCCCGCATGGGCACATGGCCGCCGACTGGGATGCTCGCTATTCCGAGGAATCCCGCATCTGGAGCGGCAATCCGAACCAGGCTCTCGTCGCCGAGGTCACCGGACTGACACCGGGCACAGCCCTGGATGTCGGTTGCGGCGAAGGCGCCGATGCGATCTGGCTGGCGCAGCAGGGCTGGCAGGTGACAGCGCTCGACCCGTCTTCCGTTGCGCTCGAACGCGCCCGCGCCGCAGCCGAATCCGCGGGTGTGACGATCGACTTCCGGCATACCGGCCTGACACGTATGTCGCAGAGTTTCGACCTGGTGTCGGCCTTCTATCCGGCGCTGCCCAAGGTGGATGACGCGATGACGGACCTGCTGGACGCGGTCGCACCGGGTGGCACTCTGCTGATGGTGCATCACGTGGAGTTCGACCGTGACCGCGCGTTGGAGCACGGCTTCGACCCCGATGACTTCGTCAGCGTGGACGAGGTTGCGGCTGCTATGGAATCGGCCTCGTGGCAGATCGTCGAGCACGCCGTTCGAAATCGCGACGTGCGCGAGGGCGCCGGTGCGCATCACACCCAGGACTTGGTGCTGCGCGCCACGCGATCGCGTTCGTAACGACGGTCCACGCCCTACGCTCGCGGGATGAGTCATCGCGACGAGTGGACCTGGATCATCACCGACATCGAAACCGACGGACCGTGGCCAGGAGCCAACTCGATGCGGTCGTTCGCATCGGTCGCGACGACTATGGACGGTCGGACCTTCGGTGAGTTCGAGGCAGTGCTCGAACCGCTGCCCGGATCTGCTCCGCATCCCGACACGAAGCAGTGGTTCGACTCGTGTGCCGGCACGTGGGAGGCCGCGACGACCGACCCGCGGCCGATCGTCGAGGTGCTGAGCGACTGGATCCGGTGGATCAGGGAGCTCCCGGGCAAGCGCGCATTCGCGGCCGCCCCACTGGCGTTCGACGGAACGTGGATGGACCACTACCTGCGCCGCTTCACCAACTACGCATTGGCACAGGGGCCGTACGAAACGGACCGGCTGTTTGACGGACCCGCGCTCTGTCTGCGGTCGTACACAGCAGCGCTCACCGGCCAACCGCCTGCGGAATTGGCTGCGCCGAGCCTGCCACCCAAGTGGCTCGGCGACGTCACACACACCCATCGCGCGATCGACGACGCACGCGGCTTCGCCAACCTTCTGCACTTTCTCCACGCTCAGCGTGGGCCGGTCCCGGCGTCGCTGACGATCTGACGCGGCCGGGACGCGGATTGCGTCATACGTTCGCGGCGATGCGGTCGAGATCGCGCTCGACATACGCACTGTCACAACCGTGGATCGACCGGCTCGGACTCTAGCGCGAGCACCGCGAAGACCGCCTCGTGCACACGCCACAGCGGCTCGCCGCGCGCCGAACGCTCGAGCGCCTCGACACCGAGTGCATACTCACGCAGCGCCAGCGATCTCTTGTGACCGAGGTTTCGGTCACGCAAGCGTCGAAGGTGTTGCGGGAGCGTGTAATCCGGGCCATAGATGATGCGCAGATAATCCGGCCCACGAACTTTCAGCCCTGGCTGCACCAACCTTTTGCCGTTGAGCACATGTGCAGCTGAAGGTTTGACCACCATGCCCTCACCGCCGGCTGCGGTGATCTCCTCCCACCAACTGACACCAGCGTTGGTCGATTCGGTCGAGGTCGTGTCGACGGGCAGCCGACGCGTGGCCCGAAATGTCGCTGGATCGGCAGCAACCAGTCGATCGATCAGCTCCAGGTGCCACATGTGAGGCTTCGTGTGAAAGGTGCGACCGTGACCCGCGAGGATCATGAAGGGAGCTACCTGCACGCCGCTCAGTCCCTCGACATCCCAGCAGTATCGGCGATAGACGTCAGTGAACGCGGCCGCGTTGTACTCACGCTCCGTCGTGCGATGGAGGAGATCGGCAACATCCAGACCACGCTCTCCTGCGCGTTCAAGGGCCTCGTGAGCGGCCGGTAGCGAAGCACGTGCGGCCGCACCAACAGCGGCATACTGCTCGCGCAGAAGTCTTTCGGCCTTCAGCGACCAGGGCAGCAGTTCAGCGTCGAGTAGTACCCAGTCAGACCCCAACTCGTCCCACATCGCAGTTCTCTCTACGGCGGTACGCACCCGGTCCAGCAGAGCCTCGGTTAACTCCGGTGCGAGAAACCCACGACCGGTACGCGTGAAGATTGCTCCCGTAGCCCCGCCGTCGGCGGCGAACTCCCGCTCCGCGACACCAGCATCACGACACGCGAGCAGCACAGCTCGAGAGCCCATGTGCTTCTCCTCGCACACAACCTCGCGCACATTTTCGCCGGCGAAGTACGCGAACGCCTCGTCCGGATGCTCCAGAAAGTCCGCTCGAGCCGAGGTGGCCACGGGTGCCATCGTCGGAGGCAGATACCTCATCCAGCGTGGATGCAGCGCGAACCGGCTCATCACCTCCAGCGCACCAGCGGCGTTTTCGGCTCTGATCGAAATGCGACCATGATCCGCCGTTGCGATGGTGCGTCGACCCAGCACATCGGTGACGTCCAGGTCTTCAGCAGCACGTTCAGAGTTGCGAGTCTGCCCTGAGTCTGCGGAACCGCCAAAGGGTTTCGCCGGTCGGTACCACATCTTCTCGGCGGCGACCTGGACCACTTGCTTCTCCGGATAGCGCAGAGCCGTCAGATGCCCACCGAAGACGCAGCCCGTGTCCAGGCACATCGTGTTGTTGATCCACTCCGGCTCGACCGTCGGGGTGTGGCCGTACAACACCATTGCGCTGCCGCGATAGTCCGCGGCCCACGGATAACGCACCGGCAGCCCGAACTCATCAGTCTCACCCGTGGTGTCGCCATACAGTGCGAACGAACGCACCCTCCCCGAGGTCCGCCCGTGATACACCTCCTTTAAGCCTGCATGCGCGACAACCAGCCGGCCGTCGTCCAACACCAGATGGGACACGAGTCCGTAACACCACTCGCGCACCTGCGCACGAAACTGCTCCGACTCTCGCTGCAGCTGGGCCAGGGTGGTTTCCAGTCCGTGCGATGCGGTCACCTTTGCGCCATCCAACGCGCGAACCAATTTGTGTTCGTGGTTGCCGGGGACCGCTAGGGCATGTCCGGAAGCTGTCATGCCCATCGCCAGTCGCAGGACTCCAGGCGAGTCCGGGCCGCGGTCGACCAGGTCACCGACGAAGACAACACGACGCGACTGCGGGTGCGTCGCATCGACGGCGCGGCCCTGGGCATCCCGCTGGATCTCGTAGCCCAGCCGCTGCAGCAGGGCCACGAGTTCGGTCAAGCAGCCGTGCACGTCACCGATCACGTCGAAGGGCCCATGCTGATCACGCAGATCGTTCAGCAGCTTCTCGCGCAATATGCTGGCTGAGTCGATCTCGTCTACGCCGTGAAGCACATGAACCTTGCGAAACCCTTCGCGGCCAAGGCTTTTCAGTGATCGTCGCAGCTGGTCGTGATGCCGCTGCACAACACGTGCACCGAAATCGCGTTCCGGCCTGCTCGCGTTGCGCTGCACCGCGATGCCGACGGGGACATCCAGCACGATCGCCACCGGCAGGACGTCGTGCGCCCGGGCCAAGTCCACGAGCTGCTTTCGTGCATCCCGCGTGACGCTGGTGGCGTCGACAACGGTGAGCAGGCCACGGTCCAAACGCTTTGCGGCTATCCGACCGAGCACGTCGAAGGCGTCGGCGGACGCGCTCTGGTTATTTTCGTCATCGGACACAAGGCCGCGGCAGAAGTCGCTCGAGATCACTTCGAAACGACCGAAGTGCTGGGCAGCGAACGTTGACTTACCCGACCCCGACACACCGATCAGCACCACGAGGGACAGCTCAGGTATGGCGATGCTTGTCATGCCCGCACCACCTCCTGCTGGGTCGCCATCGCGTCAGATCGGCGGAAGATCGCAAGCTGCGTGGGGGCGCCATGGGTTTCATCCGCGGGGCCGATCGGGCGCAGTGCGACGTCATACCCGTGGCGTTCGGCTACACCGGTCGCCCGCTGCTCGAATTCCGCTCTGCTCCACTCAAATCGGTGGTCTGTGTGGCGCATCTCGTGAGCCGCCAGGTGTGGGTACAGCACGTTGTAGTCCGCATTGGGCGTGGTCACCACGACAGCCGCCGGGTGAGCCTGGCCGAAGACGCTGCGCTCCAGCGATGGCAGTCGGTCCATATCCACATGCTCGATGACCTCCATGAGCACGACGGCGTCGTACCCGTGCAGAGCAACATCCCGATAGGTCGCCGACGACTGACGCAGGGTGAGACGTGCCCGCACCGAGTCGGGCATCCGCTCCAGGCCCAGTCTCCGCTCGGCCCGCTCCAGCACAGTGGCGGAGACATCGACACCAACGACCTCTGTGAAAGATGGGTCGCTCAGCAGTCGCCGAATCAAGGCGCCTTCTCCGCAACCAAGATCGACCACGCGATGGGCGCCGACCTCCTGCAAGGCGCCGATCACCGCCGCCGCCCGCTGCTGCGCGAGCGTGGCAGGGAGCGCAAGGTCGGGTGCCGTAGATGCACTCCCCGTCTCACCCTGTGCACCCGCTTCAACCGTGTCATCCAGGAGGACGTCACCACCCGGACCAGCCAGACGTGCTTCGGCTTCGGCGACAAGGTCACGCTGGTGCTTGAGATATCTGCGAATGATGAGATCTCGCTCCGGGTGGGTGTCGAGCCAGCCACCGGCATTGCGAATCAGCTTGTCGATCTCGTCGGTGCTGACCCAATAGTGCTTGGCATCGTCAAGCACCGGAAGCAGTACGTAGAGATGACTGAGAGCTTCGGCGAGAGGCATCGTGCCCACAAGTTCCACGTCGCAGTATGGCGATTGACCCCATTGAGGAATGGTCGGGTCGACAGGTGGCACTTCTGCCGTGACCTGCCAGCCGAGAGGTGCGAAAACCCTTGTAACCAGGTCGGAGTCACCCGAGCAAGCGAGCGCCGGGATGGAGATCTCAAGCGGCAAGGAGACTCCCTCAAGGTCGGGTCTGACCTTGCACCGACCCTTGAGCGCTGTGTTCCACACCTTGCCCATGGCCACGGCCAGCATTGAGGACGCTGCATAGGGTCGATCGTTGACGTACTGGGACAACGCAAAATCACCGCCACCGAAGCGCTTTTCGCGCACCATGCCGATGGGGTCGACCTCGAGCATGAAAGCGGCCGTGCATCGCTGCGCGCTGACCACTGGGTAAAACACGTGCGCCCGGCCCACTGACAATTCGAAGCTCTGCACCCGGTCCGGATGTTTGTGCAGCAAGAATCCAAGGTCGCTCGGAGTGACGTCCGCAGTGCCTGTCGTCGAGAGGGTCAGAAACACCCGGCCATTGTGCCTGCTGACCGCGCCAAAAGCGCCGGGTTATCCGGCGAGAGGACGGCAACCCCAGCAGGCGCCGCCGAGGCCGGACGCGGATTGCGTCATACGTTCGCGGCGATGCGGTCGAGATCTCGCTCGGCATAGCGCAAGTGCTCCCACTCCTCCCCGAGGATCGTGTGCAGGCACGACAACACGGTTTCGGAATAGTCCGGATCCCAAGGACTTTCGCGGGTTTCCTTCAGTTGCTCGGCTGACACGTCGGCGAGGAAGTCGCGCACCATCGCCACCCGCTCCGCGCGAACCTGCAGCACCGTGTCGTATGACGGCGGCTCCGTGACGAAGATGCTCATGTCGTAACCGTCCTGCTCGTACTCCGCGAACGGCATGCCGATCGGATGCAGCGCCTGATCGCGTTGCAGGATCGTCTGCCCGAGCCAGACATCGGTGGCCAGGACAAGGTGACGCAGGGTCTGCGCGAACGACCATTCGTCGTCGACCGACACATCGACCGTTCCGGGTGGCATGTCCGCGACCCGATCAAGCATCGCGCCCCAGGCTCGTTCGAGCGCTGACCACGCCGATCGCAGTCCTGCCGGGTCCCTCGCGGTTCGCGCGGCTCGACCGGGGTAGCGCTCGTTCAGTACCGCATCGATGAGTGGCACAACGTCAATCCCGTTGACTACCAACGATGCTCCGTCCTCGAACAGCCAGGGCGAATCCAACTCGGCGTCCTGCAGGATCACCCCGCGCATGACCACTCCGGACAGGTTGGATCTGATGAATCGCGCCTTCACCAGGCTCTCGTCGACGAATGTGCGTGGCTCCGAGCTCTCGGTCATAGCCGTCCCCTTCCATCTGTGTGCCCCGGGTGAGCTGTATGCCGCAGGCACCCGCCACGATCAGCCTGCCGCGCGCGACGACTCGATGGAAGAGCCGAAGCAGCGAGGTTGTCGGTGGGCGATGCCATAGTTGCCGGTGGGTGAAGAGAAGCGACCGATCACCTCGAAGAGGTCGCTCAGCAACCGGTCCCGCGCCGGTGCTGTTCGAGGAACACCCGGCCACACGGCAACCGCCGCTGCGGTCACGCGGGCTCGGGATTCGGGCCCCGAATCCTAAGGAATCATCCATGTCGTCAACGGCCCCAGAGTCCCCGAACACTCCCATCCAGATTCCGTGGGTCCTCGACCCGATGTCGGAGCCTGGCTGTCGACCGGACCCACGCGAACCGCTCGCCACCAGCTGGCGCACCAACCACCTGCGTATCACCACCGACTCGGGTGTCTTCACCGTGCGGCCGGCGCAACAGGGCGAGACGTCGGCGACGCCCGACGCCCTCTTCCCAGGCACCAGCCGGGTGCACATCCTGACCGCCTGGAATCCCGCCGGTCTACCCAAGACATTGCAGGACAACATCAGCGCAGACGCCGAACTCTGGTCCTGGGAGCAGGACGACGACCCCTCGCCTGCAGTCGTGTACGGCACTGAGCATGCCTGGGTGGAGCCCTCGCTTGCGTTGAAGGATCACACGAGGTCAGATGCACTTCGCGACGCCCACCGATTCACGCAACCTGTTGTGCTGGAATGGGATTCGGCTGGAATGCGGCCGTTGGCAACTGGTGTCGTCGACGTGTCTGGACTTGACGAAACGCCATACCCAGTAGTGGTCGAACCTGCACCTCTTGGCTGCCCGATGACGGTCGGCTTCGTCGGACCGTGCCGGTCGGCAGGTGGACCATACGGCAGTAGGGCGATCAACGCAGCCGCCATGTGGCAGCAGCACCGAGCGCTCTTGGTGTCAGCGTTCGGGTGTGCCGATCAGTGCCCACGCAGTCATGGCGGCGCCATTGCGCTCGAAAACGCCTACGTGCCATCACGATTCGGCGGATGGCAGTGGGCAGACCGGCGAGCGGATGCGCAGCGCGAGGAGGCGATGGGCCACCTCGGCTGGATCGGCGACGGGCTGGTCCTCGCCTTCCTCGACTGGGACCCGGAGTACATCAACAGTGCCTATAGCGGCGAACATGACGGCCGACAGTTCACGATCGTGCCGTCACGACAGAGTGGGCGCTGGGGTCTGATCCTCACGCATTCCGAGGAAGGCCGCCTGCTTGGCAGTCGCTTCGTCTCGAATGAAGAGCTCCGAAGGCTCGGGATGGAACAACAGCGCGACCACGTCTGGGCGACGCTGGGCGAACTCATCGGGAGCCCGCCACGCGACTGGTGATCGGCCCACTCGATGGGTATCCGATGCCAACAGGGGAGCGCGATCTACGTCGACGTCGCGCTCCCCACCTACGTCACACGTTCGCCGGAATGGACCTGGGCAGGGCGAGGTATCGGACCTCGAGGAACTCCTCGATACCGGTGCGGCCACCTTCACGCCCGAGCCCGGACTCCTTCACACCACCGAAAGGCGCCGCTGGGTTGGACACCAGACCCGTATTGATACCGAGCATGCCGACCTCAATGGCTTCTTGCAGCCGGAAGGCGCGATCCACGTCCTGGGTGAAGGCGTACCCGACCAAGCCCCACTGCGTGTCGTTCGCGAGTCGGATGGCGTCGCATTCGTCATCGAAGGCGATCACGGCGGCAACCGGTCCGAAGATCTCCGTCGACATCAATTCCGATTCGGGGTCCACATCCACCAGCACTGTCGGCGGGAAGTAGTAGCCGCGACCCTCCGGCGCCTGGCCGCCGCACAAGATCCGGGCACCACGGCGAACAGCGTCGGATACCAGCGAAATCACCTTCTCGACGGCCTTCGGTTCAATCAGGGGGCCGATCTGTGTCGCAGGGTCTATGCCGTCGCCGACCACCAATGCGCTCATGCGTTCAGTCAATCGTCGAGCGAATTCGTCCGCCACATTTCGCTGCACGAAGATGCGGTTCGCCGCCGTGCACGCCTCACCCATGTTGCGCAGCTTCGCGATCATCAGACCGTCCACCGCAGCATCGACATCCGCGTCGTCGAAGACGATGAACGGTGCGTTGCCGCCCAACTCCATCGACGACCGCATGATGTGCTGGCTCGCCTGTTCCAGAAGGCGGACGCCGACGGCTGTCGAACCGGTGAACGACACCTTGCGTGCCTTGCCACTGCGCATCCACGGCTCCACCACCGATCCGGGATCGGAAGAGCACACGACGTTCAACACACCGTCGGGCAGACCTGCCTCACGGAGGATTTCGACGAGAGCGAAGGAACTGAGCGGCGTCAGATGAGCCGGCTTGAAAACCATGGTGCAGCCGGCCGCTATCGCCGGCCCGATCTTGCGGGTTCCCATCGCCAGCGGGAAGTTCCACGGAGTCACTAGCACGCACGGTCCGACAGGCGCCTTGGAAACGATGATGCGGGTTCGACCATCGCCACTGACCGTGGCGTCTCCGCCGATGCGCACAGCCTCCTCGGAGAACCACCGGAAGAACTCCGCCGCGTATGCGACCTCACCACGCGCCTCCGCGAGGGGTTTGCCCATCTCCGCAGTGATGATGCTCGCAAGCTCGTCCTGGCGCTCCATCATCTGCTCGTATGCGCGACGCAGGATCTCACTGCGCGCTCGTGGTGCTGTGCGCGCCCACGAGTCCTGCACAGCCGCAGCCACCTCGATGGCACGCTCGGCATCCTCCGCTCCGCCGTCCGCGATCGACGCGATTACGTCTTCTGTGGCTGGATCGATCACGTCGCATCGTTTTCCCGACTGTGCCTCGACCCACTGACCGCCGATGAACAAGCCGGTGGGGATCGCGGCGATGAGATCGCGTTTGTTGCTCGTCGTCATGGTGCTGTCTCCTTCATCTCACATCTGGGTGACGGGATGTTTCAGTCGTTGGTCGCGTCGGCGAGTGCGAGTGCGAGGCGTTCCAGACCGAGGTCGATCTCGTGTTCGGTCACGACTAGGGCCGGGATGAGACGGAGCACGTTCCCGGCCGGGCCGCAGGTGAGCGTCAGCAATTCGTGTCGGGTCGTCGCCTGTTGGACCGCCGTCGTCGTGGCCGCGTCCGGGTCGCCGGCGGCTGTCACGAACTCAAGTCCTTGCATCAGCCCGAGACCACGGATGTTCCCGATGACGGGGTGTTTGTGCTGCAGCACGCGCAGCCCGTCAGCCAACTGGTCACCACGCAAGCGGGCGTTCTCAACAAGCTCTTCATCACGTATGACGTCGAGCGTCGCGCAGCCTGCAGCCGCCGCGACTGCGTTTCCGCCATACGTGCCGCCCTGCGAACCAGGCCAGCCCTTCGACATCAGCGCTACGGGTGCGGCTATCGCGCTGATCGGGAATCCCGAAGCGATCCCTTTGGCAGTGACGAGAATGTCCGGCACGACCGAGGAGAATTGGTGTCCCCAGAATCGACCGGTCCGACCGCAGCCCGCCTGCACCTCGTCCAGAATGAGCTTGATGCCGTGCCGATCGGCGCGCTCGCGCAAACCCTCCAAGAATGCCGGCGGAGTCGGCAGGTATCCGCCATCGCCGAGAACCGGTTCGATGAGGAAGGCCGCAGTGTCATTGGGCGCAACGCGACTCACCAGGAGGTAGTCCAACTCGCGCAAGGCGAATTCCACCGCGGCATCCTCGTCCCAGCCGTAGCGGAACGCGTATGGGAACGGTGCCATGTGCACCCCGGACATCAGCGGCGCGAAGCCGGCTGAAAAGCGCGTCCCAGCGGTCGTGAGCGATGCCGCAGCGACCGTACGGCCATGGAAGCCGCCCTGGAAGACAACGATGTTGGGGCGACCGGTCGCCATCCGTGCCAGTCGGATCGCTGCCTCGACAGCCTCAGATCCGGAGTTCGCATAGAACACCGAGTCGAGCGAGCTGGGCAATACGGCACCGAGCTTGTCCGTCAACTCGAGCAACGGTTTGTGCATCACGGTCGTGTACTGCGCGTGGATGATTCTGCCTGTCTGTTCCCGCGCTGCTTCGACTACTCGTGGGTGGCAGTGGCCGGTGCTGGTCACACCGATGCCGGTGGTGAAGTCCAGATACTCACGCCCGTCGGTCGCGTGGATCCAACTGCCGGATGCATGGTCGACGACGACTGGAGTGGCTTGCTTCAGAAGGGGGCTCAACGATGTCATGGGCGTCTCTCGTTCGAAGAATCAAATGTCAGGTAGGCGGGGGCTCAGTTGCCGCTGGACAGTGCACGCAGGACGGCCGAGGTGAATTCCTGGGTGCCGGCCGTGCCACCCAGATCAGCGGTCAGCACTCCATCGCTCATGGCCGTTTCGATGGCTGTCATCAGCGCGGTGGCCGCTTCGGCTTCGCCCAGGTGGTCCAGCATCAGCGAGGCCGACCAGAGCTGGCCGACGGGGTTGGCGATGCCCTTGCCTGCGATGTCCGGTGCCGAGCCATGAATGGGTTCGAACATCGACGGGTGGTGCCGCGGCGGGTTGATGTTGGCGCTCGGCGCGATTCCGATCGAGCCCGCGAGCGCTGCAATCAGATCGGAAAGGATGTCTCCGAAAAGATTTGACGCGACGATCACATCGAAGTCGCCCGGTCGCAGCACCAGGGCCGCCGCAAGCGCATCGATCAAAGTGCTGCGCAGGCGCACACCCTCGACCTCGCTGACGACCGACGCCACGACCTCGTCCCAGAACGGCATCGAGTGGATGATGCCGTTGGATTTCGTCGCGGATGTGAGCGAACCGCGACGGGTCGCGGCCAATTGGGCGGCATACCGAGCCACCCGGGTGATGCCCGTCCGGGTGAAGACCGCTTCCTGGATGGCGAATTCGTCGGTTGTGCCGCGATATGCACGACCGCCGACGGCGGAATACTCGCCTTCGACGTTCTCCCGGACAACCACGATGTCAAGAGCCTCCACGTCCCGCAGGGGTGACACGACCCCCGGAAGCACGCGGACCGGTCGCAAGTTGACGTACTGCAAGAACTCACGGCGAATCGGGATGAGCAGACCCCAGAGTGTCTCGTGATCCGGCAAGTCGGGATGCCCCACGGCGCCCAGCAGGATGGCGTCGCCGTCAGAAAGTTGCTCAATGCCGTCGACCGGCATCATCCGGCCGTGTTCGAAGAAGTATGCCGAGCCCCAGTTCCTGTCTCGCCACGTCATGTCAAACCCATGCCGACGAGCAAGCGCGTCGACGACCCTGGTCGCGGCGGGAACAACCTCTTGGCCGATGCCATCTCCGGCGATGAGATCCACCGTGTACCTACGCGAATTCATTGACCTGCCAGGCCTTTCGAGGAGTTAGAGGCACGACCCGGTTCACTCGGCACCGTCATCAGTACACAACGGGGCGCCGTCATCTCGACCGCAGCGCTGCGCACGCCCTCCCGGCCGATGCCGGACTGACGGAAACCGCCGAACGGCATCGAGTCGATACGGAAATCGCTGGTCTCGTTCACCAGGACAGCTCCGACGGTCAAGGTGCGTGCCGCCTTGGTCGCAGAATCCAGAGAGGCGGTGAAAATTCCTGCCTGCAGCGCAAATTCGCACTCACCAGCACGCTGCAGCGCTTCGTCGAGCGAGCTGACGGGCTCGATGACGACAACAGGGCCGAAGATCTCATCGCGAGAAATCGCACACGCCGTCGGAACGCCGGTCAGCACGGTCGGCGCGACGTACGTGCCGTCTCGACTGCCGCCGGCAACCAGACGGGCACCGCCTGCAATCGCATCATCGACCAAGGCGGTCACTCGTTCCGCTGCAGCAGCGTTGATCAGCGGACCGATGTCGGTGGCGTGGTCGTACTTGGATCCGACAACCAGGGCGGCTGCACCGTCAGCGACCGATCGCAGGACAGCCTCGAAGACGCTCGTCTCGGCGTAGACCCGCTGGACCGAAAGACAATTCTGACCGGCGACGCCGAATGCGCCGTCAACGATTTTCCGAGCGGCCAGATCGACGTCGGCGTCAGCGCACACGATGGTCGCGTTGTTTCCGCCGAGTTCCATCAACATCTTCTTCACACCGGCACCGCGGGTGATGGCCTCTGCCGTCCGGACGCCGCCGGTGAAAGATACGACCGCTACCTCGGGGTGGGCGACAAGGGCATTTCCCACCTCTGCGCCACCGCACACGACCGACAAGCGCTCAGGAGGTACCCCGCACGCCAGCAGCACGCGAGCCAAGTGCAGCGCTGACAACGGCGTGAACTCCGACGGTTTCACGACGATGCCAGCCCCGGCCAGCAGTGCTGGTGCGACTTTGTGCGCGACGAGATTGAGCGGATCGTTGAAACTGCTGATCGCGCCGACGACGCCCAGTGGTTCACGGGTGAACCAGCCGATCCGGTTGCCGCCTCGCGGGCTAGCGTCGAGTTGCAAGGTCTCACCGGTGAGCACATCGGCTGCCCCGGCGGCGACGTGCAGCGTCTCGACGCACCGCAGAACCTCAGCTCGCGCCTCGCGAATTGTTTTCACTCCTTCGGCGGCGATCGTCTCGGTGAATACGTCGATCTCCGCCAGAACTCGGTCGCCGCACCGACGCAATACATCGACACGTTCGTGCAGTGGCCAGTCATCCTGCATCGAAGTGGCTGCAGCGCGAACCGCCTGGTCGACATCCCCCGGGGTGCACCGGTGGACCGTACCCACTGGAAGCTCGGTAGCGGGGTCTCGAACAGGCAGATCGAGTGGCTCTTGTCGCCACTGTCCGGCGATAAGCGCACCCCCCGGCGGAGCCGGCGCGATCCGCATCTCGGAGTCGAGGCTGATGCTTGTCATGACTTACCTCCCCGCAGCAGATTCCACCGGTCGACGACGTGTGCGCCGGCGCCGATGAAGGGCAGGAACCATGGCGGTCCGACGTGGCCCGGCACGGGCCGGAATGCGATGCCGGAGAACGGCAGATCCGCGCGAAGACCAAGCAATTTGCGAGCGATCTGCTGCCCCGAGTGTGTCGCCATCTGGACGCCGTGGCCGCTATAGCCGAGGCTGTAATGCACACCACTGTGTTCACCGACGTGAACCATCTGATCCATGCTGATGTCAACCAGCCCACCCCACGTGTAGTCGATGCGACGGTCACCGAGCTGCGGGAAGATCTCGACCATGGCCGACCGCAGAATCTGCGCGCTGCGCTGATCGGAGTCGGGGCTCGACAGAGCGAATCTGGCACGCCCCCCGAACAGCAGCCGGTTATCAGGAGTCAGCCGGAAGTAATAGGTCAACATCTTGGCGTCCGATGCCATCCGACGGTGCGGCAGGACGTCAGCTGCCAGCGCATCCCCGAGGGGTTCGGTACAGATGACGAAACTCCCCACCGGTATCACGCGCCGCTGCAGCCACGGGGTCAATGCGGAGGTGTAACCACTCGTCGCAATGAGCACCTCCTTAGCCGAGACCACGCCTCGGGTCGTCTGCACCACGTGCCGCGCGCCCTCTCGACTTAGGGACACCACGGGTGAGTCCTCACAGATGGTCGCGCCGGCCGCTACTGCTGCCACCGCAAGACCGCTCACGAACTTGCCGACGTGCAGACCTGCACCGAGCGGGTCGACCATCCCACCGTGGTAGTAGTGCGACCCGATTTCTTTGCCGACCTCGTCCGGACCCAGCACCATCAGGTCGGGCAGCGCGCCGATACTCGCGATCGCACGTTGTGTCGTGCGCATAGCGGCGACATCCCGCGGGGTGAGTGCGAGCGACAGCTTGCCGGAACGGGTGAAGTCGCAGTCGATCGAGTGCTCGTGGACCAACGACTCCACCGTACTGATGGCCTTGTCGTATTCCAGGTAGTACTCCACGGCGCGGTCCCTGCCGTAACGCTTGACGGCTTGGCCAAACCCGATGGCTAGTCCTGTCGTCGCCATACCGGCGTTCCGGTTGGATGCGCCCCAGCCGACGTGATGGGCTTCCAGAACGGCGACCGTTGCGCCGCCTCGAGCCAGTTCGAGCGCCGCGGACAGCCCGGTGAGGCCGGCCCCGACGATGGCCACATCGACGTTCTCGGGCACGGGGATCTTGCGGAAGTCTCCAGGTGGCGCAGTCGTATCCTGCCAGTACGAAATGAGTTTCATTGCGTCTCAGTCGATTCCAAGCATCTGGTTCAGCTCGTCCAGCGAGTCGACATCGACATACCCGTAGGAGTGTGCAGCGGGGTCGTACCCGCGTCGCAGCATGACCAAGTTCCTGAATCCGAGGTCGTGCATCGGCATGATGTCGTAGCGCGTGTGGGATGAGACATGCAAAAAGTCCTCCGGCCGAGCATTCAGCTGCTCGACCATGTACTCGAACGCCTGGTACCGAGGCTTATAGACGCCCGCCTGTTCAGCGGTGAAGACCGCGTGGAACGGCGCTTCGAGCTTTGGCACAGACACGTCGAGAAACGCGGTGTCCGCGTTGGACAGAATCACCAGCTGATAACGCTCCGCCATCTTCGTCAAGGGCGCGACCACATTGTCGTGGGGGCCCCAGGACAGCACGGCCTCACCGAACTGCTCGCCAGCGCTCTCGTCTGACTCGATGCCCCACGTGCGGCAGGTGCGGTCGTACGCATCCTGAAGGACCTGTCGGTACGGGTAATAACTGCCGAGCACCTGGTCGTAGCGGTACTTGCTGAACGATTCGCGGAATGCGGGCCAATCCGCCTCGTCGATCTGACCACGAACGACCGTCCGTGTCGCAGCGTCGATCTGGTAGTTGATCAGCGTTCCGTAGCAGTCGAACGACACGTACTTCGGGCGGTAGTCGATCACGATTCATCGCTCCTGGCATCACTTGATTGAGGGTTGGGGTTGCCGGTGGATCGTCGGAAGATCGCTCATCCTCAGCCGGTACACGGACCGTACTCCCATTTCTGCATATTGTCGACAATATGACAGCACACCGTTGACACCATACAGTTGACGGGTCTACCTTTCACACCACCCGACACGAGGAGCCACCGCTGTGGACCCAGAACTGCGGCTAGCGCCGTTGCAATTCACCTCGACCACGGATCGGGTCAGCACCGAACTCCGGCGCCTGATCATTTCCGGGGCCCTGGCGCCGGGACAGGCCCTCAACGAGAAGGCCGTGTCGGACCAGCTCGGGGTGTCTCGTTCACCGGTGCGCGAAGCGTTTCAGCGCCTCGTCGCCGAACGCCTGCTCGTCTCCGAACGAAACAAAAGCGTCACCGTCAACACGTTCAGCGACACGGACATCGAGGAGATCTATGACGCGCGCATCGCCATCGAGAGTCACGCTGCTCGCGGCATCATCGCGGCTGGCTCAACGACCATCGACTCCACGGCGGCCCAGCTCGAGGTCGCATTGGACAACCTGCGGACTCAGCTGGATGTCGGCGATCGCTTGGCAGTTGCACATGCCGACCTCGCCTTCCACCAGCAGCTCGTCGCTGCTGGCGGTAACACCCGCCTCCTGGCGGCATACGAACTTCTCTCGGCCGAGACGCTGACCTGTATGGCGTGGCTGGAGAACGTCAAACCGTCGGGGGACGAACTGATGCAAGACCACCGGGATTTCATCGACGCGCTTCAGGCCCAGGATTCGGACCGGATCAGCGCCGTCATCACCCAGCACCTCTCCCGGGCGAATCTCAATCTCACCGCCAGCGATCCCGCTGAGCGGGCACTGCCAAACGTCGCTGATGCGCCCATCGATTGATCAGGAGTCACCCATGAAGAAACGAATCATTCCGGTGCTGGCCGCCGGCATCGCAGTTGCCGTGACCGGCTGTTCCAGTTCTGGCAGTTCCGGCACAGGCACCGGCGCCAGCAACAAGTCGTCCGGAGCGAGCAATGTCGCCGTCGGCACGGTCGGAAACATCGCCGCCGGGGTAGCTGCCGATCCGGCCGCGGTCGCCCTGCTGCCCGCTTCGGCGAAAGCCAACGGCACCATCTCTGTGGCGATGGACCTGCAGTACCCGCCGACGTCCTTCCTTTCCACCAGCAATCAGCCTGAAGGATTCAACGTCGACATCTCCCGGCTCATCGCTGCCAAGCTCGGCCTGAAACTGCAGATCGACAACGTCGCATTCGACACGATCGTCCCTGGCCTCACTGGAGGCCGGTACGACTTCACCGCGACCGACATGTCGGCCACGGCCGCCCGCCTCCAAGTGCTCGACATGATCAACTACTGGAGCGACGGCTCCTCTCTTGCGACCCGCTCCGGCAATCCCGAGAACCTGAGCATCAACAACTCGACAATCTGCGGCAAGACGATCGCGGTGATGACCGGCACTACCCAACAGGAGACCTATCTGCCAATCCTGTCGAAGCAGTGCACCACTGAAGGAAAACCTGCCGTCAAACAGGTAGTCCTCCCGGACGTCAACGGGGCTTTGACGCAGTTGGCGTCCGGACGAGTCGACGGCATTTTCTACGACACTCCATCTTTGGCGTACGCCGTTCAACAACATGGCGCGGCGTTCGAACTCGCCGGCGCTCAGTACGCCAAGCCCGCTGCGCTCGGCAATGATCTGGTCGCAATCGGGCTGGCAAAGAATTCACCCCTGACCAAGGCCGTGCAGAGCGCGATGCAGTCGATCATGGACAGCCCGCTGTATCTCAAGGCATTGAGCGACTGGGGCATGGGCGCCGGAGCGATCAAGACCGCGTCGATCGCAACGGCAGCAGCGGGCTGAGCCGGGATGGACGCCGCCGACAAGCCCCGGATCCATCGTCGTGGTGCCTACGAATACGCAATGTGGGCAATCTGCGTCATCGTGACCGCCGGGATCGCGTACACCCTGATCACTAATCCTCGGTACCAGTGGGGAGTCATCCGTCAGTACCTCACGGCCGGAACAGTGATGCGCGGCCTGTGGCTCACGATCTGGCTGACAGTTGTCGTGATGGTGATCGCCACTGTGCTGGGCTTGTTCGTGGCGGTGATGCGCTCCTCGAAAATCCTGCCCGTGCGCCTGCTCGCGATCGGATACATCAACCTGTTTCGTGGGACTCCGGTGCTGGTGCAGTTGATTCTGTGGTTCAACATCGCAGCGCTGTATCCGAACATCCGGCTCGGCATACCGTTCACGCCGCTTGAGGGAAAGCTCGACACCAACTCCCTCATCAGCGCCACGACCGCGGCAATCATCGGGCTGTCGCTCAACGAGGCGGCATACATGGCCGAGATCGTCCGCGGTGGGTTCAATTCTGTCTCCAAGGGACAGTTGGAGGCAGGCGACTCGCTCGGAATGAGCGAGAGCATGAAGATGCGAAAGATCATCATTCCTCAGGCCATGCCCACCGTCATACCGGCCACGGGCAACCAGTTCATCAGCATGCTGAAGGAGACGTCGCTTGTCAGCGTGCTCGGCGTCGCCGACCTGCTGCAAAGCGTGCAACTGATCTACGCACGCACCTTCGAGACGATCCCGATGCTGCTGGTTGCGTGCATCTGGTACCTCGTGATTTCGATCCTGCTGAACTACCCGCAGTCGAAGATCGAGGCCCACTACGGCAAGTCCACTCGCGCTGTTCACACGAGACCGACACCACTGACGGAGGTTCCGGCATGAGCGACGACATCGGCCGTCCTTCGACCACGCCATTCCGACCGCCGGGGTTGGGCGATGCGGACGGACCAGGAACCGTGCACATTCGCAAGTTGGTGAAATCCTTCGGTTCGCACACAGTGCTGAAGGACATCAACGTCGACATCGCCCTCGGTGAGGTCTGCGTTCTGATCGGGCCCAGCGGATCGGGCAAGTCCACCCTGCTGCGATGTATCGACGGGCTCGAAGAGATCGACTCCGGTGTGCTGAAGGTCAACGGCGAACACCTCGGGTACGCCGAAGTGGACACGCACTTTCGGCCCCTGTCGAGAATCGAGCGGCGACGCCAGCGCACCCAGATCGGGATGGTCTTCCAACAGTTCAATCTGTTCCCCAATCTCACCGCGCTGGAGAACATCACCGTCGGGCAGACGATGGTCAAGAAGACCTCCAAATCCGAAGCACGGGAACGCGCGCTCGAACTTCTCGCCCGTGTCGGTCTTCAAGGGCACGACGATCACTACCCGATCCAGCTGTCCGGTGGCCAACAGCAGCGAGTCGCAATCGCGCGATCGCTGGCGATGGACCCGAAGGTGATGTTGTTCGACGAGCCCACGTCCGCCCTCGACCCCGAACTCGTCGGCGATGTGCTGGATGTCATGCGCCAACTGGCCGATGACGGTATGACGATGCTCGTCACGACCCACGAGATGGGCTTCGCCAGAGAAGTCGCCAACAGCCTGCTCTTCATGGCCGACGGTTACATCGTCGAGCGCGGGGATCCACGCGAGGTTCTCGCGGACCCGAAGGAAGCTCGCACCAAACAGTTCCTGAAGAAGGTGTTGTGACAATGACCGACGCACACATCGGAGTCATCGGCACCGGCAGCATCGGCAGCATGGCGATGTGGCAGGCGACCCGACATGAGACCTCGGTCATCGGTTTCGAGGCCAAGACTCCCGCGCACCCGCGCACCGCCGTTGGCGGCGACTCGCGTCTGTTCCGTATGACGTACCGCGGCACCGATCCTTACTTCCCCATCCTGAAGCGCTCCCGCGAGCTGTGGCTGGAACTGGAAAAAGATTCAGGCTCATCGGTTTTCGGACAGTGCGGAGGGCTGTCCATCGGCCACCGCGACGGCTCGTACATCCCGGCGCTGCTGGAGTCGATCGACGCATGCGGTGCGGAGCATCGGATCCTTGACCATGCGGAAATGAAGGAGCGCTACCCCCAACACGACCTGGATTCCGACGAAGTCGGGGTCTGGGACGCGCAGGCGGGGTACCTGCGAACGGACGCTGCGGTGCTGGCCGCACTGACCTGCGCGCGGGAGCGCGGCGCGACGGTCCTGACGGACACCAACATCACCTCGGTGACCGAGCACAACGACTACGTCGAAGTCAGCGATGGCGACCAGTCGTGGACGGTCGACCGCCTCATCGTCACAGGTGGGGCCTGGGCCGGCGGGATCCTTCCGGACGCACTTCAACGCCGGGTGTATCCGGCGCGAATCTTGTTGACCTGGTTCGGAACTCAGCGCCCGGACCTGTTCACCCCGGAGGTCTTCCCGATCTTCATCCGGATTGCCCGAGGCACGTCGATGTATGGCGCGCCGTGTCTGGACGGCGCATCGGTCAAGGCCAGTCTCGACGGGCGTGCCGAACGTGCCGATGATCCGTCCGACCTTCTGCGCGAACCAACTCTCGGTGAGATGACTGAAGTGCGAGGCACCGCTGCGAGCTACTTCCCCGATCTGGTTCCGTACGTCGTACGTGCCGACACCTATCCCGACCTCTACACCGACGACGGGGCGCCGTTGCTCGGTTTCGCGCCCGGATCACGGCGAGTGGTCCTCGCGACAGGCTTCTGTGGAGCCGGGTTCAAAATGGCGACCGGTTACGGGCAGATCGCTGCCGATCTTGCGCTGGACCCAAACTCGGCGAGGACCCCGAAATTCACTGATCCTGCTCGGTTCATGGTGTGAGGAAGCAAATCGGTCAGACCTGCCTCTCCGCGAACGTCCGGATTTCCGCCACGGCGAGAGTCTGCTCCGCGTCGTACTCGACGAACGAGTCCCGTATGACGAAGCCCAGTCGCGCCGCCAGTGCCAGCGATCGCGCATTGCTCGTCTGGGTGACCAGGAGCACGGGTTGGTCAGGCAACTCGGAAGCGGCGGCGTGCAAGACTGCCGTCGCCGCCTCCGATGCATACCCGAACCCCCAAAACCGCTGCCGCAGAACATAGCTCAGTTCCAGCTCGTCACCCTGAGGGAGGACATGCCCTGGGCGGTCGACCGCTCGCCGATCCAGAACGATCGTTCCGGCGAACTCTCCGTCGGCGTCGACAACGTAAGTGCCCGGCTGCAGGGCAATGGCCGCGGTACCACCGTTGCTCAGGAAGTGCTGCACCTCGGCGCGAGACCGCGGACCTCCGAGGTGGGTGCGCACGACCGGATCCGTCTGCAGCTCGACCAAACCGTCGACGTCCGACGGCTGCGCCCGCCGCAATAACAGTCGCTCGCTGCGGATCTCGATCGCCGAAACCATCGACGGTCCGTGGCCGACAGGGCCGCTCAACCGGCGTCACCCACCACGACGCCAGCCGTGTCGAGTGCGAGTTCGATTGCAGCATCGATGATCTCGCTCTTCCTGCCGACCTCGCACACCAGCGCGATGTCGCTGGGTGCGAGGTCGGTCACCCGGCAGTACGCCACGTCCGGGCGTGTGTAGAAGTTGGCGGCGGACTCCGGAAGGATCGCGATGCCGACCCCTGCTGCGACATACTCCAACTTCTCCTCGACGGTCGTCGGCATCGGCAGATCGATGGGTCGATCGGCGAGGCCGTTGACCCGCAGCCGCTCCGCGGCATCACGCCACTCGGGAACCGCGTCGACATCTTGCAGCAGCTCCAGGTCGACGAGGTCGGCCACGCGGAGCGCGGGTCGACGCGCGAGAGGATGACCGACAGGCAGTGCGACCAACCTCGGCTCGCTCGCCATCGGCACGACGCGTAGACCTCGCCGCGGCACCGGCAACCGGACGATGCTCACATCGGCGCGCCCATCGCGGACCACCTCGACCTGGTCCTCCCAGGAGCTGCGCAGCACCTCCACGCGGGTGCCGCTGAACCGGGCAGACAACTCTCGCGCCATACCGGTGACGATGACACCCGGCATGAAGGCGATAGTGAACCGCGCTTCGCCTCGACCATGCACCCTCGCACGCCGCTGAAAGGCGACCGACGACGCCAGCAGCCCGCGGGCATCGTCGACGAGGGCAGTCCCCGCAGCTGTGAGCTCGGTGCCACGACTGGATCGCTCGAACAAAATGGCGCCGAGTTCCTTTTCCAGCGAACGCAATTGGCGACTCAGAACGGGTTGCGCGATGTGCAGCGTCTCCGCGGCGCGGCTGAAGGTTCCGCCGTCGACGATCGCGAGGAAGTATCGCAACTTCCGCAGATCAAGATCGCTCATGGGATCACGGTATGCCGATGCCGCCGACGAGGCCCGTATGCCGATCTCGCCATGCCATGACGGTCAGACGAGTATGGTGCCGCCGTCGACGACGCTGATCGTGCCTGTGACGAAGTCACTTTCCATCAGCGCGACGTACGCCTGAGCCACATCGGAGGTTTCGGCAACCCTGCCGGCAGGAATCGACGCCGCCTGCGCGGCATACATCTGTGCCTGATCGTCAGCCGACATCGCTGCCCACAACGGTGATCGGACGATGCCGGGCGCGACAGCGTTGACCCTGATCGGCGCGAGTTCGACAGCGAGCGCCTTCGTGGCGCCGATGACGGCATTGCAGATCGCCGACCCGAGCGTCCACCCTGCGGCCGGCCGGAATGCAGCAGTGCCGCTCGTCAAGACGATCGAACCACCTTGTCGCAGAATAGGACTCGCAAGATGGATCGCCTGTAGCGCTGTGAAGAAGCGGAGTTCGAAGAACTCCCGGGCGGCAGTCGCGTCGTACTCCGCGAGCGGCATCGACCGCAGACCCTCCCCCGCGGTGATCACCAGGTGATCGAACGGTGCAGCTGCGTCGAAGAACGCCTCGAGCGCACCGTGATCGGTCAGGTCGACGACGTGACCCTCGGCGCCCGTCGGCAACTCGGCCAATGCCGTATCGACGCTGGACTGCCGACTCGACACCACCACGACCTCGGCCCCCGCTCGTGCAGACGCGACTGCTGTCGCCAGGCCAATCCCGCTCGTTCCACCGAACAGGACGACACGCTTGCCGTTCAACGACATTGATCCCTCTCCGCCGATCACCGTGTGTGATCCGACGACCTCGAGTCTCGGGCCGCAGGACGCTCGACGTCCAAGACCTCCTTTGTCTCCCGCGATACCTCAGAGGTATGACGCCTTTGACCGTTATCAGTGCCACGTCCGACCGCGGTCAAGCGCAAAAGAAGCGGACCGGCAGCGGCAGTAGCCTCATGAGATGCCGTTCCCCGACGAGACCGCGCTGACAAACGTGACGATCGCTCTCTACCAGAGCAACTGGGCCGTCGAGGGCCGTGACTTTGCACACCAATTGCGCCGACTGGTGCCCGATGCTGCAGCCATTGAGCACATCGGTTCGACTTCGATTCCGGGAATGCGCGCGAAGGACTGTCTCGACATGATGGTCGTTGTCGACGACATATCGAGCACGTCGGCAGGTTCGGCACTTGAAGCAGCTGGCTTTCGCCGTCGCCCGGAGCCGTGGAACGTCGAAGAGCCTGCCGAGGGCCGGTTGTGGCCAAAGATGGTGTTCGCTCCGCGGGTAGGTGCTCGTGCTGTCAACATTCATGTTCGGCCGGTCGATGCGCCGACGACTCGCCGCGCCCTGCTCTTCCGCGACTTCCTCAGCGCTGACACATTCCATCGCGACACGTGGGCGCGGTTCAAAACCGCTGCCGCGGCAGTGACGACCGAACTCTCCTCATACGGTGCGATCAAAGATCCCGCATGGCTTCTGCTGATGGAGGTCGCTGAGCAATGGGCCGCCACGACGAATTGGAATCCGTCATATCTGAGCGACTGACCTCGAGTTCTCGCTGATCACGCCCCTCGCGAGCGGTGCCAACCAGTCACCAGCACAGCGGCGACGAGCCGAGCGGAGCACTGGTTCCGACAGTGCTCTCCCACGGCGGATCCACTGCGACGAATGACGGAAGCGTCCGCACGTCACCAAACGGCCCCGGCCGCGAGACCAGCTCCACGTCGTTGAGTCGCTCGCGCAGATCCCCGCTACGCGTGCGTCCGGCGAGCAGCCCGAACGACTGCACCCACGTGCACACCCGCGCCAGATCGACGTGCACGCGCCAACTGCCACCCGACTGCAGCTGGCGCGCCAGCGCAGCGCTGACACCGGCCGACAGCAAGAAAGCGGCCACATAGTCGTTCAACAAGTATGTCGGTGGCAGACTCGCGTGGTCGCCACCTTCCTCGAATGCGAATCCCGTTGCCGAGCAAGCAAGTTGGTCGAATCCGCCGCGATCTCCCCATGGCCCGTCCGGCCCCCAGCCGTGCACATCGGCCACCACCAGACCCGGGTGGCGCTGCGCCAAGCTCGCGGCATCGATGCCGAAACGCTCCAGGTGGCGGTATCCGTGGATCACCACATCCGCCTGCGCAAGAGCCCATTCGAACTCCTCGCGGTCACTCTCGACTCGCAAGTCGCAGAACGCATTCCGCTTGCCGGCACCCGTCTCGATGATCATCGCGTTCGGGTCGGGCCGATCCGGTCGCGACAGGTGCAGCACGTCCGCACCCAGTTCCGCGACGAGCCGTGCGGCCACCGGTCCGGCGATCACGTGAGTGAGATCCAGCACCCGAATCCCGCTGAGCGGTGGTTCGACCACGCCGAGAGCGCCGCGCACCCGGCTCGGAGCCGCCCCGATCCGCTCCACGCTCACCGCCGGGGTCTCCGCGATCGCGCGGCCGGCCTCGCTCTGCTGCCATTCCTCGCTCGAGCGCACCATGGTCGCTGTGCCGCCGACGGCGTTGATCGCCTCCTCCAGGTCAAGGGCGCGCCACCGCGCTACTGCCGCCGTGATCGCCGCCCGGTTCGGCGGACAACCGAGCACCGCCAGCGCCCTGTCTCTCAGATGCGGGAACGACAGCAGCACGAAGATCTCGCGACCGTCGGCGCAGCGGTAGAAACCGCTGTCCCCCAACAGATTCGGGTCCTCCATCGTCGTGACCATCGGCACCCGACCGATGCGTGTGCCGAAGGCCGCCATCAGTTGCAGGATCGCGTCCTCGGTGCGCACGGTCACCGAACGCGCGGGCCCGCCTCGCAGCCGCGCGAACTCAACCGACGCCACACCATGCGCGGCCATCGCTGCAGCAGCCGTCTTGCCCAACAGATGCGGCGATCCGGTCTCCGGTTCATCCCCGAGCACGTGTGCCGCGCCGGCATCCTCCAGATCGAGAATACGCAACAGGTGCGCCAGCGGTTCCTCAGTCATCGGCAGCCCTCTCCATCGGTGTGCGGCATCAAAGCTCACCTCAACCATCCCCAACACCGCACGCGCAGCACACGACTTTCGGATATGCGGAAGACTTGGCCACTATGAAGACGCATCGCACCGTCGACCGGATCACCGACATTCTCGACGCGGTCGCGCGCTCGCAGCGCGGGATGTCGGCGTCCGAGGTCGCGACGACGTTGCAGGTTCCGATGAGCTCGGCGCACGACCTGCTCACCGGGCTGGCCGCGCGAGGGTGGTTGGTCCGGGATGGGTCGAGCTACCGAATCGGTTCTGCGCCATACGTTCTGGGAGTTGTGGCTGGTGGAGGAGATCCGACATACGGCGTCGACATCGACGAGGTGGCCCGGCGATGCGCACTGCCCGCCGCGATCGCCGTCCGCACGGGTGCGACGGTGCTCTACACCAGTCGCTCGAGTCGCGTGGTGGACGATCGACTGAGCTACATCGCGGATGCGCACCTGCCGCGACGTCTCCTGGCCACCGCCGCCGGCCGGCTGCTGGTCGCTCTCGCCCCCACCCAGAACCGCCGTGCGATCCTCGCCGACGAGCGCCGGAGCGACCGCGACGTGGTGCGCGCCTTCGAGGCAGCCCTCCCGACCATCCGGCGCGAGCGGATCGCCTGGAGCGACGGTATGGCGGATCCCGGCGTCGCGGCCGTCGCGGTCGCCATAGGCCAAGCACCGATTGCCGCAGCGATCGTCGTCTTCGGTCACCGCGACCATGACCGCGAGACCCTCCGTGCCGCGGCTGCGATCCTCACCGAATGATCCTCTGCCACAACGGAATTGGCCCGGCATACGCCGCGTATGGCGCATGCCGGGCCGGCCGCCGACTACTCAGACCCGATCGTCGACTCCCGACGAGGGGCGGACATCAGGACTTGAAAC
This sequence comes from Rudaeicoccus suwonensis, assembly GCF_007829035.1. Classification (NCBI taxonomy): domain Bacteria; kingdom Bacillati; phylum Actinomycetota; class Actinomycetes; order Micrococcales; family Dermacoccaceae; genus Rudaeicoccus; species Rudaeicoccus suwonensis. The sequence goes on from NZ_VIVQ01000002.1 coordinate 372,268, forward strand.
CCACTGCGAAGACGTGGATCGCCGAATCGTTGGGCAGGGTGATCTTGGCGACGGTCTTGCCCGCCAACAACGGGATCGAGTTGTAGAAGATCCGGTAGGCGTAGGCCTGGTGGCCAGGCCGGTCGGCGTGTAGCGGCCCATGGTGCTGATCGCGACGGTGGCGCCCATGTCGGTGCCGTTCTCGAAGCTCCAGTTCGGAAAGCCGACGCTGGCCGACGACGTCGTGCCGTCGGTGTAGGTCACTGTCACCGTGCCCGGCTGGTCGATCGCCGATCCGGACCCGAGGAAGGCCAACGCGCTCCCGCTGCCGGTGAGCGTGATGGTCTGCCCGTTCGCCTGCACGTTGTCCGCCGTGCCTGCGGCGGCGCTGGGCCAGGTGAAGCTCACTCCGCCTGACGTGACCGTGGCTCCTGGCGTTGCACCCGCCGCGGCCAGCAGCTCAGCTGAGAAACTGTTGTTCGACCCGTCGAAGTTGCCGACCGCGTAGTTCGAACTGTCAGTGATACCAATGTTGTTGAACGCCGACGCCAGCGACGGGTAGGCCCGGTTGGAGTAGATGTCGTCCTCCCCCGCGACGCTGGCTCGTGTCCCGTCGGACACGTAGCTCAGGCTTGCCGTCAGGATTGTCGTGTCCGGTCCGGGTGGCGGGGTCGTCGCACCGGAGACGAAGAAGGCGACAGTCTGCGAGGCGCCCGGCTTCAGCCGACCGACCTTGCCCACAGTCGGCGCAACGCTCCAACCGGTCGGCACCGACAGCGTCATACTTCCCGAATTCACCGCACTGGGGCCGTTGTTCGTCACCGTCACCTTGATCGGCGTCTTCTTGCCCGTGGCCAGCGCGCCGTTGGCGAACGCCATACTCACCGCCGAGGCGAGCTTGCCGGTCGTGCCGCGATGCACGCGATACATCACCGTGCCGTGCGCCGGGACGACCGCGGAGATCTGACCGTTGGTCGCGGTCTGGTGCCCGCTGACCAGATCGGTCAGCGTGAACGGACCGGCGCCCTTGAGGCCGGCGGTCAGCGCTGTGGTGCTGATCGTCTGCGAGGTGTTGCCGGAGTTGAACAGCACGACCGACGCGTCACCGCCGGCGAGCGGCTTGGTCAGCACGTTGTAGTTCTTGCCGCGTTGCACGATGTGACCCTGCACGCCGAGGGAGTCCTGGTCGACGGCGATGATCCGCTTGTTCCCCAGGATGGCGAGCGCTTGCGGAGTCAACTTGGTCAGGTCGGTGCTGCTGATCAGCGGCGCGGACATCTCCGCCCACAACGACATCTGCGACTGCATCTCGGTCGTGCTCAGCCCGGAGTCACCGGTCAGCAGGAAGTCGGGGTCGTTCCAGTGACCAGGCCCGGCATACTTCCCGAGGCCCACGTTGTAGCTGTAGTTGTAATCGATCGCGTCCCACTTGGCGTCGCCCGACTCTTGGCCGAGCGCGGTGTCGGCGCCTTCACGCCAGAGGTTCGCGACCTTGCTCGCGTCCGAGATCGAAGACTGCCAGTCCGAGGTGCCCTGGAAGTACGCAGGCATCGAGTCGGAGAACACGATCTTGCGGCCGGTGGCCACGAGGTCGGCGCTGAACGTCTGATACTCCTTCTGATAGACCGCGAGCGCGCTTTGACCGCTCGCGACCGGCACATTGCAGCCGTCGAGCTTGACGTAGTCGACGCCCCACGACGCGAACGTGTCGGCGTCCTGCTTCTCGTGTCCCCACACGCCCGGATAGCCGCCGCACGTCTGCGTGCCGGCGTCTTCATAGAGACCGAACTTGAGCCCAAGAGCGTGAATCTGCTTGCCCAGCCACGCCATTCCCTTCGGAAACAGCGTCGGGCTCGCCTGCAGCGTGCCGTTCGACGAGCGTGTCGGAGCCAGCCAGCAGTCGTCGACGGTGACAGTGTCGTAGCCCTTCTTCGCAAGACCACTGGTGACCAGCGCCTTCGCCTGGGCGAGGATCAGCTGCTGGCTGATGTTGCACTGGTAATACGACCAGTCGTTCCAGCCCATCGGCGGCGTCAGAGCCAACCCGTTGTAGGACGGGGCCGGGTTGCCGGGCTTGACCGTCGTGGATCCTGCTGCGGGTGTCGCGGCTCGACTCGTCGCCATCGCGGGCGAGACGCCGGCGGCTCCCACGGTCACCATGACGGCCACCGTCAAAGAGGTCCTGCGTAACTGCATGACGTGCTCCTAGTGGTGCATCGATACGGGCTGACGCGGGCGCGCCAGCGGGGAGATCGGCCGACTCGTTTTGCGACCGCCTTCGCAGACTAGGGCAGATTCGGTGATCGACGTAGATTGCGAGAAGATTATTTCGATCAAATTCGATCATCGCCGGCCCCCAACGAGCCTCGCTTCGTCATCCAGCACGGGCCGGTTAAAGTTCGATCCATCACGTATGCCGCAGCGCAGTCCCGCCACTGGTGGTCGCCGCGGCGCCACGCACGGTGTTCTTTCGAAGGAGGCCCCGACATGAAACGCGTCTCTCTGGCGGATGTGGCCCGCGCTGCCGGCGTCGGCAAGGCCACCGCATCGCGAGCGCTCTCGGGCAACGAGGAGGTCGGTATGGCGACCCGCGCCCGCATCCTCGACATCGCCGAATCGATGGGATACCAACCGAATCGGACCGCGCAGTCGCTGCGCACGGGACGTTTCAACGTCGTTGCGCTCTTCGTGCCACTGAGCGAGCCGTGGGTGGGCGAGGTGATCCGCGACTGCGCGATCACCGCATCCGCGGCCGGTCACCAGTTGCTGATCCAGGACAGCGCCGGCCTCGAGGCGATGACCTCACCGGCGGCCTACCTGCGCAGCCTTGCGGCGGACGGGTTGTGCGTCGTCGGCGCCAGCCATCGGGTGGCGGATGCTCTGACGACGACCCCCGTCATACCGACGCTGACATTGCTCACGGGTGACGACGAGGCGACCCCGACCGCTCAGGTCATCGATCAGGCAGTCGCGCGAATCTGCTCGGACGACGCGCACCGCCCAGCCTGACGATCTCACCCGACGGCCTCCCCCCGGATGACGACGAAGACGACGACCGACATCAGGACGAGAAGCACCGCGAAGGCGATGAAGATCCAGGCATCGGACCTCGACAGCGGTTCGGCGAATTCATCGCGCAGGCCTGGAGCCCCCGGCGCCAGATAGCTGAACCACGTTGGTAACACTGCAAACCCGGCCCGACGACAGGCCCGGCTGACTCCCTTGGGCAAGCCCCGCGAGGCAGGTGCCGGGCCACCGCCGTCGCATAAGCCACTTGACCGGAGTGTGACCCTCGTCATACGTTTGGAATCGATTCCGGAACGGCGCGCCTCGCCGGCAGCGCAGTTCAATCCATCGTGAGGACCCCTGCATGAGTGCACATTCCTGGTATCTCCTGGCGCTGCTGGTGGCGTCGATCGTCGTCCTGGTGACGCTGATCAACTCGCGGCTGAAGTTCCACCCGTTCGTCGCACTGATGGTCGTGTCGGTCGCGGTCGGCATCTTCGCCGGCGAACCCGCGGCCAAGATCGGCTCCTCGATCGAGAGCGGCGCCGGCGGCATCCTCGGCAACGTGGGTGTGACACTCGCGCTGGGCGCGATGCTCGGCCGGTTGCTGTCGGACTCAGGTGCCACTGACCGGATCGCCACGGCGATCGTGGACCGCTCATCGACGGCTGTGCTGCCATATGCGATGGGCGCCGCAGCCTTCGTCATCGGCGTGCCGATGTTCTTCGAAATCGGCCTGATCGTGTTGCTGCCGCTGGTGTTCAGCGTTGCGCAACGGGTTCGCGAGGAACGTCCCGAGGCAGGCTCGCCATACACGATGTTGGTCGTGCCGACGATCGCTGCTCTGGCAACACTGCACGGCATGGTGCCGCCACACCCTGGGCCGCTGGTCGCAGTCGACGGACTGCACGCCAACCTCGGCAAGACCATCGTGCTCGGCCTGCTGTGCGCCATCCCGACCGTCATCGTCTCCGGCCCGCTCTACGCCCGGTTCATCTCCCGTCGCGTCGAGATCGAGCCTGACGCAGCACTCGTGGCGCAGTTCACCACCGCGGCGGCCGGCCCGACGAATGCACTCGCCGGCACTGGTGTGCCGGTGGGATCCGTGCATCGCAGCGTGGGCGAAGGCGAACCGAAGACCACCCGTCAGGCAAACATGGGCCTGGCCATCTGCGCGATTCTGATCCCCGTCGTGCTCATGTTGTTCCAGACGGTGGTGCAGGTCTGGTTCTCGCACGACAGCGACATTTCCGACGTTGCGACGCTCGTCGGCACACCTGTCGTCGCGATGCTGATCGGCTTCCTGTTCGCTTTGTTCGCGCTGGGTTTCGGCACTGGCCAGGATGGCGAGACGCTGCGGCGCTCGGTGTCCGAGTCGCTGAAAGCCGTCGTCGGCATCCTGCTGATCATCGGTGGTGGCGGCGCGTTCAACGGCGTGCTCGAGACGACCGGCATCGGCGGCGCGATCGCGTCGGCCGCGTCGCACACCAACGTGAATGTGATCGTGCTCGGCTGGCTGCTCGCGCTGCTGCTGTCCGCGTCCACCGGTTCCGCGACCGTCGGCATCGTCTCGGCCACCGGCATCGTCGCGCCGTTGGTGCATGACGGATCGTCCTGGCACACCTCGTTGGTCGTGCTGGCGATCGGAGCCGGTTCGATCGGTTTGAACTACGTCAACCACGCCGGCTTCTGGCTGGTCAAAGAATCCTTCGGTATGTCGATGACCAATGCCACCAAGGTGCACACCGCAGTGCAGACGCTGGTCAGTGTGGTGGCCTTCATCTGCATCCTGGTGCTGTCGATCTTCATCCACTAACCGGCGCCGCACAGCCGCCGAAGGCTCGTCATCGAGGTATCACGACACGTCGATGACGAGCTTTCCGTTGCTGTGGCCAGACCTGCTGCGCTCGAATGCCGTTGCCACATCGGCAAGTCCGAATCTTTCTGCGATGTCGATCCGCAGCCCACCACTCGCGGCCAGATCGGCCAACCACTGCAACTCCGCGCCGTCGGGACGCACCCAGATCCACAACCCGCCGTGCTGTTCGACGGACGGATCCGCGATCGACGCGTGCCGACCGCCCGATGCAAGCACGGCCAGAGTGTCTTCGAGAACTCCACCGACCAGGTCCGCCACCGCATCGACACCATCGGGCGCGATCTCACGAACGCGGTCGACGAGTCCATCGCCATACGCGACAGGTATGACGCCGAGATCGCGCAGCGCGTCGTGATTGCTCGGCGAGGCTGTGCCGATGACGGTCGTCGCGCCGAGCTCACGGGCCAGTTGGACGGCGAATCGGCCGACACCGCCCGCGGCCGCGTGCACGAGCACGGTGTCACCGGTCCCGACGTCGAGTCGGCGCATCACACGTAGGGCGGTCAGCCCGGCGAGTGGGAGGGCGGCGGCGCCAGCCCAGTCGAGCTCGGCGGGCTTGGTGGCGAGCGCCCGCACGGGCACGGTGACCAATTCGGCGAAGGTTCCGCCGTGCACCCAGTCCTTACGGGCATACGCCAGAACCTCGTCCCCAGAGGCGAATTCGGGCGTGTCAGGACCAACGGCACGTATGACGCCGGCGACATCCCAACCGGGCACGATCGGGAAGCTGGCCTCCATCATCCCGTCGAGGCCGCCTGCCATGAGCTTCCAGTCGACCGGATTGACACCGGCGGCACGGACCTCGACGAGCGCTTCGCCGGGGCCGACCTTGGGATCCGGCACGTCGCGGATCTGCAGAACGTCGTTGTCACCGAACTTGTCGTATGTCGCTGCACGCATATTCATGGCAAGGTGCTGCGCGGCCCCGGTATTCCGTGACGTGCGGCACCTCGTCGCGAGGCGACGCGTCCTCCCGGGAGGACGGTCAGGCCGGCAGTGCTTCCACCACCGCTGTCGACTCCAGCGGGTGGGAGAACATCGGGTAGTCGTAGGTGATCGCGTTGTCGTGCTCCGCGGCCGAGGTGGCCGCCATACAGTCCGTCAAAGTGATGACGCGGTAACCATTTTCGTAGGCCGAGCGCATCGTCGACTCGACGCAGCAGTTGGTGAGGAAGCCGCCGAGGATCACCGTGTCGATGCCCTTGCTGCGCAGGATGAAGTCGAGGTTGGTGCTGGCGAAGGTGTCGAGGCCGCGTTTGCCTTCGATGAGTATGTCGCCGTCCGCGAGCGCGAGGTCGTCGACGATGTCGGCGCCCCACGTGCCTTTCACGAAGGCGTTGCCACCGACGACTCCGGCGAGGATGCCGTAGGGGTGTCGCGTGAGCTCGCCGAAACCGGGCGCGAAGGTGATCGGAGCGTGCATGATCGTGACACCCGCCGCGCGCGCTTTGTCAACAAACGCAACGGTGTTCGCGAGCATGCCGGTCTTGTCCATCACCGGCGCGACGGCGTCGTGCAGCACCCCACCGGGCGAGGTGAACTCGTTCTGAAACTCGATCAGGACCACCGCTGTGCGCGACGGGTCGAGGGTGAGCTGGTCTTCGGACATGGGGACCTCCGTGCGGGTCGGTGCAGGAATGCGACAACGTCCATGCAACTCCGCAGCGGGCCTCACGACAAGAGGGTGCTTGACCGGTGGCGCTCGCACTCGCCGCTGATCGCTCAGATGTCGAGGATTCCGTCGACGGCTCTTTCCACGGGTGGCAGCGCCTTCGTGGCGATGTCCTCGTCCAAATATGCGCCGGCGTGCTTGTGAGCTACCGGAAAACCGTCGTCGGTGAACACCCGCATCGTGCGCCGCATGACAACGCCGTCACGCACCGGATGACGGAAGGTCATCACCACGCGCGTCTCGGGCCAATCGCCTTCAACCGCTATGGCAAAGTCAGTCGGCTTACCCGGCCAGCGAAGAAGCGGATTCGGCTCGACGACAGGCGGTCCTTCGAAGCCCTGAAACATCTCGCGGAGAGCCTCGATGCTGTGGTCGATCTGCTGCTGCGGTGGGCGCGGGTGACGCGGAGCGAAGTGGGTGATATCGACGGCGTCGGCTGCCAGAACCGTGCGAACGCCACGGCTGCTGGTGACCGCGAAAACCGAAGCACCACAGTCGGGTTCAAATGGTCGCCATGCACCTTGGGTGACGCTGACCCACATCTCATCACCCACCTGCTGCAGGTCTGAGACGCGGCCCACACCGAGATCGACGCGCAGCACCTCCTCGCCCGTGTCCAGGTCGTGCGCTGCGAGGTTCGCGTGCCGATCAATGCGGTCGCCACCCGGGTCGGCACCGGCCCACCAAAGGCGGCCCAGCGCAGGCAAGCCATACCTGATGATCAGGTCGCGATCCTTGTTCAGCCAGATCCAAGCGTGCGGGCGATGACCGGTTGGGTCGGCTTCGGGAGTCTCACTTGCTTCAGTCGCCTCCATGCCCCGGGCAAGGAGCTCTTCGCGGGTGGCTGTGAAAGCCGAGATCGGAGGTCCGAAGCGCCACCGGACGGCGTCGGGTGTGTGCACGATGTGCGGTTCGCAGAAGAGCACCCACACGCGGCGATCGCGGGCTGTCACGGCAAAGACCGGCCTCTCGGTGACGATCTCGGTGCTAGTGCCGTCGGGATGGATCGCCACAAGACGGCCCGACGGCATCTTCGGCGGCCGATCCATCGGTGGCGCAGGGTCAAGATCTGAGCGGTCGACGAACCATGCGGTGTCCGGATCCGCGCCCGTCAACCACAGAGGCGCGTCCACCTCCGCCGTACGCACCGCGTCCAGCCGCGCCCACACGACCCGATTTCCTTCTCGGACAACGATTCCCACGCCGTCTCGTATGGCGATGTGGTCTCGCTCGTCGTCCACACGCGTCTCGGGCCAAGGCCATCCGACGGCAGTGAACGAGCCGTTTGCGGCCACGGCCACAGCAACCGGCCAGAAGGCGTCGACCAGCCAGGTGTGGTCTCCGCTGGGGACAATCCTTCCGGGGCGCAGGTATCGAGTCACCCAAGCACCTTACGAGTCAGGGCAATCCAGGCGATAGTAGCTCTCTCAATTCCCGTGCTCCGCAACGCAATTCGGCATTTGACCTGAACTGGGTCGTTTGACTGCACACCTAAGCGGAGCCGCCTAGACTCGAAATTTCATGAGGCTGCCGCGTGGCGCTGTTCGTGGCTTGATCGCTGGCCTCGGTGTTGATTTTGCCTGGTGGGTGTGACGGTCGGTCGCGATGTCACTCGCGGTGGGTGCCGGTTCCACTGGCCGGGTGTTTCCTGGGTTGTCGGGACGGGTGGGGCGCTGCTCAGGTTGGTGCGGCGAGGTGGTGGAGTCGTTCCCATCCGGTGGTGACCAGGTCGGCGTGTGGCGCGGTTTCCTTGACGTGTAAGAGGATTCGGCGGCCGTGGCGGGCGATCGTGGCCGGGATCGTGAACAGGTAGTACCGCAGCTTCTTGGGTTCCCACCGGCGTGCGTGGTGGCTGGCGTCGAACGCGAGCAGTTGCGTCCAGGCGGTCAGTTCCACGGCGAGCATGACCAGGGCGCACCAGATCTGGTTCTGATCGAAACTGTGCAACGGCAGGTTGGCCAGGCCGGTGTCTTTACTGATCCGGATCCGGTCTTCACACCGTGCCCGGCGGCGGTGGCGTAACTCCAGGTCGGCCAGTTGCCCGCGGATCGTGTTGGTAGCGAACGCGGTCAGCCGGTACCCGTCCACGTCCTCGAACCGGAGTTGGGCTCCGGGGTGTGGTCGTTCACGGCGCACGACCACGCGCATCCCGTCCGGCCACCCAGTCAGCAGCCCGTGGTAGGCCAGCAGGTCGGTGACCTCGACAACCTCCGCCCCATCACGCAGTTCACGGTCAGCGTCCACCGCGGGCTGCCACGCTGTTTCGGGGATGATGCGGTAAATGTCTGGTGTCGCCACGGGCAGGGTATACCCGATCGAATACGAAACGCCCTTGTTTGCACGCCAGTTCACGTATTCCTTGGTGACGCCACCGCCGGCGGTACGGATCAGGATCTTGCGGCCTGGCCGTGCCGGGTTAATCCCGGGCAACTGTTTCAGCGCGTCCCGGGTCACGGCGATGTGATCGGCAGCGGTGTTGGAGCCGGCGTTACCCGGCCGCAACTGCATCGCCAATGGTTCGCCGGTGCCGGCCGGTCCGTGGTCAACGAACGCGCACAACGGGTGGAATCCGAACCCTTTCTTGAACGTCGGTGCCGCGTCCTGCTTGTCCGAGTGCGCGGTGATCAGTGTCGCGTCCAAGTCCACGATCAGCGGATGATCAGCAGTCACACCATGATTCGGTGCCCGGTCACCGGCCAACCCCCAAGCGGTGGCACGTGCGGCACGACGCGCGCCAGCGATCGCCGTCAGGGCCTTGTCGGCATCGGCGGCCAGCGCCGTGATCATGCGCGAGACCGTCGCTTCTGATCCAACCTTGCCGTACAGGCCCGGTTCGGCCCGAACGAGCGCGGCATCGGCCAAGCAGTCACCACCCAACGCGAGCGTGATCGACAGATCCGTCACCACTTTCCCCGGGTGATGCACCGCGGTCGGTTTCCGCCACGACGACAACGCTTCGCCCAGCCCACCGGCAAGACCGGTGACCTCGGCCGTCGTGGTCAACAACACCCCACCCGCGGAACCGACCGCCACCACCGGCGCGGCATCAACATGAACAAGCGGATAGAACCCAGTAGTCTTCTTCACCTGGAAGGTGCTCCTCGAACTGGTTCCGATAGTGACTTCGCAATCCCTATCTTCCCAGGTCAGGGGCACTTTTCAGTTCACAACACGACCCTCGGCACCGACACCCGATGAAATCCCGAGGCTAGTCTCGGGCCTCTGGCATTTGCACGCGAAAGATGTATGGCTTCGCCGCGGTCACTACATCTTCGCCGGTGTACTCCCTGATGGTGGGATTGCTGAGCGCATGAGTCACGACAGCAAGCCACCAGCCGGGCTCGTCCTGGGCAGCCCTCCGTTCATTGGCAGTTAGCAAGATGGTTGGTCGGCTGCCCGAGACACCCTTCACTTCAACCTTGTATGACTCCGGCCCGGACCTGCTCCTGAAGGTAATATCCCAGCCGATTTTGTCCGCACTGACGTCTTCGCCTTCCCAGTCATCGCCGTAGAACTCTTGAACGGCTGCCATGGCTGCCGCTTCGACCACCGCGTTCCGCTGCGCGTCGCCGAAGCCCGCGCCCTCACTGGTCACGGTTACTTGGTGTCCGGGGTTGGGAGTGTCGTCTGGCCACTCGAGCAATACGCCGAGGAGTCTCATTTGATCGACCGAGAGCCATGAAGGGTTGGGGCACATTGGCGCGCGGAGTACCTCAAGATCGTCTAGTCCGGCGGCCCGAATTTCGCGCACCGTCACGCCTTTCTCAAAGAGCGGGATGTGGCATGGCACGAACGACCGGACGGCTGCTCGTTTCTCTGGATCGCGCCAGTAGCCAACATCATCGGCGTTGAAGTCGTCCGGGATCGCGTCCTGAACATAATCAGTGACATAACCGCAACCCCAGATGCCGCGTTGAAACAAAGGGTCGTGGCCCGATACCCAGAAGATTAACCGGTCGCCAGGAGACATGAGATCGGCCCGATAACCCGGTTGAACACTCCAATCCAGAATAGGCCCTCGATCGTCACTGACGTGGCCCGCCAGGTCAAAAAGATCTGAGTTGCACTTAACTAGCCAGGACCCAAGTTTTTCTCGCGTGACATGCTGATTCATATGTCGTTTGTATCACCCCCAGAACATTTATGTGCTGAATTCCAGTCACTCTTTGGCGTTCCTTCATCGGCGTCGACGGGAGTCGAGAAACTGCGACATCATGAGAGGCGTCCAGAGACGACTAAGAAAATCGTCCGCTGCGAAGATCAGTCTCATGAGGTTGTCGAAGAAAGAGTCGTGTCGGTGCGGTCGCGTACAAACGTGCCGTGCCCACGACACCATTCGCAGACCTCGACGCTCCAGATTCGCCACCGCTCGTTCAGATCAGCCAGTTGCACCTCATTGATGACCGGACGCGGGTACGTGTGCGCGGGAAGGTCGTCGAGTGGCAACTCAAGAGAAATAAGGGCGGCGAACTGTGGGCCGCGCTCACCCTTGGCTCCGAAAGCACCGATGTGACGTGCCTGTTCTTCCCGAAGGTATTCCAGTCGGTCGCTGAAAACCTCCCCAGGACCGGAATCGAACTGGAAATCACCGCTCATCTCAATCGCCGCGAACACTCGATCCAGCTCATCGCCGACTGTCCATGCAGCGTGGTGTAACTCTTCGACCTCGCAACGATGCGCGAACGCGATCAGGACGACTCACGTGCGACCTGGGCTGAGTGGCTCCCTCCGCTCACCATCACTGCGAATGAGCCGGAAGATGCGCTCTTCCACCTCGACCGGCGAGAGGCCGTGTGGCTTGCCCCAGGCCGTCAACAACTCGAGGTACCTCTCGTAATCGGATGTCTTGCCGTAGCGGAGCCGAAGATCAGCCTCCCTTTTGAACCACCGGATGACCAGCGCATCAAGCACTGGGGCCGCTTGTTGCGAGCGGGCGTGGCCGCGGGCTGTGGCGAAGTAGAGCCACTTTGTGAAGAAGGCCGGTCCCAATCCCTTGAGGTGACCGGCGTTATTCAGGTAGCGGTATCCCTCAACCAGCCCGTCGCATCGTGCGAGTCGAACCGACTCGGCCAGCTTCTCGATGACTTCTGCGCCCAACGCCCCCGCAGCAGTGCCAGCAGACTCGGCGCCGGCGAGAACCTTGGCCGTACGCGACGGCCCGTAGTTGGACTTGCCATGGCCCCACATCATCGCGACCACGAAGGCCGGCACGACCTCGCCCTGCGAGATGCGATCTTCCGTGATTCCGGCGACAATCGCTCGGTCGATGGCAACGGGCAACACTTTGATTGTCCGCTCGACGTTGGGGAGATCACCAGTCCAGCGAATCCACGCCTCACGGTCGTAGGCAAACGCCTGTTGGGGCGGTAACTCTCGTTGCAAGCTGTCTCGCAGTCTTACCGGCGGTGTCGTCATACCAAACCTCTCGTCTCAATTCGGATGGCGCGACCTCACAGCCGTCTGCCCCTGTACTATCTCTGCCTCAAACTGCCAGACACCGCGCTACGACGGCCAGTACCGGCTCGCCTGCAGCTTGCTATGAAGCGACAGCTCGAGTCATCTCAGCAACTGACTATAAGCAGGCAATGTGAACTCGAATCATGAAAATCGTTGCCAGCCATACAGATTAAGTATCAATCGAAACAGTCCGCGATCTCGGTGAGCCGCTGGATGTGCGCAGTCCAGTCGATGTCGTCCGGAAGATTACTGTTGTTCGGCAGCAGCCCGGTCAGGCCGTCGATGTGCTCTCGCAGAATGTCGGCATGACCGGCATGGCGCTGCAGATCCGCCATCTTGTGCACGAGGATTTCGTGAAGGGTGACTTCGGTGTCGCCCCAGTGCGGTACGCGGCCGATCGCATCCAGCGGCAGCTCATCGATCGTTTCGTCGGCGAAGACCTGCACCCGTCGGTACAGAGCCACAACACCAGCGACGGTCTCGTTTTCGTTAGCGAACCACGCAGTCAGTGGATCTGGGTCATCCGTCGCAACCAACTCCGCCGGCGTCGCCCACGTGCGACCGAAGACCGGCCCGAAATAGAACGCTTCACTGTTCAGCGCGTGCTTCACCAGACCGAGCAGATTCGTGCCAGTGGCCGTGCGCGGCAGTCGCACCTCTCGTTCGGACATCCCGTCGAGCTTCCACACCAGAACGTCGCGAGCGCCCTGCAGGTAGTTCTTCAGCACATCCTTGGACGAGGCCACCGTCATACAGTTCAGTCTGGCGGACGTGCGAACCGAATCGGCAACAACAGCCCGCTGAACCGCTCAGCCGAAATTGCCCTCATCCATCACAGCCGCGAGAACCCCTTGGTAGTCCTCGAAACAGGGTGCGCAGGCACGTAGATGAATGCCGATCCCGGGGTACTTGATGTCCGGATCGTTGCCGTTGGCGGTCATCTCGACGTAGAGGTGAAGCGCTTCAAGCGCCTCTTCACAGCCGACGTCGTCGGGATCAAGTGTCAGAAATTGTCGGAGTGCTTCACTCACTGGCGACTCCTTCTGCGCTCATCAGACCTTCGACAATCAGGGCCGAACGGATCCTCCGTCGAGCGTCGAAGATCACTTTATAGATGGCATTTCGGTTGGTCTTCAGCCGGTCGGCGACCGCGTCTGCGGGCACACCCTGCACCACGACTTCGACGAAGACCTGCTGCTGCTTTTCGGACAGATCTTCAACGGCCCGGCGTAGCGAGGCAGCCAGTTCGGCCGCCTGCAGGTCATGGACGGGATCCATGCCCATCCGGTCGACGAACTGACCCCACGCCTCCGGCTCAGGGAGCAAGGCCGGCGCGTTGCGGCGATAGTGCCGGCCCAAATGACTCGACACTTCAAGGATCACGAACTTGTAAGCCCACGTCGTGAACTTGCTCTCGCCACGAAATTGGTCGATCTTGCGCAGGATCGCGAGCACCGCGTCGGTTGCCGCGTCGCGCGCGAGTTCGTTGCGGTCGTAAGCGCTCAGATCGCTCGAAGCCGCCCTGCGAGCGAGTTCCCTGGATGCCACACGCACCGCAAGATCATCGAGGGCTGCGATCGCGGCCGAGCGCCGCGGCGAGCCGTCCAACAGGTCCGTCCAGACGATCATCTCGCCCGACGGGCAGGTCCAACGGTTGTTGACGGCGGCCGAATCCGCCTCCTGCTCAAGCTGCTGATCTGAAGTCATCCCACGCTCATTCGAAGGAGTCCAATCACGGGGCGGCCTGCCGCCGGGCAGTCCCGGCGCTGGGGTCGGGTCACGTATGACGAGCAGCATCATACGGGTCGCGTCTCGCTCGATCCCAACTGACGTATGGCGCAGGGTCCGCCCGCGAGGGCCGCTGCGGCATACCAGACGATTCGGTTGACGACGAAGGCGTCCACGGTGCGCACCAGCGCCGAAGGCATCCAAAATTTCGGGACCTGAGCGGTAAGACGACGTCTTCCGCTGCTGCTAATGAGTGCGAACGAATCCGTCCTTTCGAACAGGAGAATGCAATGGCATTGCTCAACCCCGGAGACACCTTTCCAAGCCTCACCCTCACCGAACCGGGTGGGCGAGAGCTCACGTTGCCGGACGCGCTTGACGGCAGTTTCGGTGTGGTTTTGTTCTACCGCGGCTCATGGTGCCCCTACTGCAAAGCACAATTGCGTGCGTTCGAGCGGTCCGCTGACCGCTTCGCCGAGGTCGGCATCAAGGTCTTCGCGCTCTCCGTCGACGACGAGGCGACAACCGCTGAACTCGTCGACAAGCTGCGGTTGAACTTCCCGGTCGGCCACAGCGCTGACGCCGCCGAAGTGTCGGCACTCACCGGCGCCTTCACCAATCCCGACCCGGTGTACCTGCAATCGACCGGCTTTGTCCTTGATCCCGCCGGCAAGGTCGCGATCAGCGTGTACTCCAGCGGGGCCATCGGCCGGCTCATTCCGGAGGACGTCGTCGGCCTCGTGCAGTATCTGGCCGCGCACCAAGACTAATAGGCCCTCCGCAGCCGCCACGTCATGCGGTGCGGTGCGGGGTGAGCAATCGGCAGGAAGACGCCGGCGACATACGTTGCCAGGCTGTGGTCTTCCTGCCGATTGCTTATGGGTGACGTCGCCCACCACGCACCTGATCGTGCTGCCCTCACGATCAGTTCAGGTGTCGAGCGCCGAAGCCGTCAGCTGGGTCGGCGCACCCAGCGCTCGCGTCGGCCTCCTGCTGTAACGGACCGCCGACATGGAATTTCCGTTATGGGTAAGTGTTTTCGGGAAGAACACCCGGGTTCGCGTGGTGCCATGAGGGCGGCACCACGCGAACCCGGGTGGAATTTGGTGATGCGATCAGAAGGTGCGACCGGCTTCGGTCGCTCGTTCCAGAGCAGCGGCTCGGTCCTCGTCACGGGTTGCAGTGAGAACCGTTGGTTGCCAACGGATTTCAGTGACTTGGTCGATGCCGACGAAGTGCAGCCAGTCGGTGAAGAAGGTCGAGTGGAAGTCGCGACCGTATGCCGGAGGCGCGCCGACCGAGTACACGCCGCTGGTGTAGACAACGGCGGCCTTCTTGCCGTGCAGCAGGCCCGAATAGCCGGTGGCCGGGTCGAAACCGAAGGCCCAGCCCGGTTGGGTGATGATGTCGATCCACTGCTTGAGGACGTAGGGCACGCCACCGTTCCACATCGGCACCGAGAACAGGTAGCTGTCAGCGTCGGCGAACCGGTCGAAAATCGTTCGCGCAGAGTCCCATTCGCCGCTTTGTTCCGGAGTGGGCTGGCCGCCGCCGAAGACGGCCATCTTGGCGCCGGCCGCAAGACGGCCGAACTGCGGGAGGCTTCCGTCGAACAGGTCCACGGTCTCGACGTTCACCTCGGGACGAACGGCCTGGTGGCTGTCGAGGAATGCCTGCGCCAGCGCGAGGCTGTCGCTGGCGGTGTCGCGAGGGCTGGAAGAGATGTGCAGCAGGGTGCTCAATATGTAGTCCTTTCAGGACAATTCGAGAGTTTGGTATGACTCAGCACGCGGTCGCGTCGGGCGCTTCGCTCCGCCCGCCCGGCCCGAACCGGTGGTCATCGCGAGGATGAGTCGCCCGGTTCGAGCCAGAGTTGTGGAAGCGTGTCTTCTTGGATGAGCGCGTTGTCGAGGCGGCACCCGTCATACGTAAACGTCGATGGGAGAACGCCCGTCATACGTGACGGCGGTCGCGACGGCGAGGCCTACAGCGCGACGATGCCTTCGGCGCCGATGCCGTTGGGCACGGTGACCGAACCGGTCTTGGTCAGCGATGCGTGCGCGCCGATCGTGTAGACGTCCACGATGCCGTTGACGCCGGTCTGCACGTAGAGGTAGTGCCCATCAGGTGACACGGTCGCATCGACGGTGCCGGGGTCGGTGGCGGTGACGCCCTCGCTGGTCAGCTTGCCCGAGGACGAGGAGACGTAGCTCGACACGGTGTTGCTGCCGGCGTTGGAGACGAAGATGTCATTGCCCCAAGAGGCGACCCAGCACGGCGCCTTCTGACCGGTGGCGACGGTGTCCAGGGTGGTCGCCTGGCCATTGCGTGCAAGCTGGAACGAGACGACGTTGCCGGTTCCCGGCTCGCTGAGAACGAGGTGGCCTCGAGCGTCGTAGGCGAACCCGAAGGGCACCGCGCCCGGCAGGGAGGTCACGACCGGCTTGGTCGACGGCCCCCAGAACGCGAGCGGGAACGACTCTAGGGTGTTGCCACCGTTCTTGGTAGCGACGATCAACGACTGGCCGTTGGGGGCGAAGCTCAACTGCCCTGGGGTTGAGACGAATTCGTTGGGCTGTCCCGGTGCGGACGTGTTGAGCTTCAGCTGACGGTTCCAGGACGGGACCGCGAAGAGCTCATTGCCCACGCGGACGTAGCCGGAGATCGATCCACCATTGCGTGCGTTGAGGACGAAGACGAGGTTTCCGCGGACGGCGACGCTGACGGGGAACGTGCCCTCGGTGGGCACGACCTGCTCACGCACCAGGTGATCGCCGAAGACAGCGAAGGACGTCAAGGTGTTGCTGCCGGCGTTGACGGCATACAGCGTGTGAGACAGGGCGTCGTAGGACAAGGAGCCTTCGCTCGACAGGTGATCGGCGACTGCTCCGGACAGTGCGCCGCCGTTGCCGCCCGTGGGGTACGCCCCGACCTGGGTCAGGCCGCCGGACTTGGTGCGGTCGTAGGCGTAGACGGTGTTGCCAGTGGTGGAGTTGTTCTGGACGAACACGATGCCGTGCGTCGCCGGCTGCGGTGCGTTGTGGTGAACGGTGGCGGCGTTGGCCGGTGCCACGGCGACGAGCCCGGTGGCTGCGATCGCTCCGACGGTGGACGCAATCCTGGTGAAGGTCTTCATGACGTTTCCTTTGAGTTCGGGTGGGGAGGTGTGTGGGCCGCCGCCCTGAATCCGCATCGGATCTGACGGCGACATGACAACAGCGTCGCCAGGTCCGCAGGTCTTACCCGCACAGATATAACGAAGGTCTTACGTGTGAACTCGAGCCGCCGATCGGCCTTGCAGGCGGGCTCTGCCTGTCCACCGCCGTTCTGCGACGGACCGGAAAAGCGGTCGCCGGTATGCCGATTCGGCTGAGACCCTGTCCAAATGCGTTTCGTCACCTTGGCCGAGCGGCCCGATCTCGTCCCCGCGATGTGGCAGATGGGCAACAACTGGCCGACGTTCATGCAGCAGGACCGCGTCGGACGTGACGCCTTCGGCCAACTGCCTGCGGTCTTTCCCGAGTGGCAGCAACTGCTGCTGGACGACGATCGGATCGTCGGTCGGGTGAACGCAATCCCGTTCTCATGGGTCGGCACGGATGATGACCTGCCAGATGACGGATGGGCCGGCGTCATACAGCGCGGCTTCGCGGCCCGACGCGAAGGCGTGCCGCCCACGGCGATCTCATTGCTTGAAGCACGGCTTGTTCCGGCGCTGTTGGGAGCTGGTCATGCGCGGACCATGTTGGAAGAGATGGGCTCCCGGGTGATCGCAGCCGGGATGCGCGATCTGTTCGGGCCGGTGCGACCGACCGGCAAGCATCGTGAACCGCATCGGGCGATGGATGACTACGCACGGGCGACCCGAGCTGACGGACTTCCCGTTGATCCGTGGTTGCGGTCCCATGTCCGGATGGGCGGGCGGATAGTGAAGGTAGCACCGACCTCGATGGCGATCGCCGGCTCACTCAGCGAGTGGCGGGATTGGACCGGTCTGGCCTTCGACGCGTCCGGGCCGACGGTGGTGCCGTTCGCGTGCAATCCGATCCACGTCGACCTCGAGCAAGATCACGCCGTGTATGTCGAACCGAACGTCTGGGTTCACCACGACCTACGCGGCCGGTGACCAAGACCGCGCAAACATGTGAACCGGTCAAAGTACGGCATCACGCCACAGCCACTCGTTGTCATCGTTGGGCCTGGGGCGTGCTCGCACAAGGAGGTCTCGTGCCCGTGTCGTTGAGTCCGCGGCGGCTTCGGTATTCCGACCACCTCATCGTGCTGGCAACCCTCTGCTTGTGTGTCGATCGATTCGCCGATGTCGAAGTCTCTGGCGACGAGTCCGCAAGACCTGCAGATCTGACGAGTCTGCCTGCAGATTGGGCCCTCAGCCACTCGCAGCTGCTTCATGTGGCAGGGATCGAGATGGATCCGGACGACGAGGAAAACACCAGTCACTGGCTCAGTTCTTTCGTGATCTCAGAGCAGGAAGAGCCTCTCGTTCGAACTCTCGCCGATGCCATCGGACCGGACGTGCTTTTCGCGAGCCTGTGGGCCATCGGCCACGGCGCTCCGTCGAGCCGCCTTGACGAGGACGAATTCGGCGACCCACTGCAGGAGGTGCTGCGATTTCCACTCGAGACCGACCGATTGGAAGGCATCCTGCAGTTCGACACGTCGTTCGACAAGATGCGGATGTTCGAATGGCTGCAGGAAATCTGCCACTTCCGATAGTGCGCGACCCCGTGGCAGGTGAGCAACATTGAGTGTTGTCGTGGGCCGAAGACCGAACCCGGTTTCAGGCTGAGGTTCCTCAGGTCCACGACCTAGAAGTCGCCGACAATGCTGGCGAGATATTGCTGCAGGAGTTCGGCCAAAGGACCAGTGCGCGCGGCGATTGCCATCAGCCGCACCTCCCGCAGCTGGTCGACCGGGATCGACGGCCAATCGAATCGGCGCCCGGTCGAGGCCGCCACCTTTTCCACGTAAATCGTTTGGGATCGTGTGTTGCCATCGCGGAATGGGTGGATCGCTGACAGGGTGCCCCCAATGCTCGGCGAGCTGGTGGGCGAACTCCCGGTCCGGTAACCGTTGCAACTGCCCGTCCCGGTCCAATTGGCTGAACAGCTCCTGCAATTGATCACGGATGTACTCAGGGCGGCAGTACGCGATCCCAGTTCCGGAGGCTTGCATGTTGACGTCCTGGATCTGCCCGGCCCACAACACCACCGGCCCCAACAGCACCTGGTGGACGTGCGCCAAGTAGTCGAAATCGAACCGGTCCGGTAATTCCTCACCACCGAGCACACCGATACCTGCGGAGGCGACGTCGTTCATCGCTTGGTCTAACCGGGCCGGGTCTTTGATGTTGAAGGTGTTGATCAGTAGCCCACCGGACCCGGGGTAGGTGTACTTGTCGTCAATCATCCGTTCGCGTACTTGGCCGCGATCTGCTCCAACGCTTCCTCATACGACAACTCGCCCCGCAGAATCGCCTCGGTACGGCCCAGGGCTTCCGCGTCGGGGAAGTGCCCCGCCAACTGCTGCGACTTCTCCGCCAACGCCATCCACCGCTGCAGTTCCGCACCAGACAAGGTCTTGCGCTGTGCAGCGCTGATATGTGTCGTCATCACTGGCTCACCCCATCCTTGGCCATCCACGCCTGGACATACTCCGCGATCGCGTCCCGCATCACTGACGACGCATCCCGACCCTGCGCCGCGGCCAACCGGTCCACCTCATCACTCAGCGCCCGCGGCAACCGCACCTGCCGACGCGGCGACTGACCCGACCGGCCCTCAGCCGGATCCAACCGCGGCCGGCCTGGGGACCCTGCGCGCGCAACTCGAGCCCGCACTACCTGCTCAAGCACTGCGCCAGGAGTGGTCGCAACCGTCTCGGAGACCATCCTTCATAGTGGACTACAGAAATATTCGCAAGGGCCAGTAACCCCCGGAATTACAGCAATCTAAGCAACTCTAGTAAACCGCCGATAGTTCACCTTATGTCAAGCTAGGTTTACATGTGGCGTTGCGAACGACATATTTACCTGTCACGCTTGAGCCATGATGCTCCTCCCCCTTCTCATCTGTAAGCAGTTGCGCCGGCCATGAGCTGGACCGATGCCACCGGCCGCCACGAAGGCCACGTGAAGATGCTCTTCGCCGACGACAAGCTCGGCGGCGGGACCTACTCGGCCGCTGGCCTATCCGTCGACGGACCCGACGGTCGCACCATCCTGGACCCAGATGGTCGGCCACTGGAGTCACGTCCCGAAGCTGCCGTCATAGGGTGGCGCGTGGCCTGCAACCACAGCAGCGCCACCCACCCGGGCCAGGCCAGCTGGGAAAGCCCGGTCGAGACCTGGATTTCACCGATCACGTGGCGGCGGGTCTACTCCCCGATTGAGGAAGACATCTTCGAGCGACGTATCTATGCACCGCTCGTCGACGACGGCAGTGTGTTCATCGGTGATCAAGAAGACCATGTATGGCGGGCGATCCACAATGAATGGGCGGCACACCTCGAACCCGAAAACCACGACCTTGCCATCCGCAACACCATCGCGGCCATCGCCAACGCGCAGCAGCAGCTCACCCTCGACGTCTCCGCTGCTCGCGCTGTCGGCCTGTCCTGGGCCGCGATCGGCCGCGCCGCTGGCATGACCCGCCAAGCCGCCCGTGACCGCTGGGGCGCCCCATGAAGTTCCGCGTGCGCGATGTAACTGTTGCCGCCGCGAGCATGGCGATCGGCGCTGTCGGCATCGCACCGTTCCTGGCGCACCACGACAGGACACGCGACGCTCTCGGAGCCTTCGTCATCTCACCCGGATTCGGCGGCCTGGCCGCTCTGATCACTGCCCTCGTGGCATTGAAGGTGGCCCGGGAACGGCTTGACGCCGACGCGACCACGGCAAATGAGCAGCGGGCGGCTGACGCCGACGCAGTAACCAGGCAGATCGAAGCCAACGAACGCGCTGCGGCCGACCAGCGGCTCCAGGATGAGCAGCAGCAGCTCCGCAACGACTCTCTCAACCGCTGGTGGCAGTTGGCGTTGTGGTTGGACAGGCAGATCGACAAGGGGAATTTCACGGTCGAGCAAACGTTGACGACGCTAGAGACCCTTGAGCAGTCAGTGACAACCCCGGAGCAGAGTGTCATGGTGGAGTGTCTGACAACCCGAGTTATCCAGTAGGAGGTCGATCTGTGGCGAGGATTGCTCGTAGGAGCCTACGAACGTATGAATCCAGGGCGCGCCAAGCTTGGACCCCGACCCGGATCATTTTCGGTGTCGGTGCCGGGAAGAAGGACATCAGTGTCATCGCCGACCCAGGCGATGTCATCACTGTCGACACTGGAGATGTCATCACCCTCGACAGTGGAGGTGTCATCACTGTCGACACTGGAGATGTCACGCCCTTTGTCTTCAAGTCACAAAAGGCGACCTCCTTGGGCGTGCCGCGAAAGACGTCGTCTGGGGTATCACCGGTGTTGTCGAACATCGCGATCGAACAGTCGCTGCCTGTTGAAACCCCTTCCGACGATGAAATCGACCGTGGCAAGGCCTTGATCGAACGCTTGCGCACGAACCGGTCGTCGCTCGAACGAGACATAGTGAATTGAGCTCTTCGAACCGCGCGTGGAGCAGCGCGGCGGGTGGGTCAGGCGCCGGCTGGAACGCTTCATAGATCCCTGGCCGTGCATGGGTCAGGCGGATATGCACAGCCCGGTCCCTGACACCGGCATCGCTTCGCTTGCCGTGCCAGGATCACCCCTCGTGAGCACTAACGACGCCGCCCTGATTGCCATGCTCGACGAGGAGAACGACCTCGCCGAGGACCTGGTGCTGACCGTCACCTGCCGGGAGTCGCGTTTCGCGCGGCATGACACCTCGCTGCTGCGGTGGTTCACCGCGCACCTGGCCACCGAAACCCTCACCGAGGAAGATGGAGCGGATCCGGTCGTGACCGACGTTGCCGACGCCGAGGTGGTGCTGGTCAGCCTCCAGGACGGTCTCGCGGCGGCGTTCTTGGAGGCCGACGGGATCGACGGTGACATCTCCACTCCCCTGGAGCACCTACGACACCGAGGCGACGACACCACCATGGCCAGGCAACTACCTGGGATGAGTCACGTGCTGATCCTCGACCAGATCGAGGTGCCCGAGCAGCTGCGCGGCCGCGGCTACGGCACAACCATGATCCGCGAGATCGTCGACCACTTCGACTACCTCCTGCCGGCCACCGTCGTGCTGGCGTGGCCCTCCCCCACCAACCTCGACGACCTGGACCCCTTCACCGCCCGAGCAGCGGTAGGGCGAATGGAAACCGTGCTGGACAACGTGGGTATGCAGCGGCTAGACGACTCCCCCTTCTGGTGCGCCACCCTGACGCAACTGCACGCAGTCGAATAGTCGTCGCCACTCGACCGATTCCGCCAGCGTCAGCCAAAGATGAGCCGTCCATCGGCGTCATGACTCGCTGGGCGCAGCGCCTTGTATCAGAAGCCGGGGATCGTCTCATCCTTTAGCAGCGCTACGCGCGTCGGAGTTGCGCGGCGCGGCCATCCACGCTGTCTCTGCGAATCGCCACATCACGGTCATGCCACGAGGACTCACGGTCGGTCATACCGCCACCTGCCTCGATCCACGGTACTTACTGAAGTAACGGCGATAGCACCCCGGGGATTGCGCCGATATATTTCAGCCGGTCGCAAACGAGCTTTGGCAAGTTCCATACGCATTGGCGACGTCACTTACTGTGCCGATAGCATCCGCGACATCGCTTGCGAAACCTAGAAATGAGGCGAATCCGGCGGCATTGAGGTTGCCTGCTGCCGTTGAGATTGCCGAGACTGCGTTAAGTGTGGACGATGCGGTACCTGGGATGCTTACGGCGGCTTGCGACCCCGCGAGGTTTTCGGCCGCGTTGAAGCACGTCAGGTACCCCTTTATTGCTTGGCATGATGTTGCGTCAACAGACCCACACGCGTTTGTGGCTGCTTGTACGACTTGCCCGTAGCCTTGTGCGACGGTCGACCAAGGCGTTGCGGATCCGTCGCAATTCGGGCTGACAAGGTCGGCTGCGGAGTCGGAAACTGTTGCCGCTCCGGCAGTGGAGTAGTACTCGTCTGCGTCAACCGCGCCGCAAACATGGGATGTGGACAGTAGGGAAGAAGCGGTCGTTATGGTCCAACCCGACCATCCTGTTAGCGCTGGGACAGGACCGTATGCCCCGTTAGGATCTCCCCAATACACGTCGTATGCCTCTACTGCGCAGCCCGCAGTGTTGGTCCACATCGACTGCCAGTCGCATGCCTCGACGGCACGAGTCGACATGTTTGTGATAGACCCTGTAATTTCTAGACCCCCGATGTTGACACTGGCACCGACCGAGCCGTTATTGAGGTTCGCGTTGAACATCTTGATGACCTGCCCGGGAATGTCATATACCGTGACCGCAGTGTTCGCTCCGGTTATAGTGACGTTGTCGAGTTCAGTCGAAGATCCGTCAAACAACAGGCCGCCGTATTTGAGTTCGAAGTTGCTTCCAGCGATGGAACCACCAGGATCAACCTCTATACCTTCTGTGCCGCCTGGGTTTCCTGTGCCAGTTGTTCCACCGACGGAGTTGTCGTCTCCTGATGTATAGACGATCGGGTTGTCCGACGAACCGTTAATGGACAGCGAACCTCCAGACTGCACATCGAAGCCAGCTGGATGTCCTGCGTCGGTACATGGCTGACACCAGCCATTGTAGTAACCCTTGATCACCGACCCGGCATCTATCGACACCTGAGCCCCCTGGGTGATATCAACTTCATCTCCCCACGCATTGCTGATGCTCAACAATGCCAGTGGAAGTTCCGACGTATTGATGTTCCATGCGCCACTCAATCCGCCCGCCACCCCGAAGGCGTTGATCGCATTCCCAACCGCTTGGTTGCCGGATAACTGGTTCTGAAGGAGATCCGGCCCCTCAATCTCATACGCGATTCCTGCAAAATCGTCCACGGTGTTGTTTGTCACTATGGGCGCGACTGCCGTCTCGTTTGGCTCCGGTAGCACGGTAATTCCAACCGTGGCCAATGGTGAGGTGGTGCTGTAATTGAAACTTTCCGGAATGCTGGCGACAGTCGTGCCGGTTATCGCTACGGATTCGTTGGATTGAGAGAATATTTGCCCCTCATAAACCGTTGAGTGCGTGATCGCGAGTGAGCCGCCCTGATTGTAAATTTGCCCGTATTTCAAGTTCAAGGACGTCGCGGCAAATTCGCTACCGGTTTCGAGGAGAATACCGTCGCCAGTGTTTCCAATACCCGAGGTAGAAGGGGCACCGGTACCGGTTGTCCCGCCCACTGTATTGTCGTCTACGGCGGTGAGAGTGATCGGCCCGGATGCGTCACCGTTGAAGTTCAACGAGCCTCCTGCTTGGACATCGAAGTATCCATAATTCCCACCGCCGACACACAGGTAAGACCAGCCGGTGGGGTAGGACTTCATTACGACACCGGGTGCGATATTGACTGTCGCCTGCGGTAGTACGGATAAAGATTGAAACGACCAGTTGCCCGAGTTGACGGGCAGGAGCGCGGTAGGGATTCCTGCAGGGCTGATGTTCCAGATACCGTTAAGTCCCCCCGACAGCCCGAGTGCATTGATGGCGTTCCCCGAAGCGGCGTTTCCTGTCACGTCACTTTGTTGCATTGACGGTTCAGAGACTGAGTATGCGATGCTGTCGACGTTACTCACTGTATTGTTGGTCACCGTGGCGGTATCTGCGGCATCGGTTGAAGCGATAACTTGAATCCCAGGTCCCTGGGCTGAGGAGTTGCATCCGCCGAACGTTGATGGTGCGTAAGAGACCGTTGTCCCGGTGACGGTGACGGGTTGGTCGCTTTGCGAGGCAATGTCACCGTCGTAGACGACGGAGTTGGATACCGCCAAAGTGCCACCATCGTTGGACAAGGACTCGTACTTCAAGGTGGTTCGGCTCAAATTCGCTTCGCTGCTTGGTGCGACCAGATCAATTGCTGGGGCGAGTGAGGAGGCGATTGGTTGTCCTGACCCGGTGGTCCCTCCAACACTGTCGTCGTCTACGGACGTGATGACTACGGGCGAGGGATCGGATCCGATGGCGTTCAGCGATCCGCCGGCATCAACGGTGACCGCCGACATCCACCCGGGTTCGTATTTGACTGTGGTGCCTGCTGTGAGGTTAAGCGTGGCTCCTTGCAGGACTTCTATGTCTCCTGCGCCTCCCCACGCAGGAGAGTATGTTCCCAACGCGAGTAACGGCAGGGTCGATGGAGTGAGTGTCCATACGCCGCTCAGCCCTGATGAGATGCCAATCGCATTAAGTGCATTGTTGCTGGCGGTGTCACCGGATACGTCGGCTTGCAGGAGGGCGGGCTCGGTTATTTCGTACGCAACGCCGGTCACGCCCGTGACGGAGTCATTCGTGATGACTGGGGTGACAGCGTTTTGTGTGGCTGCCGTGATGCTGATTCCAACGGTGCCGTTCGTGGCCGGGTCCGATGCATAGTTGATGGTGGTCGGGGTGTAGGCGACCGAGGTGGCGGTGATTTCCACCGGCTGGTCCGTGTCCGATGAGACGGTCCCGTCGTAGATGGACGAGCCGGTTACGGATAGTGCGCCGAAATCGTTGCTGATTCCGGCATACCTGAGGCGCAGGTCTGAGATGTCGATGACTGCTGTCGAGCTCGTCGTGTCGATGGCTGGGCTGTTCGACGCTGCGGGGTCGCCCGAACCTGTGGTTCCACCTGTGGTGTTGTCGTCGATCGAGGTCATCACCGCTGGGCTGCCACCGGTACCCGACACGGTCAGGGTCGCATCGGCGGAGACGCCGATTGGTACTTGTGAGTTGGACGTGTATTTGACGATCGTTCCCGCTGTGATGGTCAGGGATGCACCGGGTGCAATCTGCAGTCCTGCGGGGTCGATGATGTAGACGCCGGCACATGCTGGCCCCCATACCATGCTGCCTGTCAGAGTGCCCGAGAGGTGTTTCTGTGCGACATAGCTTCCAGGAGTACAGGGGGCTGTGTAGGTGAATTGATCGACGGGGACGATCGCGCTGGTGCCTGCCGTGGTCGTGACCGTGATGTTGACCGGAGAGGCTTTGGTCGCTGGAGGTGCTGTGACGGTTAGTTCCGTGTTCGAGACCGTGGTCAGCCCGGTGCCGGCAGTTTGTCCGAACATGACCTTCGAGGCTGCATTCAGGTTGGTGCCCGTGATCGTCACGGTAGTGCCGCCTGCAACAGGTCCAGATGCTGGGGAGATTTGCGTGATTGCTGGCGCTGCGGCACTTACAGTGAGCGTGAGGCTGCGTGAGGCGGATGTACCGGCCGAGTCACTCGCTGTAACGGTAAATGCACTGTTACCGGGTGTTGTGGGCGTTCCAGTAATGACACCAGTCACGGGATTGATGGTCAATCCGGTGGGAAGCGTTCCGTTCGTGAGTTTCCAGTTGAATGCCCCTGTCCCTCCGGTGGCGGTCAGACCTGCGCTGTAAACCGTTCCGACGGTGGCAGCGGGCAGCGCCCCGGTAGTGATTGTGATTGGACCGGGAGGAGCGGCATAAGTGAATTGATCGTGGGTGGAGATCGCAGATGTGCCTCCGATTGTGGTCACTTGGACGTTGACCTCGCTCCCGGTGGTCACGCGGGGAGAGATGACCTTCAACTGAGTTGGAGACACGACACTGATGCCTGACGCTGCGGTGGTGCCGAAACGGACTGTTGAAGCTCCAGTGAGGTTGGTTCCGTTGATTGTCACTGCCGAACCGCCAGAAGCCGGACCTGAGGAGGGCGCAACCCCTGTCACCGTCGGCGCTGGGACTCCAGTCACCGCTCGGACGGCACTGATAGCTGCGGATGCTGTAGTGCTTACAGGGACGTCAATCCGAAATAACCACCGTCCTGGGGACGGTGTCGCAAAAGTTGCTGTCCACCCTCCTGTCGACGACGTAGTACCTCGTGCAAGCGTGGTCCACGTCGATGACCCGTAGGGTGCTCGCTGCACCCAAACAGGGCGAGTCGTATGCCCACTTCCAGTTTTTACATTGACCGGAACCCGGATGACCGTGCCGACGGCTGTCGAGATTGATGCGGTTTGCCACCCTGTGATTGTCGTCGCCGCTCCCTTGATCCCCACGATGGCACGGGTGGGCGAGAGATATCCAGCCGCCGTGGTGGTCGCCGGGACGTAAAGGCGATAAGCCCACCTAGCGACAGAGGGAACGGTCACACTGGCGATATATGAGCCCCCAGCGGCTGTGGTCCCGTTCGCGATCGTCGTCCAAGACGATGACCCGTACTGTGCCCGCTGAACCTGGATGCTGCGGGCCGAGTAGCCCTCTCCTGTCTTTACTTTCACCGGAAAATTGAAGGTATAACCGGCCGGTGCTGACGAACTAGTCGTCGACCAGCCCGACACACTCGTGGAGACCAGAGCCGATGCTGGAGCCACCAGACCAAGAGATATCAGCAGAAAAGCAACTACGGTCACCAGAACACGTCTGCACATCAGGCTTCCCCTGCCTACATAGCCAGCATCGTGCTCACAGAACTACCCAGTCGCCGACAGCACCCGTGGCAGGCGAAAACCAGTCATGGGTAGTGGTCGAACCGTTGGTGCCTAAGACCTGATCGTGGCCGTCCAAGAGCGCTCGACGACGCCGAGGTGTTCATATTCTGGCGGGTCACTCACGCCATGGGCAGCGCCAACGCAAACGTGGGCGGTACGAGTGTTTGCCCTCTGAGCTCAGGGAACGTTGCTCTCGGCTAGAGCCGCAACAAACCTCGGGCATTGAGGACGATGAATCCCTGATCGATTGGTGCCATCATCGGGGGTGTGGGCAACGAGGGGTTGGGGGGTTTGCTGCGTGAGCTGCGGACACAGGATGGGCTGCGCCAAGAGGACGTAGCCACGACCCTGAACATCAGCAGGTCGTCCCTGGCGAACATGGAGGCTGGTCGGCACGTCGTCACCACTGACATCCAAGCCCGGTTACGTGTCGCATATCCGGCGTGGGCTCCGGCCCTAACCAGTGGCCGCTTCATCGCATCGGCGGTGAGTGACAACTCCAGCTTCGTCGTAGACAACCTGACGATCGCTTACATCTTCCAAGAATCCCGTTCCCCCAGCGAGATCATTCAAATCCGAAAGGTGCGAGCAGTCCGCGCTGGAGCAGAGCGGTATTCACTCGGCCTGAAACGCACGGACGGGCAGAGCCTGACCGCCGACACTGGGATCTTG
Organism: Rudaeicoccus suwonensis; assembly: GCF_007829035.1. NCBI lineage: Bacteria > Bacillati > Actinomycetota > Actinomycetes > Micrococcales > Dermacoccaceae > Rudaeicoccus > Rudaeicoccus suwonensis. Next base: position 400,266 of record NZ_VIVQ01000002.1, read on the forward strand.
TGGGGCGGGTTCCTCGACGACGTCCCCAGTAACGGTTCCGGTGAGCTGGTGACAACCGTCAACTTTGGTCGCCCCCTGCGGCATGGGGAAACACACGAGTTCGCGGTGCGATCCTGGGTTGAACGAGACGCCGAACCATCGTGCGATCTCTTCTTGACGATGACCCGACCCACTAAGACCGCGTCGCTGCACCTAGTGTTCGCAGGAAAACGCGCACCAGGCCAGGCGTGGTCCTACGGCCCGATCCCACCCGATTCCGACCCACTGTCCAGCACCGATCCCGCGGCCAACCTGCTGGAAGCCACCCCCGACGGGAACTTCTCCACCGCGTTCGAAGCGCTCAAACCAGCACAGCAGTTCGGCGTGTCGTGGGCGTGGTGAGGCAGTAAACCCTGATGCCGCGCGGGTTGGCAGTATGCCTCGCGCAGATATCGGTAGGCGGGAAGAATCGTCGGCGTGCTCCACGTGGGGGTGCATCACCGCGAAAGGCTCGTCATCATGCGCGCAGATACCCAGTGGCGTCGCCTGTTCACAGCAACCGCAGCAGCGTTTTTCTTGGCGATCGCGGTCATCGGAGGGGACTGCCCCAGGTTTGGTTGATACTCGGGGTTGATGGTTCTCAGGCCGCGTCTGCGGCCGCGTAGATCATTTCAAACTCGACTGGGGTGAGCTTGCCCAGGGCTCGCTGACGACGCCGGCGGTTGTACTTTGTTTCGATCCAGGCCACGATCGCGAGGCGTAGTTCCTCCCGCGTGTCCCAGCGGCGGGTGTTCAGGACGTTCTTCTGCAGCAGCGAGAAGAACGACTCCATCGCGGCATTGTCGCTGCTGGACCCGACACGGCCCATCGAGCCGCGTAGGCCGTTGTTTTTCAGCAGCCGGAGCACCTTCTTCGACCTGAACTGGCTGCCCCTGTCCGAGTGCACGATCGTGTTCTCGGGCGAGCGCAGCGCGATCGCGTTGCGCAACGCTGCGGCCGCGAGGCCCGACTTCATGCGCGAGTCGATGGAGTACCCGACGATCTTGTTGGAGTAGCAGTCCTTGACCGCGCATAAGTAGAGCTTGCCCTCGCGGGTGGGGTGCTCGCAGACGTCGGTCAGCCAGATCTGGTTCGGCCTGTGTGCGGCACCGACGAAGTCGTGACGGACCCGGCCGTGATCGCCGACGGTCGCGAGCAGGTCATCGTGCACAGCGGGGCCGGGCTTGCCCGATGCGCCCCGCCGGCGGTGGTGGGAGGCGAACACGCCTGCGGTCGAGCACAATCGCCACACACGGTTCTCGGATGCCGCGATACCGGCGTCGGCGAGCTCGTCGGCGATGAACCGGTAGCCCAGGGTGGGATCGTCCTGATGGATCTGGTGGATCACGTCGATGACGTGCGCGTCGTCCCAATCACGCTGAGACACTGGGTCTTTGAGCCACTTGTAGTACCCCTGGGTGGAGAGGTCGAGCACCCTGCACGCCACCGCGACCGGCACCCTGACCCTTGAGTCGGGGGCACCGGTCGCGGCCACCTCACGGACGAGCGGGAAGACTATTTTCCCGGCAGGTTCGCCTGCGATAGATAGGCCGCTGCACGGCGTAGGACCTCGTTCTCCTGCTCCAGGAGCCGGATCCGCTTGTTCGCCTCACGCAACTCGGACCGGTCGATCTCGGTCAGACCAGGACGGTTGCCGTCCTGGATGTCGGCCTTCTTCATCCAGTTCGACAAGCAGCCTTCGGAGATCCCGAAGTCCTTCGCGATCTGCTTCAACGGAGCATCACCCTTGCCAGCGACAGCCACGACATCGTCGCGGAACTCCTTGGGGTAGGGCTTGGGCATAGTGACATCCTTCCAGCGAGGAAATCCTCACAGGTCAGGTGTCAACCAAAGTCTGGGCAGACCCAGTGCTCTGCGCCATGAAGGTGTCGTCGTGCCCGGGCGGGGCCGCAGCTGCCGCAGCCAGGGTGGCCCGCAACTGGATCCACCGCGTCAACGCGCAGGCGGTGCAGGTGAGGGTGTGCTGGCCGCGTGGGAGGACGACGGTGTGCCCGTGTCCTTCTTGGTCGGTTTTGCTGACCGGGATCACCCAATGGAACCCGTCATGGGCGTGCCAGGAAAAGTCTGCGATGCGGGCGTCGACGAGTTCGGAGCGGCGCCGGCCACCGACGAACCCCGCCAGCAACAAGGCGGTGTCGCGGGTGGCGATCACCCCGCGTGGCCACGTCGTCGACGCGGTCGCGGTCAACATCAGCCGCAGATCCGGCAACGACAACGGTTGCGCCTGACCTGGCATCGCGGTCTGCCGGGCGGGAGCCTGACGACGCCGCGCACCAGCCAGGGCGTTCCGCACCACCTCATCCGCCCCCGGTGGTGGCAAACGGTGGGCGCGGTGGACGGCGTCGATCGCCGCGACCCACCGTTGCAGCGTCGCGGCCGCGTGCGGTTTCGACCTGCCGTGCTCCACCGTAGTGCCGTACTGCGCCACGTATTCCGCGACCTGAATCGGCGCCGCCGGCAACGAGCTCGTCCCCTGCTGGGCGCACCAGGCCTCCCAGCGACGCCAATCGGCGGCATACGCCCGCCGGGTCCGCTCCGACCGAGAGTCCCCGACCAACCCGGTCAGGCGCTCTGACAGCACAGGAGTGTCCGGGACCGGCGACAACACTGGAATCACCCGTCCCGGATGTTCCGGATTCGACAACCTCATGGCTGACTGCACATGGCCAGGAAGCGGTCTGTCAGCCGTGCTACCACCGCGTCGACGTCGGACGTGAGTTCTGCGGTGGTCGCCTGGGTGGTGCGTCTGAAGTCCTGGTCCGTCAGGATCGGCATCATGGTCCATCCGGGATCGATCGCTTTGGCACCGGCCAGGCCGGTAGCTGCGACGCCCAACGACCACGACCCGTGGAACTGCCGAATGCGCGCCCACGCAGCGGCCCCGGCCACGACGATTCGCACGCCCTGCACCAGATGGTCAGGAAAGAGGGTCTTCTGCTGCCCATCCTTCTTCGACAGACGCGAGTGATACGCCCATACTCCCCCGTCGTGCCGCACCCCGAATTCCGCGGTGCCATCCAGGCGCGACCGTTGCTTCTCATCATCCGTGAGTCCGGCGAGTTGGTCGTCGTCGCCGAGCGACGCATATGACGCCAGCACGCACCCAGCCCCGCGGACGCGGAAAGCAGTTAGGTAGGAGGACAGCATGAGTTCGCTGGTCTGGACTCCGGCGCATCCAGCCAGATACACCGTGTGGGCTAGTTCGCGGTCAGCGTCGGCTGCTACTGCCGCACTCGAGGCTCCCAGAGGGATCGCGACCGCGAAGAAATGCGCGTTGCGTCCTTCCTCGGTCGCAAGAGGGTCGTGGGCGATGAGGTCGTTCAGGCGACGGTCGGCGACCTCGAGGTCTGCTGCTCGGCTGGCGTGGTGTCCCCGCACTTCACTGTCGGACAGGTAGCGCTTCGTCGCGTGACCGCGGCCGAGGTACTTCCCGTCGACCATGTGTGGTGCGGCCGGGCTGACCGGCACCTCGACCACCACGTACCCCAGCTGCGGGTCGTCCTGCTCGTCGGCCGGGATGAAGCGTGGTGTCACCGGTAGCGGTGGCTGGCACTGGGTGAGCGCGATCTGCTCAATCCGCTCCACCACCCCGGCCTCAACCTGAAACGGTGCCAGGGCGAAGGATCGGGCGGCTTTGTCCTCGCTGATCCCGAAGACCACGGTGCCGCCGTCCAAGGCGAACTGCGCCAGATCCCGTGCCAGTTCCTTGTTGGTGCCTCGGGAGGACCCCTCCACGATCACCTTGGCCTCGCGGTAGTGGTTCTCCTCGAAGTCCCCACGAGCGATCGCAGCTCTCAGATCGGCCTCAGAGGCGTACATCGACATGAAACGAGCATACGACCACAATCGGGATAAGTACGATTATCGAGAGTAACCGTCGGGGCTCGTAGGGTCGGATTTTCAAATACCACGAGGTAAATTCGTGCAGACGGAAAACCGCACAAAATATCCCCCGTGCTCCTCAAATAACCAATCAAGACTCGGCGGCAGCTCCGCCAAAAACAACGATCTCTGATTAGCGTTCCCACTCGGCTGAGATTCGAAAAACATGGCATCACGCGCGTTGAGGGCTCGAGTTTCGACCGCCTCACGGCTGGCACCGACGGTCTCACGGTCAGGCATTAAGCGGATTGGCACCGCCACCATTTTCTGCTACGCCGTGCGCGATGTTAAGGGCTTTCTGGCATTCCACTGTGGGAATACGACTGAACTGGCTGAATTTGTAGTTGGGCCTAGCGTAACTACGCCATGCCATTCCAGCCAATAATTGCCAAAGGTTTTTGGTGGGCCAGGAAAAGGTGAAATGCGCCGCCGCATCAAGCTTGGAAAGCGTGACATCGAGACCATAGGTGGTCGGGGTCACGACGATCGCGGAACCGTCGCAGTTGCTCGTGGGATACCGGGCCTGAGTTAATGCTGCGAACTCGACGCGACGCTCGAGAACGTTGATAAGTAGTGGGCCGAAACAGTCTTCTCCACGCTCCGTCGCCGTGCGCCCTACGGTGATGCGGGCCAGTTCGGTGCGGACCTCGGCGATTGAAGCGACTCGCTGCTCGCAAGATATGTCGGCGAGGTACCGGTTGAGGACATGCGCGAAGATCGCAGCCTCTCCCGTGTGGTACGCCGAGAAATAAGCGTTGATGCCATTGCGATGTGCTGTGAATTCGAAGTCGTTGAACGCACCCCTCGACGTCAGGTCTATCGTGACCTTGGAGCCGTCTCGTTGTGCGACCGCGTAAATCGGGAGTGCTTGTTGTTCTGTACTCATGACCCTCCTTGATCTCGCTTCTTGTGTGGCTTCTGCCTCGGAAAGGCGTGTCCAAGATGTGCCATGTGGTGGATGGTCGTGATGACCGATGAAAGATCGAGGTGCTGACGTACCGGCCTGCCAGGTTCCACGAGGACGTCCGATCTGACCGATTTCCGCACAGTTGCCGGCTGAGATCAGCGATGCGCGCCGCACTCCGCAGACGGCAACTTGCCGCATCAACAATTTCGCGATGAGAGCGATCGCCGTTTCCACCGTAATCGGGCTCTTCATACCTGCGGTGGGGGTAGGTGTTCGGGGTGGGTGAGTCCGCCGCCGATGAGGAGCATGCGTAGCCGGTAGTTGTGACGGTTGCGGAAGCCTCGGGCGACGCGGCGGTGGAGTTCGATGAGGCCGTTGATCGCTTCGGTGCCTCCGTTGTTGGCGCGGCCGGTGGTGAAGTAGGCCAGGAATGCTTCTTTCCACCGGTTGAGGGTCTTGCCGAGACGGCGGATCTCGGGGATCGGGCAGTTGGGGAAGGAGTCGAGGATTTTGGTGGCGATGGTGCGTCCGGTAGCCAGGTCTTCGGCGGCGTAGGCGCTACGCAGTTGCTGGGCGGCTTGCCATGCGATGGACACTTCTTCGTGTGCCTCGTGCGCGTTGATGGCCGCGGTCAAGCGGGCTTTCTGCTTGTCGGTCAACCGGTCGGGGTTACAGCGCAGGATGGTCATGATCGAGTAGAGCGGGTCACCTTTGCGGCCGCGGTGTCCGAGGGTGTCGTGCTGCACCCGGCGGCGCACGTCATCGACGGCGTCAGTACCAAGCTTGACGACGTGGAAAGCGTCCAATACGGCTGTAGCGTCTTCTAATTCGTCATCGATTGCGTTCTTGTACCCCTGGAACGGGTCGAGCGTGGCGACCTTGATGTGGTCCCGGAACGTGTGGTTGCGGGCCTTGAGCCAGTCGGCGTACACGACCCCGGATCGGCCGGGTACCAGGTCCAGCAGCCTGGCCCGGACGCGCCACTGTCCTTTGTTCTTCCCGGAGGTGACCTGGTGGCGGGTCAGGTCGACCATCCCGGTCAGCTCTTTGGGTCCCCGCTTGATGGTGGATACGTGGTGCCAGATGTGCTCGTCCACGCCTAAGGTCCTCACGCCGTTGAACCGGGTCGGGTCCGCGTCCATCGCTTCCAACAGCGGCTTGATCGCCGACCAGACGGTGCGCCAGGTCGTGCCCAACTGCCGCGCGATGCCCTGCACGGAGGCGTTCTCGCGGCGGATCAGGCGGATCGCCCACCAGCACGCCCGAGTGGTCAGCAGCGCCCGCGGCGCGGCGACCCGATCGTCCTGCTCAGTGAAACCCTTCGTCCCGCAGGAAGGTTCGCTACAAGACCACGTCCGCTTACGCCATCGAACTCGCACCGGCCGCCCGAACGACGGCGCATCGATCAGTTCGTGAACCCGACGGCCATGACTCTCGGCGACCACCCCACAGGCGGCACAGCCCATCAGCCCAGCCGGTGATTCGACCGTCACGATCAGCCCGTAGTCACGTTCGCCGACATCGGTCACGTGCAGGCCAGGTAAGCCGACCAATAGGTCGCACCGGGCGCAACACGAGCCAGCAGAGCATGCGCGGGCACACCCGCACCCCGTAGGGTCAGACATCGTCGAGGTCCTTGAGATCAGAAGAGGTAGAAGACCTTCCGATCCTCAGGGACCTCGACCCTTCACCAGCTCAAGCCACCCCTCGGCTCGTCGCGCTCACCCCCACCCCAAATACGAAGAGCCCGTAATCGGCAGACGCGGAAGTTCATTTCTCAATAATAAAATCCGTATTGACACAACGTTAAATAGGTGGCGAGCGCCTTGTGCGACAGCGACGAATTATCTAACCGCAATGCGCTGTCTTCGCTGCATCTCGACACTGGGCTAGAAGTTTTGAGCCATATTCGTGAAGCGACTGTAGTGACCCTGGAACGCGACGGTGATCGTGTCAGTGGGGCCGTTTCGGTGCTTGGCCACGATCAAATCTGCCTCGCCCGCACGCTCGGACTCTCGGTCGTAGGAATCTTCACGATGCAGCAGGATCACCATGTCGGCATCCTGCTCGATGCTGTTGTGCGCAGCGATGCCGTTGGCGATGAAATTGTGCGACCCGACCACCGTGGCGTCGAAGACTTCCTCGATCCCGTCGACCTCAATCGACACCACGGTGTCCCAGAAGATGTCGTTGACGCAGAGGAGTTCCAACTCCGCACTGTCGAGCACCTGTGCGACTTGGCCGAGACGCTCGCGCGACGGCGAATGCTTCCACAAGGCCGACCCGCAAAACTGCGTTCCCATCGCGGCGGCGAACTCACGATGCGTCATACCTCGCTCGGCCATGACGCCCTTGACCGTGTCCCACACCTGGGTCGGCACGGTGTCGACATTGGTGTTGGCGGTGACCTCACGAACGATCGCGAGCAACCGAGCGGCATTCTGCGCACGGTCACCAAAGACACCGATCTCCTGAAGAAACCTGCGCTGGCTGTCGGCGCCAGAAATGTCGATCGTGTAGCCGTCGCGGTAGCCCGCCTTGCGAGTCACCTTGGTGCGCGTCGAGATGCCGAAACGCAGCAGCAGCAGGCTCAGGTCGTCCACCAGCCGACGCGATGTGGACGCGTAGTAGATCCGACCGCCGCGGCCGGTCTTGTTCACCGTCACCGACCCGTCTGTCGCCCAGATGTGTTTGAGGAACAATGCGATCTGCCTCTTTGAGGCGTGAAACAGCGATTCTGGAACGAACTTTTCGTGACTGCGCAAACCGAAAAGGCCCAACTCGTCCAGCCACTCGGCGATCGGGTTGCGCACCCCGTGGCCACGCTGGAACGGAGCTCGCAACCGCAGCGTCGACACCCGGGCGGCCGCATAGTCATCGCGCACCGCAGCGACTCCGAATCCGACCAACGCCGCCTTGGTCACAGCAGCGAGATTTTGTTCGTCGATGCTGGCGTAACGGATCGGCTGCCGTCGAACGAACGACCCGTCGCCGATCATGTGCGCCAGCAGGATCAGTTTCTCGTCCGAATCCCACGGCTCATGCAGCTGTGGCGCCGGCACGTGGCGTGGCACAGCAAGCCGCTCACCTGTGCGCAAATCGCCCAGTGCAGCCCACCCGCCATACGTGAGAAAGCGGTGATTCTCGGTGGCGCGCACCGTCTTGCCGGACGCCAGCGCCATCTTGAAAACCGGCCGCACCCCCGTGCGGAAGGCATGGGTCAGTGGGCGCACGACATACCGCAACGAGTCGTCCAGAGCCCAGATCGGCACCTCAGTCTCACCGGACGCCGCCAATTCGCCGATCGACACCTCGGCACCGGTGTCCGCCCTCAACAATCGCGTGTCGGCAGTGAGGCAACCGGATTCGCGAAGGTCGGACATCTGCGGACGCTTGTCGGTGCGCTGCTCCGGACCACGGTTCAACTGCGAGATAGCGATGACCGGAACGTTGAGTTCCTTTGCGAGCAGCTTCAGCGCACGCGAGAATTCCGACACCTCCTGCTGACGGGACTCCACGCGTTTTCCGGAGGTCATCAGCTGCAGGTAGTCGATGATGACGAGCTTGAGGTTGTTGCGCTCTTTGAGCCGCCGACACTTGGAGCGGATCTCCATCAGCGACATGTTCGGCGAATCGTCAATGAACAGAGGCGCATCCGCGACTTTGCCCATCGTGGTCGCCAGTCTGGTCCAGTCTTCGTCGCGCATCGTGCCCTTGCGCATGTGCTGCAATTGAATGCCACCTTCGGCGGACAAAAGGCGCATTGAAATTTCGGACTTGCTCATTTCGAGCGAGAAGATGGCGCTCGCCATACCTGCCTTGATCGAGCACGCACGCGCAATGTCGAGGCCGATCGTCGAGTTGTGGGTCGGGATCATCGCCCGGCTCGCGAGATACAGATGCGAGTCGTTGTCGACCTGCACGCAACGCACCGGCACCGACGGAATCGGCCGGACGTCGACGATGAATTGCGAGTTGCGGCGCTGGAAGGTGCGCGAACGCAATTCTTTGTGCAGCAGCTTCTTCCGGTCGAGCCAGAAGACATCTTCGTCCGTCGAGAACGTCATTGTGTACGCCGTCGACGACTCCTCCGAGCGCCCGTTGACCCGCTTTCGCGAGGCACCGAACCGCAGCCCCAAGGACGCCAAGAGGTCCTGCACATCATCACGAAGCCGCGGACTCGTGGTTGTGAACTGCACGCAGCCACTCGCGGTCACTGTGCCGTCCGTATCCAGCAGACCGGCAAGCAGCGCCCACCGCTGATCGGCACTGGCGCGCAGGTACGACACCGGTATGTGCTTGTTGCCGAGCACCCCAAGCGTCCGCAGCCGCCCCCGCACCGAGCCGTGCCGGTCGTGGCACGCCTGGCATCGACGCATCCCGGACGAGGGCGCGCCGCAGTCAGGGCAGCTGGGTGCGACGGCGTACCCGATCCCCTTTGCCCGTCCGCCACAGCTGCGACCACATGTGCGCACCTGAGAGGTCTGAGGGACGAAGTCCGCACCACAGACGACGCAAAGCCGTGACGCGACTGCCTCGGTGGGAAGTCGCAGGGAGTACCTCATCGTCGCCTTGGTCTTGGTGACCCTGACGCCCTGGCTCTCCAACAACATGACCATCTGGTCATCGGCACTGGTGATCGTCGCCTGGTCGGTCGTGCCGTCCCCGAGCCATGCCCCGAGAACATATGGCGGCACCAGCGCGTCAATCTGCGGCAACTGCAACGGCTCGGTCAACCGGACGCTGTGATTGAGCCGGGCCTCCTTGGTGCTCGTGCGGAGGGTGGCTGCGATTTCGGCGGTCGTGCGAACGGCGGGCTTGATCCGCTGCGTCCTAACGCTCGCCAGGCTGCAGCGAGCTTGTTGTTCGGACCGTCTGCTGGCCCGGGTATCCGTCAGCCACTGATGCTGCTCGTCAGCGACGATCACGGTGCCATCCGCGAATTCGACCTCGTAGCAAGGGCGCTCGTGCATCACGTCGGTCGCGGCGACTACGGTCGTCGGGCGTCCATCGGCTCCGATCAGCTGGTCGCCGACGTGCACGTCACCCATGGTCGTCCAACCCGTGGGCGTCGGGAGCGGGGTGTCCAGCGCGAGGGCCTTGCCGACGGCAGGCCTCGCCGCAATGACAATCATCTGTCCCGGGTGCAAACCGTTGGTCAATGTGTCCAAATCCGTGAATCCGGTCGGCACACCGGTCATTTGACCGTTGTTGCCACTGGCGGCATCGATCTCGTCGGCGGTCTCGGCGATGATGTCGCCGAGCCGGACGTAGTCCTCGGTCTCCTTGCCGGCCGTCACTCCGAAGATCTCGGCTTGCGCCGCGTTGATGACGTCGACAACGTCGCCGCCGCCGTCGGCATACCCCATCTGCACGATGCGGGTGCCGGCGTCGACGAGCCGGCGCAGCACAGCACGCTCGGCGACGATCTCGGCGTAGAAACCGGCGTTCGCCGCGGTCGGAACGCCCTGGATCAGCTCGTGCAGGTAGGCCTGCCCGCCGACACGCTGAAGCTCACCGCGTTTGGTGAGCTCGTCGGCGACGGTGATCGCGTCAGCGGGCTCGCCGCGGCCGTAGAGGTCGATGATCGCTTCGTAGATGAGTTCGTGGGCCGGCCGGTAAAAGTCGCGGCCGTCGACAGACTCCGTCGCTGCAGCGATCGCATCCTTGGACAGCAGCATCCCGCCGAGCACGGACTGCTCTGCCTGGACGTCCTGCGGGGGCAGCATGCCACCTCCGCGGCGGCTGTCGTCCTCGTAGTCGCCGGGGAACTCAGCGATCGCCACGCATGCCCTCCTGGAGCCTGGATTCGAACATGTGTCGATTGCATCACCAGGCACTGACAAGGCCACATCGACACCGAAAGCGCCACGCTAGATCCCGGCATCGCGACGCGCCAAACGTATGCCGCAGGGCCATGTGGACAAGCTGCGGACAACGTGTGGACAGGTACCTCATGCAGTGTGCACACCCTGGGGACAATCCTGTGGATAGCGCGCGGCCGACTCGATGATGGGGTCGCTGACCTGCGGAAACACCATCCAATGAGTGTGGAGGAAAGAAACTTTGCCAGTCCGGCGGCCCGGAGTTACCCACAGGTCGTCCGGTCAATTGTCAAGTCACTCGTACCTGTCGGCGTGGCGCTGGACGCTCAGTTCACACCAGGTGTGTGGTGCCAGTTCGGTGCGTGGTTTATCGGACGAGGCGGTTGGTGGCTTGCAGGACTTGTAGGGCTTGGGCGGGTCCGGTGATGGTGGCGGTGCCGGGCAGGTTGGCCCAGTCCTGGTCGTCGACGGAGAACTGTCCGGAGTACACGACGGTGGCGCGGGTGGTGACGGTGCCGGGGTGGGTGTAGGTGTGGACCAGGTCCCCGCCTGGGTATCCGCCGCCGGTGCTGGTGGCGGGGCCGAGGGTGGTGCCGTCGCCGAGGGTGATGGTGGTGGTGTGGAAGACGGGTCGGATCCGCACGGTGTGTCCCAGCAGGGTGGTGGTGCGGACTTGCCCGGGGCCGTACCCGCCTGCGGGGAAGGTGGCGGTGAAGTAGGTGGGCAGGTTGACCAGGGTCCGGTTGCCCACCGGTTCGATCCTGATGACTGGTGCGGTGAAGGGGGTGCGGTCGAATTCGGACTGGATCATCGCCAGGGTGAGTCGTGGTTTGTCGATGGTGTTCGGGACCAGGTTCGGGTAGCAGGTCTCACCACCGGCTTGCCAGTCTCCGTGCGCGTTGGCGGGCAGGACGGTGCGGAACCGGATCCGCACCAACGGCCCGGTCGCGTTCGGCATGCCATCACAGGAGGTGTAGGCCTTGGTGCACGCGGCGACGTCTTCACCGCCGATGTTCGCCGGGCACGCCAGCACGGTTTGGTACTCCAACGGCACCGTCCGCACGACGGTCCTCTTCCCGTCTTTCACCCGAGCCCGTTTCTCCGTCGGCAGATCCCGCGTCTGCCTTTCAGAAAGACCGATCTTTGCACCGTCACCACCGGTGGTCCCACACACGCCGAGTCCACACTTGCCAGTCCGCTCGACGGCCTGAGCGATCTCCGTGCCGCTGCAGCACACGGCGATGAGTGCTGTGACCACTCCGATCGCCCGTAATTTCATGTGAGATCCGCGTCCTGGTCGATCTTGATCGCGGAGCATTTCCAGCCTGTTTCTGTCCAACTGAGATAGAAAACGAGACCCAAGTTCTTTTCAAATGGATACTTGTTCACGACCACATCTTTGGCGTTCAGCACGTTTATGGCGTTCTGGTCAACCACCGCCTCGATAACCATCCCTGACTCGAACGGCAGCCGCGCTGCGTAGTGAAAACTCGCGGCTGGAGCGGAATTACGTTCTCCGTCCTTTTGAAGGCTTGCCACATTCCCTTCGTAGTTCGCGCAGGTCTTGCAGGAATCGAGCGCCAGAGGCTCGAGCACACCGGTCCTGGGACGGAGGCCGGTCTCGTTGATGAGGTCGACGTAGTGCTTTGCGAACGCCTTCGCTCCGGCCTCGGTGTGCTGACGGGCGGCTTCTGGCACGCCAGGCGCGCCCGCAGCCGTTCCACTCGAACTCGGTGACGCTGACGCGCTCGCCGAGGGGCTTGTCGCCTTCGACGCGGCCGTGATCACCGGCACCGACGAACCGGCCGTCTCGCTCGAGGACCCTCCACAACCAGCGACCCCGACCAGGCCGACGATCGCGACACCAGCCATCACGACACGTGACGAAACCATGCACACCCTCCTGAGAAATTCCTGAGTCCTCAGTATTGTGCGCGATCACCGCCCCGAACGCGACCCCAACATCCCAAGACTGTGCACAACGCGGAGCCGCACGTCGACCGACCAGCCCACGTCCGCGACCACGCCCCGGCATACAAAACGGCTCCGGCCACCCCTCAACGGGGCAGCCGGAGCCGTCATACGGAACCGAGCGGTGGGCTACGCGGCGGACCTCAGCGCAACGTGCCGTAACTGGACGGAGTGGTCCAGATCGTCTGGATCTGAACATCCTGACCGGGACGCGGGGACGCGATCATCATGTTGTTCCCGAGGTAGATGCCGACGTGGTAGGCCGGGTATCCGAAGAACACCAGGTCACCCGGCTGCGGGTTGTTCGTCGAGCGCATGTAGGCCTGCTGAGCGCTGGCCGTGCGCGGGATGTAGAGCCCCGCCTGGGCGTAGACGTATGACGTCAGACCCGAGCAGTCGAAGCCCTGCGACGGGGTGGAGCCACCCCATACATAAGGAATCCCGAGGTACTGCTTGGCGATCGCGACAACCGCACCGATACCCGTCTGATTGCCCACCGGCGTCGGGTTCGGCGTCGGCACCGGATTGTTCGACGTCCCGCACGGGAACCCACCCAGGGCGCTCCATGTGGCTGCGTCGACGGCCCCACTGACCGGGATGCCCTTGTCGTACTGGAATGCCTTCACGGCTGCCAGCGTGAGCGGGCCGAAGACACCGTCGGTGGTGAGGCCACCCAACCGTTGCTGCGCGGTCTGCACGAGGGTGCCCTCCGCGCCGTACCGCAGCACCGACACCGAGCAACTCGGAGTCGGCGTGGGAGTCGGTGTGTTGGACCCACCCGGGAAGCCGCCGAGTGCCGCCCAGGTGAGCGGGCCGACGATGCCGTCCTGTGTCAGACCCTTGCTGCCCTGGAATGCAAGCACTCGCGCCTGCGTCAGCGGCCCCCAGATGCCGTCGGTCGTGAGACCGCCGACCCGCTGCTGCACGACCTTGACCAGTGACCCTGTGTCGCCGTAGCTGAGATAGACCACGTTCTGGTTGACTGCCGCCGCTCGCACAGACGCGGAAACATGGCTGCCGCCGGATTTCGCAGCAGTGCTGTGTCCCGACCCGGGAGCGGCGTATGCCGGTGCCGACGCCATCAGGCTTGCCGCGGTCGCCGGCAAGCTGAGCACGGAGCCGGTCAGCACAAGACCTTTTCGTGACGTCACGGCAGGCGCGAGCTTGGCCGTCAGACCCGGCCTTGCTCTGCGGTGTCGTGGAGTTGTAATCGTGGTCATCGGACCCTCTCGGTAACTCGTTCCGTGTAGTTACGCGCATGTTGGGGATGCCGATCATCACCGGCACCTCCGGGTCGCCTGCTCCTTCCCCGAAGAGGCGTCTGCACGATGAAGCACTATGCCGTTGACTACCTACGTAGTGAAAGACGCGATTTGTGAGCAGGGATGGGCCAAGGCGTCTCGTGGGGCTAATGTGACTGGTGGGGCAATCGGTTCGCTATGTATGACGATGCCGGGTTCCCGCGTCGTTCCGGCAAATTCGAGGGTTTGGCCAGATCTGTTACCACGCCGAGGAGCGTTGACGTTCGAACGACACGCCGAATGAAAGTTTTTCTCGCAAGAGTCTCAGATAGTGAGATCGGTTCGGATTTCTGTCGCACCGTTCGCCGAACCCACTGTGTGTCATCGTACCTGCTGATCGCCGAAGGGCGTTGAAAATGCTGCGGATTCACAGCTGGGGGTCTCTTGGTGGCAAGACGGTCGTCCAGTCCGGCCGGCTCTCGCGCCAGGTGAGAACTGTGTCTGCAGGTCCTGTAGTGACCTGCTTCCACCGCCAGAGTGCTCCGCGGCCACGACTCATCCGACGATGACGGCCATGAGGCTGCACCTCCGCGGCAGCACGACGGACGTCGGCCGGGGTCCGACGTACGGCTCCTGTCCTACAGTGACCAGCGATGCCCACCGCACAGCCACCCGGCGCAACAACCGACGATTCCCCGCCGACCGGCATCCACCGCGAGATCCTCCGCCTGGCCGTACCCGCCTTCCTCGCCCTCGTGGCCGAGCCGCTGTTCCTGATGGCCGATTCGGCGATCGTCGGACATCTCGGCGTCAACGAGCTCGCCGGCCTCGGGGTCGCCAGCGCCGCACTGCTTACCGCCGCAAACATCTACGTCTTCCTGGCGTACGGCACGACCGCACTCGTCGCCCGACAACTCGGTGCCGGCCGCCAGGCCGATGCCATCAGCGCGGGCGTCGACGGCATCTGGCTGTCCATCGCCCTAGGCCTTGTCACCACGGTCGTCGTCGCCATCGCAGCCAGACCGATCTGCGACGTCTTCGGTGCCGGTGCTGCCGCCGCCGACCAGGCCACCACCTACCTGCGGATCAGCGCGTTCGGCATCCCCGGGATGCTGGTCATCCTCGCGGCCACCGGAATACTCCGCGGCTTCCAGGACACCCGGACCCCGCTGCTGGCCGCCACCATCGGTTTCACGTGCAACATCGTGCTCAACTTCCTCCTGGTGTATGCCGCAGGTCTTGGCATCGCCGGGTCTGCACTCGGCACGGTCATCGCGCAGACCGGGATGGCACTCGGTCTCATCTGGGTGGTGCTGCGCAGGGCTCGGCGACTGGGCGCATCGCTGCACCCGCATCCGGGACGCGTCCTGGCAGCAGCCGTCTTCGGCATACCCCTGCTGGTCCGCACCCTCGCCTTGCGCGCCGCGATCCTGATGACTGCGTGGGTCGCCGCCGATCTGGGCGACGTGCCGCTTGCTGCCCATCAGGTGGCGATGACGATCTTCGGCTTCCTGGCGTTCGCCCTCGACGCCCTGGCCATCGCGGCGCAGGCGTTCACCGGCAAGGCACTCGGCGCGAACGACATTGCCGGCACCCGCGCAGCAACCCGGCTGATGCTCTGGTGGGGATGGTGGATGGGCGTCGTCGTAGCCGTGCTGCTGATCGGCACGCACCGTCTGCTGCCGTTGATCTTCAGCAGCGATCCCACAGTGCGACATGCGTTGGGAGCCGCGCTGCTGGTCGTGGCGGCGATCCAGCCCGTCGCCGGCTTGGTCTTTGTCCTTGACGGGGTGCTCATCGGAGCCGGCGACGGCCGCGCGCTGGCGTATCTGCAAGTCGCCGTCACGGTTGTCTTCGTGCCGATCCTGTGGGTGGTGCATGCACATGCGGCGGTCTTGCGCTCCGACGGTGCGTCATACGCACTCGTGGTTCTGTGGTGTGCTTTCGGTGCGCTCATGGTGCTGCGGCTGATCGC
The DNA here is from genome assembly GCF_007829035.1 of Rudaeicoccus suwonensis. Lineage (NCBI taxonomy): Bacteria > Bacillati > Actinomycetota > Actinomycetes > Micrococcales > Dermacoccaceae > Rudaeicoccus > Rudaeicoccus suwonensis. The sequence continues at coordinate 416,106 of NZ_VIVQ01000002.1, forward strand.
TCTTGGCTGGCGGGCGCGCGGCGACCGCTGGCTCGTCACCGGCGCCTGACCCGGCACTTCCAGGCAGGCTCCTCGTCGAACGCGATGAGGGTACATGGAACCGCTGCGTCTCCCCGCGATATTCGACACCAGGGCGCCTATCGCCACCACCACCACAAATATCCGCCGCCCCGGCCCCGCACATTCGACACCAGGGCGCCGATAACCGCCCCACCGTCGAATATCAGCCGGCTCGCCAATCCCACGCGCGACGGCGCCCCACGGACGAATGTCCGTGGGGCGCCGTCGACGAGCGAACTGTCAGTGACTACTTCGCAGCAACCACGTCGAGCTTGAGGGTGGCCTCGACCTCGGGGTGCAGCCGAACGTGCACCTCGTGGTTTCCGGTCGACCGGATCGGCGTCGCGACCTGGATCGTGCGGCGGTCGATCGAGCCGGCACCGGCCTCCTTGACCGCGTCAGCGATCTCGGCGGTGGTGACAGCACCGAACAGACGCCCGGTGGCACCGGAACGAGCTGTGACGGTGACCGACTTGGCCTCGAGGGTGCCCTTGAGGGACTGCGCGTGTTCCAGCGACTTCACGGCGCGCGTGGCGCGAGCCTTGATGATCGCGTCGACCTGCTTCTGGCCGCCCTTGGTCCACGGCGTGGCCAGGTTGCGGGGCAGCAGGTAGTTGCGGGCGTAGCCGTCCTTGACGTCGACGACGTCACCGGGCGCACCGAGGCTGGGCACCTCGTGGGTCAGAATGATCTTCATCAGCGTTTCTCCTTGTCGCCGGCTCAGCGAGCCGAGCTGGAGTAGGGCAGCAGGGCCATTTCGCGGGCGTTCTTGACCGCGGTGGCGATCAGACGCTGCTCCTGCACGGACACACCGGTCACCCGGCGAGCACGGATCTTGCCGCGGTCGCTGATGAACTTGCGCAGCAGCGCGGTGTCCTTGTAGTCGATTGCTTCGACCTTCGCCGCCTTCAGCGGGTTGGCCTTCTTCTTGGGCTTGCGCACAACGGGCTTGGCCATCGTGGTGCTCTCCTTAGATTGTGATGAGAGCCCGAGCACCGCTCGGGATGGGGTGATTCGAAGGTGCCGCCTCGCTCGTGAACCACGGGCGTGGCGTTGTTACGGGGTGCCGACTCAGAACGGAGGCTCGTCGTAGGACGGGCCGGTGCTCCAGCCGCCGGCGTTGCCGCCGGACTGCGGAGCCTGCTGGCCCCCGCCCTGACTGCCGGCGTTCTGGCTGCCACCGGATGGCCCACCGGTCGCCCACGGGTCGGACTGCTGTCCGCCGCCGTAGCCACCTTGCTGACCACCGGAGTACTGGCCGCCTTGGCCGCCGCCACCGAAACCGCCCTGACCGCCGCCGCGCTGGGTCTTGTTGACCTTCGCGGTGGCATAGCGCAGCGACGGACCGACCTCGTCGACGTCGAGCTCCATCGTGGTGCGCTTCTGGCCGGTCTCCTTGTCATCCCACGAGCGGGACTTCAGCCGGCCGGACACGATCACGCGCGAGCCACGGGTGAGCGACTCGGCGACGTTCTCCGCCGCCTCGCGCCACACCGAGCAGCGCATGAACAGCGTCTCGCCGTCCTTCCACTCGTTGGACTGGCGATCCATGAATCGCGGTGTCGATGCCACCGTGAAGTTGGCAACCGCGGCCCCGGACGGTGTGAACCGCAGTTCCGGGTCCTGGGTCAGGTTGCCGATGATCGTGACAACGGTGTCGCCTGCAGCCATGTCGGGTATCCCCTAGATCGTTGGATCAGGCATCCACGCGCAACAGCTTGGTGCGCATGATCGACTCGTTGAGGGTCAGCTGACGGTCGAGCTCCTTGGCGGTAGCCGACTCGGCAGTCATCGTCACAACGGCATAGATGCCCTCGGACTTCTTCTTGATGTCATAGGCCAGACGGCGACGTCCCCAGATGTCCAGGTTGTCGACGGTTCCGCCGTCCTTGGTGACGACCTTGAGGAACTTGTCCAGCGTCGGCTGGACAGTGCGCTCGTCAAGCTCGGGGTCGATGATGATCATCAGTTCGTACTGACGCATGCGTTAACCCACCTCCTTTGGTCTCAAGCGGTCACGGTCTTTCCGTGACAGGAGGGTTGCAGCGTTGTTCGCGCCCGCCTGCCGGTCATCACCTGGTTGGCCTGACCGACACTCTGCCCGGAGGCACTGACAACGTGCAGAAGTTATCCACACATCGGCACAGCAGACATCGAACCCGGGTGAGTTTATCCGCGATCGAGTCGTCGGCGTTAATCGGCCAGAGCGGGGACGTACGTCGCGCCGGAACGAGGGGGCGCCGGTTGGTACGGATTCAACGGATCCCGTGGAAGATCGTCGGCGGACTCCCACGAGGCCCAGGCGATGCCGACATACGCCACCATCCGCAGGACGACGAAGAAGCTGTATGCCGCACCCGGCAGCGCCTTCGCCGGATTCGACGGTCCGGCGATGTACATGAACACCATCGCGAAATACACGATCTCGACACCGGCCCACATCAGATGGTCGCGCCACCGGGTCGCGGTGAGGGCCAGCAACGGCAGCACCCACAGACAGCACTGCACCGACACCGACTTGCCGGTCAGCATCACGATGACCAGCAGCGTCAGCGCCAGGGGCGCCAGGCGGGTCCGCTCGACCGGCCGCCCGGAGAGATAGAGCCCGGTCAACACGGCGGCGACCCAACCCAGGATGGCGATGATCGACAGCGCCGCCGACCCAATGGTCCCTCCGGCGATCTGCACGAGATACCCCAGCGAGCCGTATCCTGCGCCCTGGTGCCACCACGAGCTGTATGGCGCAAACGGGTTGCCGCCCAGACCGTACGCGAGCGCGATACACAGAACGATCGCGCCTGCTGCACCCGCGAGGAGGCGCACGATCGCGTCATGCGCCCGGTCGCGCTGGGCGATGAGCACCATCGCGAGCAAGATCACCAGCGGATACGTGCGTGCCATGGTGGCGGCACCGATGAGCACTCCTGCAGCGACGGGGTGCCGGCGCGCCCACGCCGCCATACCGAGCGTCGCAAGTGCCACACCGAGGACGTCGAACGACAACAGGGACGCGGTGATCAGCACCGGGCTGAGCGCCACATGCGCGGCCAGCCACGGGGTGCCGCGCAACATCGACGCGGTGGCGATGGTGGTCGCGGCGATGAGCAGCACGATGATGACCGCGCTGATCGCGAAGTAGATCTGCTGCTCCGACAGCGAACTACCGCTCGGGGTCAGCTGTTTGACGATCCACGACAGCACCGCGGTCAGCACCGGTTGAGTGCCGCCCTGCCCGAACGAACTCCACGGCGTGCCACCGTGCGGGCCCTCCGCGCCGACGGGCAAGTCGCTGTAACACTCCCGCCACAGTGCGCCGGTGCCGCCCCAGCCCGAGCGGATGCAGTGGTTCTTCTGCGCCACACCGAGCGCAACCATGACCGACGCCAGCGCCGACAACACCGCTGCGGCATACGTCCAACCGCGGCGGCCGACCGCAGCAAACCGGCCCACCGGACCACCGACGATCTGCGAGGCGACGAGGGCGGGTTCTTCGCCGCGGCTGGGCGTTGTCAGGCGGGTCTGCGCGGGCACGGCTGCGAGCTTAACCCGCTCCCACCAGTGGTTGGCTGAGTCCGCCGCCGTCGCTGTCGGCCCCCTCCACCGACCCACCCGGTGCCTCGGTGTGCGACGGAGTCGGAGCCGTGCGCGATGGCGTCGGGATGGTCCTGCTCGGTGTCGGCACCGTCTTGCTCGGCCCCGGGTTCGGCGGCGCCGAGGTGGTCACCGACGGCTGGGACTGCGTCGGACTCGGCGACGAAGCAGTCGTCGACGGTGGTGCCGTGCTGGCCGGCGAGGAGAAGGTCGTAGCCGGCGAGACCGTCGTGCTGTTCGGCAACTGCGCGACCGGCTGACCCTTCAGTGCGGCCCGCATGAAGTCCAGCCAGATGGTCGCCGGAACGTCGCCGCCGTAGAACGACTGACCTGCCTGCGCCAGGGGGGTCGTGCCGTTTCCGGCATACATGCCGACCGAGGTGGTCAGCTGGTCGGGCGTAAACCCGGTGAACCACGCCGAGAGGTAGTTGTTGGTCGTCCCGGTCTTGCCGGCGGCCGGCCGGCCCAATTGCCCAGCGGTCTGCTGCGCGGTCGCTCCGGGGTCAGTCAGCACGTGCGACGCGGCATCGGCGATGTTGTTGGCGACCCCAGAACTGATCACCTGCTGGGTCTGCGGGTGGGCGGTGTAGGAGTAGTCGCCTTCGACACTGCTCACCGACTGGATGAAGTACGGCGTTGCCTTCTTTCCGCCGGTGCTGACCGTGTTGTAGGCGTTGGCCATGTCGATGACGCGAACCGCTGCGATGCCCAGGATGTCGTTGACCTGAGGGTCGTTCATGCCCGGATCGGTCGACGGAATGCCCAACTGCTCTGCCGCAGCGAGAGTCTTGCCGCTACCGAGGTTCTGGTTGAGTTGCAGGAAGACCGTGTTCACCGAGTACGCGAGCGCCTTGGTCAGCGTGATGTTGCCGAACTGCTCGTTGTTGTCGTTGGTGAACTTCTGCTTACCGATCACCAGCGGCGAGGCGCCGTTGTAGGTCTGATTCAGGGTGAAACCGTCTTGCAGCGCCGCCGCCAGCCCGAAGATTTTGAAACTCGAGCCGCCCTGCATGGTGGAGATGGTCGCGGAGTCCTGTGTGGCGGCCGGGTCGGAGCCGCCGTACATGGCGACGACTGCGCCGTCCGGCTTCTCCGCGATCAGGCCGGTGCGGATCTCGTCCAGCCACACCTGCTCAGAGGAGACATTGTTGTTGACCGCAGCGACCGCGGCATCCTGGTCGGGCTTGCTGATCGTCGTGGTGATCCGTAGTCCACCACGGTCGATGTCCGGTTGCGACAGGCCGAGCTTGTTCTGCAACTCGTTGCGGACGGCGTTGACGATGTACCCGTTGGTGCCGGTGTTCTGCTGCACCGGCTGATACGTCTTGAACGTCGGGAACTGCTGCTGGTTGCGGACGGCCTGGGTCATCCAGCCTTCCTTGACCATGCCGTCGAGCACGTAGACCATTCGCGCATTCGCACGCTCGGCATTCGCCTCGCCGTACTGCGGATCGTAAATGGCGGGTGCGTTGATCACCGAGGCGAGGAAGGCGCCCTGACTGTCGTTCAACTGCTCGACGTTGACGCCGAAATACGCCTGCGATGCGGCCTGTATGCCGTAGGCCCCGCGGCCGAAGTAGATGTTGTTGAGGTAGTCCTGCAGGATCTCGGTCTTGGAGTACTTCCGGTCGATCTTCAGCGCGATCATGATCTCTTTGAGCTTGCGCGAGACCGACCTGTCCTGCGTGAGGAAGTAGTTCTTGACGTACTGCTGGGTGATCGTCGAACCGCCTTGTTCGCCGCCGCCACTGAGCGTCACGAAGGTCGCACGCAGGGTGCCGGTGATCGACACACCGGAGTTCTTGTAGAAGTTGCGGTCCTCCGCGGCGAGGAATTCGTACTGCACGGTCTTGGGAACCTGGCTGAGCTGGACATCCTGGCGGTTCACCGTGCTGAATCTGCCCAACTCGGTCTTGCCGTCGCTGTAGTAGATGATCGACACCTGCTTGCCGGCGTCCGCCTGCGGCTGCGGGATCGTGGTGCGCAGATACATCACCACGAGGGCCAGGAATCCCAGCACACAGAGGGTGAACAGGCCCAAGATCGTCCGCACGACGACCTTGAAGATCAGGCCGTGCTCCTTCTTGGGCTTGCCCCGGCCGAAGAACCGCCGGGTGCGGACTCCACTGCCGCCGTTGCCGGAACGTCCCGAGCCACCGCGAGAGGTGGAGCCGCCGGCGGGCTTTCTGCGGCGCGCAGCACGCGTCTGATCAGTCACCGGTGAAGGTTAACGCGGGATGCCCGACATACGGGAACTCTCGCAGCCAACTCCCAAGTTCACGACCGATGTATCGATTCGATACATCGTTCGTGTACAGTTCTCGCGAACCTGACGTCGACGCATGCCTGAGGAGGTCGCCTATGTCCCGACGCGGCGCCATCCTCGAGCTCGCCGTCCTGGGGTTGCTGCACGACCAGCCGCTACACGGTTACGAGCTGCGCAAGCGGCTTGCAGGCGTGCTCGGTGCCTTCCGTGCCGTGTCCTTCGGCTCGCTCTACCCGTGCCTCAAGGGTCTGGTCGAGCGTGGCTGGATCAGCGAGTCGGAGGCTGACAGTTCAGCTCGACAGACCGGTCTGGCCGGCAAGCGCAGCCGGATCACCTATGAGCTGACCGCGGAAGGCAAGGAGCAGTTCCAGACGCTCATGGCCCAGACGGGTCCCGCCTCCTGGGAGGACGAGACCTTCGATGTCCACTTCGCATTCTTCGGACGTGCCAGCAGCGACGTGCGGCTGCGCATTCTGGAGGGTCGACGAAGCCGGCTCGAGGAGCGTCTCGACATCGCGCGGGAGCACTCGCGCGAGCGTCGCGAGCGCACCGACAGCTACACCGCAGAACTGCACCGTCACGGGCTCGAATCCACCGAACGTGAAGTGCGCTGGCTCTCCGAACTGATCGAGACAGAGCGATCGGCATACGGCAGCAATCCGACACATCCGCATCACCCTCACGACCCGGCGACCACCGTCGGGGATGACAAGGAGTAACACCATGGGATCCATCCGCGTCGCCATCGTCGGCGTCGGCAACTGCGCGAGCTCGCTCGTACAGGGCGTCGAGTACTACAAGGACGCATCGCCCGAGGGCACCGTTCCTGGCCTGATGCACGTGAAGTTCGGCGAATACCACGTCAACGACGTGCAGTTCGTCGCGGCATTCGACGTCGATGACAAGAAGGTCGGCAAGGACCTCGCCGAGGCGATCAACTCCAGCGAGAACAACACCATCAAGATCGCGGACGTGCCCACGACCGGCGTCGAGGTGCAGCGTGGCCACACCCTGGACGGCCTCGGCAAGTACTACAAGCTGACGATCGACGAGTCGGCCGCCGAGCCGGTCGACGTCGTGCAGGCACTCAAGGACGCCAAGGTCGACGTGCTCGTCTCCTACCTGCCGGTGGGTTCGGAGCAGGCCGACAAGTACTACGCCCAGTGCGCCATCGACGCGGGCGTCGCCTTCGTCAACGCGCTGCCGGTGTTCATCGCCTCCGACCCGGAGTGGGCGGCCAAGTTCGAAGCGGCCGGTGTGCCGATCATCGGTGACGACATCAAGAGCCAGGTCGGTGCCACGATCACCCACCGCGTGATGGCGAAGCTGTTCGAGGACCGCGGCGTCGTGCTCGACCGCACCTACCAGCTGAACGTCGGCGGCAACATGGACTTCAAGAACATGCTGGAGCGCGAGCGCCTCGAGTCCAAGAAGATCTCCAAGACCCAGGCCGTGACCTCCAACCTGGAGCACGACATGGGCGCCCGCAACGTGCACATCGGCCCGTCGGACTACGTGCAGTGGCTGGACGACCGCAAGTGGGCGTACGTGCGCCTCGAAGGCCGTGCCTTCGGTGACGTGCCGCTCAACCTGGAGTACAAGCTCGAGGTCTGGGACTCCCCGAACTCCGCAGGCATCATCATCGACGCCATCCGTGCGGCGAAGATCGCCAAGGACCGCGGCATCGGCGGCCCGCTGCTGTCGGCATCGTCATACCTGATGAAGTCCCCGCCGGAGCAGCGTCGTGACGAGATCGGTCGCGCCAAGCTCGAAGCCTTCATCGACGGCACCGAAGCACGCTGACCTCGACACCTCGAAACATCGACGGGCGGCCGCTCACCTCTTGCAGGTGGGCGGCCGCCCGTTTCGTCGGTCCCGCGAGGTATGACGATCCGCTCGCCTCTCGCCACCCCCGACGACGGCGGCGGTAGTGCCGGCTCAGCGGACGATCGCGACGGCGCTCTTGGCGTGATGCAGCACGCCATGGCTGACCGAGCCGAGCAGCAGGCCTCCGAAGCCGCCGCGGCCACGTGAGCCTGTGACGATCAGGTCCGCGCCGTCAGCGGCCTTGAGCAGCGCGTCGGCGGGCAATCCCTCGACCAGGACTGTGTCGACGCTGAGGTCGGGGTAGGTCTCGCGCAGCGTGGCCGCAGCGCGCTGGAGTGTCTCGGCTGCCTGCTTCTTGATGTCCTGCAGCAGGGTGTCGCCGTGGCTGTAGTCCACGGGCATGAGGCCGTCCGCGATGGGATCGCGCCATACGGTGACGAGGGTCAGCTTGCCCTTGGACCGGACGGCGACGCCGGCGGCGAAGTCGACGGCGTCCTGCGAACCCTCGGAACCGTCGAGGCCGACCACAACCGCCTGGCCGTTCCGGGCGCCGATGTCGGCGCCGCGCCGGATCACCACGACCGGGCAGTGCGCGTGCGCGGTGATCTCGTAGGACACCGAACCGAGCAGCGCGGACAGGAGCTGGCCGCGGCCACGGCTGCCGACGACCACGAGTTCTGCGTCCTTGGAGAACTCGACCACGGCACGGGCGGTGTCACCGGTGGTGCCGTGCGCGGTGACGTCCTTGACGCCGAGTTCACGGGCCTTGGCCGCACCCTCTTCGGCGATCGCCTGGGCGGACTCGGTGAACATCTCAGCCGGAAGTGGGGCCGCGTAGTTCGCGTCGCCGAGCATCGACGGAAGCCCCGCGACGCTGACGACCGCCAGCGGGACATCGCGCGCGATGGCGGCGCGGGCGGCCCAGGTGAGGGCGCCTTCGCAGTCGTGTCCGGAACTGTAGGAAAGGACGATCACGGCAACCTCCATAGCGTGGAACCGATCCATCTGCAGGATCTACTACAAATTGTAGTAGATAAAGTTTACCGCCGTGTCCGGCTCCGTCGAGACGCGGTCAGGTGATGACCGTCGTGCCTGGGTCGCCGGTGTCGTCAGGGTCGCGGTCTCCCCAGGCTGACGCTGTCATCGATTTCTCCCAGTGACGTCGAGATCTCGACGTCACTGGGAGAAATCGTTGGCACGGCTGCGGTTGATGGGCTGGAGGTGGCGCTCGACGATCGGCCACCAGTGTCGGGCGGCGAGATCCGAACGCGCGCTCACACCATCCACCCACATGCCGCCGGCGGTCGGCGTGACGTCGGATTGGGGCGCAAAGACCGGCACGTGGGCATGCGGCACCGGATGCGGATAGCTCGCGTCGGGCGTGGGAACCACATTGCGCACGAAGCCGACGCAGCGCAGCGGCAACGACGTGCCGCACACCTCGCGACACAGCGCTTCGAGCCCCTGCTCGGTCGTCATACGTGCGCCTGTGGGGCCGAGAAAGAGCGTGGGCAAGTCCAAGCCCTTCGCGGTCTCCACACAGAAGAACTCGGCGCCACGAGCAGCGTCGGCGTTCGCGCGGACCAGCAACAACCGCACGATGATCGCGTGGTCAGGAGGCCGGCAGTCCTCCCCGGCCCAGACCTCGGCAGTGCTGCCGGGAGGCAGCCACGCTGCGTCGGGGGTGCTGGCGATCAGGTCACATTCCATTCGGCCAGCATCACCGTGCCGGTTGACCGGCGGGCGCATGACACGCCGCTCGGCGGTCGGCGGCGGCCTGGATCGGACAGTGTGCGAGCCTGCGGGCATGACCGACATCGCGTCCGCTCTGCGAGACCTCTTGGGCAGCGACGAGCCGCTCGATGCAGCACTTGATCGCCATTTCGCGCCTGGCTACCGCCAGCGCACCGACGGCGTGTGGGACGACAGGGCGGGTTTCGCCGAGCACATCGGGCATCTTCGAACGATCGTCGCCGCGGTCGACGTCGAGGTGCTCGACGAGTTCGTCGATGGTCGAAGATATGCCGACCGGCACATCGTGACGGTGACCAAACGCGACGGTAGCCGCGTCATACAGGAGGTCTATCTGTTCGGGCAGCAAGACGAGAGCGGACGTTTCGAGCGGATTGAAGAGGTCACAATGATGCTCGCCGGGGACGAAGGGGACCGCGGAATGGGCAGCGCCAAGTAGTCCACAGGCATGGCCCAGGTGGCGCCTACCAACAAGCGGGCCAGAGCCATGGCCTGAGCGGCTATCGTCGCGAGGAAAGGCTCCTTCCAGCACCGCGAGGTTCGCCATGACCGCAGACACATTCACGCTGACCAGCCACGACGGCACGGAGATCTTCGTGCGCCGATGGCTGACGGAGGCCGCTCCGAAGGCCGTCGTGCAGATCGCACACGGTATGGCCGAACACAGTCAGCGCTATGCCCGGCTGGCCGGTGAACTCACCGCGGCGGGGTACGCCGTGTATGCCGAAGACCATCGCGGTCACGGTGAGACCACCACGGCGCAGGACGCCGGATACCTCGGCGACAACGACGGATTCGCTTGTGTCGTGGGCGATCTCGCGGCAGTTCAGGCACGCGCGGAGTCGGAGAATCCCGGGTTGCCGGTGTTCCTGATCGGTCACAGCATGGGCTCGTTCCTCGCCCGGGCCTACGCCATACAGCACGGTGAATCTCTCACGGGACTGGTGCTGTCCGGGACCGCCGGCGACCCCGGCCTGCTCGGCCGGGTCGGCACCGCCATCGCCAAGACCGAGTGCCGGGTGCGAGGTCGGCGGGCGCGCAGCCCGTTGATGACCCGGCTGACGTTCGGGCAGTACAACGCGGCATTCAAACCGGCGCGCACCGAGTTCGACTGGCTGTCCCGTGACGAGAGCGAGGTCGACGCGTATGTCGCAGACCCTGCGTGCGGCCAGGTGTTCACAGCCGGCTTCTACGCGGATCTGCTGCCGGCACTCGCCAGGATCAACAACGACGCCGAGGTCGCTGCCATCCCGGCGGCGCTGCCGGTCATGGTCATCTCCGGCGACAAGGATCCGGTCGGCGCCAACGGCAAGGGAGTGCGCGCCGTCGCCGACCAGTTGCGTCACGCCGGCATCCGGGACCTCACACTGCGGCTGTATCCGGGCGCTCGACATGAGCTGTTCAACGAAACCAACCGTGACGAAGTGGGCGCCGACGTGATCGCCTGGCTCGACGAACGGGTGATGTCGTGATGGCGTCCGCGGCCATCGACCCCGCCGCTCCATTGCTGCGCAGCAATACCGTCTCGGACGTGCTGCGCCGCAGCGCCGCCACCTTCGGCCCACGGATCGCCGTGCGCTTCGAGGATCGGACATGGACATATGCCGCTCTCGACGCGGCCGTCACCAGAGTTGCGGCATACCTGCACTCGCTCGGCCTGCACAAGGGAACGCGGGTCGCGGCGCTCGGCAGGAACTCCGACGCCTATCTCATCGGCTACCTGGCCTGCGCCCGCAGCGGCTTGGTGCATGTGCCGCTCAACTACAACCTGATCGGCCGCGAACTCACGTATCTGATCGAGCAGTCCGGTGCGGCTGCCGTGCTGGTCGACCCGAGTCTGCGTGACCACCTGGACGCCGTGCCTACGCTGCCGGGTCACCTCATCGCGCTGCGGGATACGCCCGGATCGCTCGTAGAGATCGCCGAATCGGTCGATGCACCAATGGATTTCGCGGTCGACATCGACGATCTCGACGTGGCCCAGTTGCTCTACACCTCCGGCACCACGTCGGCTCCCAAGGGCGCGATCATGACGCATCGGGCGCTGGTGAGCGAGTACATCTCCTGCCTGGCGGCACTGGATTTCCGTGCAGACGACGAGCCGTTGCACGTCATGCCGCTCTACCACTCCGCTCAGATGCACGTCTTCGTGCTGCCTGCGCTCATGGTCGGTGCGACCAACACGATCCTCGAAGTTCCCGAGCCAGGCGACGTCCTTCGCCGTCTGGCGAATGACGGTCACCGATCCTTCTTCGCAGCCCCGACCCTCTGGGTCGGTATGGCGAATCACCCCTCGTTCGAGCAGCTTTCGTTCGACGGTTTGGCCAAGGCCTACTACGGCGCCTCGATCATGCCGGTGCCTGTGCTGCACAAGTGGCAGCGCAAGGCGCCCACGGTGGGGTTCTACAACTGCTTCGGTCAGTCGGAGGTCGCACCACTGACATGCGTGCTGCGTCCCGAGGACCACGCGGACAGGCCGGATTCGTGCGGTCGGCCGGTGCTCTTCGTCGAGGCACGCGTGGTCGACGGCAACGGCGTCGAGGTGGCCGACGACGAGCCGGGCGAGATCATCTACCGCTCGCCGCAGCTGTGTTCGGGCTACTGGGAAAAACCGCAGGAGTCGGCAGAGGCGTTCCGGGACGGCTGGTTCCACTCGGGTGACCTGGTGAGGCGGGATGCCGAGGGATTCCTGTTCGTCGTCGACCGCATCAAGGACGTCATCAACACCGGCGGCGTGCTGGTCGCCTCCCGCGAGGTCGAGGATGCGCTCTACACGCATCCGTCGGTCGCGGAGGTCGCCGTCGTCGGCATACCTGACGAGAAGTGGGGCGAGAAGATCACGGCCTTCGTGGTCTTGCGCAGCGTCAGCGACGGCGTGCCAGGCGCCCCGGTCGATCAGTCAGCCGAACTGCTGGCGCACGCCCGGACCCAATTGGCGCCGTTCAAGGTGCCCAAGGAGGTCGTCTTCATCGATGATCTGCCGAGGAACGCCTCCGGCAAGATCCTCAAACGCGACCTGCGGGACACAGCAACCGAGGCCTGAACGCGCTGCAACACCAACGAAATTCGACGCTGAGGCTGCTATCACCGCCATACCGTCGAATATCGCAACAGGAGACTCAGCGAAATTCGACGCTGGGGCCGCTGTTGCCGCCCCAGCGTCGAATTTTGCCCGGCGGAGAGCCGGGCGGATTCCCGAACGTCAGCCGACCTCGCTGCTGAACACCGGGTAGTACGCGTTCGCCTGGCCGTCGGCGGTCGGGTGATACGACTCGCTGATGTCGGTGAAGTTGAGCGAGTGCAGCCACGGGTCGCTGTCGCAGATCTCGTGACCGGAGAAGGCAGACCGGACATCGGCATACGTGAAGCCGGCATTCTCGGCCGCGGTCTGGATCACCGAGTCGAGCACGTCGATACCACCGTCGATGGCCGTGCGCGAAGTCTGGCTCAGCCCGATGCAGTCCTGCGACAGGTCGTAGAACTCGGGGTAGCCCAGCACCACCACCTGCGCGTTGGGCGCGTCCGCGGCGATGTCGTTGTAGACCGCGGCCAGCTTCGCCGGCAGGTTGGTCCGGGCGTCGGCCTCGGCGGCGTTGATCTCGTTGACGCAGGTGGTCGTGCCGTCGAGGGTGCAGTCCTCCATGATCCCGCTGAAGTTCTCGTCGTTGCCGCCGATCGTGATGCTCACCAGGGTCGTACTGCTCGACAGCGCCGACAGTTGGTTGGCGATGACGTCGGAGGTCGTCGCGCCGGAGCAGGCGACCGAGGTGTATGACGCAGGCGAGTTCGCCGCCGCCCACAGTGCCGAGTACGCATTGGGGCTGCGGTCGCAACTGCCGCTGGACGAGATGTAGTCGCCGGAGCCGACACCGGCGGAGTACGAGTCACCGAGCGCGACATAGTTGGCGCCGCTCGCCGATGCGCTGACCGCCGGAACCAGTGCGAACGCTGCCGCCGTCGCACCCACCGCGAGCTTCGCTGCGAGACGCACGGCCGAGCGATTCTTGCCAAGACCTGACATGGAGGGACTCCTGGGAGAGGGAATGTGCCGTCTCGCAGTCAAGCCCTGCGTGTGTCACCAGTGGAAGAGTTCCTACCAAGCCGAAAACAGCGGCATACCAAGAATTTACCTGCGTCACCGGGGCGATTCCTGCGGTTCGCCTCACAGTTGCAGGTCGTCCCCATGGCGTCTGCCGAACTTCTCCTGAAGGAACCGATGGTTGGCCAGCAACGGCTCGCTGCCGAGTCGACCGGCATGCGTCATACGTTCGCTGACTGCACGCAGCAGCAGGTCGAGTTCGTCGGTGACCAGCTGATGACCGGTCTTGCCGTCCGCCAGCACCGTCGTGTCGGCCGTGCCGGGCGCCAAGGCGAGGAAGGACTTCAACGCCTCCGGGCCGAAATCGCTGCGAATCTGGTCGATCTCGAAGACCTCGGCGGCATCTGCGTTGCGCTCACCGAGGTAGGTCGACGCCTCGCCGCAGCGCTCGTCCAGGCGCAGCGCCTGCTCACGCAGGTCCTGCGGCAACCGCGGATCAGCAGCAAGCTCGGCCAGGCTGCGCGCGACCGTCGACGCCGGCTTGGTCAGGTCGACAACCGGCCGCGGCGGGTCCTGCTGCTGGGGCTGCCAGACGGGTTCGACGTAGTCGTAGTCGGGCGACGGGCCACCCACGTAACCGCCATGGCCCCGACCGTGGACGTGCGACCGGTTGTGGTGACCGATGCGCCCGCCACGAGCGCGGAAGACCCCGGATCCGACCAGCATCGCCAGGACGATCACAACCGCGAAGAACTCCGGCAGGTGCAACGCGCCGAAGATCACCCACATCGCAACGACAACCAACCACCAGGACTGGCGATATCGACGCATGTCAAGACTCCTCGCTGAACGAACCGCTGTGCTACAAGCAACTTGCACCCGAAGGCATACGTATGACGACGCGGGTCGCGCGTCGGCTCCACGGTACGACCGGTCACCGGTAGGTCGCCTGTGCCGAATGTCATGACGCACCACGGACAATCGCCACGGGTCGCGCCGGGTGCACGCAACCACGGGGTGGCCCACCGCGTCATACAGGTGACACACGATTGCGTCATACAGACTGTGCGACGACAACGCGAGCTGGAGGGGGCCGGATGAATCGCAGCGGGAGGGTACTCGGCGCGGCCATGGTGGCCGGTGTCTTGATCGCCGGATGCAGTTCGGCCAGTGGTGCCGCATCGACGACGCCGTCACTCACCTCTATGCCGAACACCATCGTGACGAGCCCCAACCGATTGACATCAACGACACGCGACGGCAGCTCGACAAGTTCCAGCACCGGGTCGTCGACAGCCCACAGCGCCGCCTCCGCCACCATCACGAGGTCCACCGTGACCGCGGTCGGGACCCCCTCCGCCGACCACTCGGGCACCACACCGGCGCGATCGCCCTCTCGCCCACCGGCACCGACTCCGACTCCGACCGCTGGTGGTGGCGGTGGCGGATCAGTCTCGACCGCTGCAGCATCCGCGATCGCCGTCAAGGCGTGCGGATCCGGCTATCACGTTGTGGCCCAGGCGCCTGTCCGGGCCGCGAGCGGGAAGGTCTGGGGAATGGTCTTCTTCGCCCTCGGCAGCCGCGGGTGCGTCGTGACCGTCAAGACCTCGATGGTCGGAGTGAAGACGCCCATGTCGGCTTCTGTGCAGAACCCACGGCACCATCACGAGCACCACGCCGATTCCGCGCTGTATGTCGTCGTGACGTTCCGCGCTGCCAAAGGCTCGTTCGTGTTCAGCGGGACGATCAGCGACGGCCACGGTCAGACCGCAACGGGTTCCGGCCGCGAGATCGGCTGAGCGTCACGCCTGCAACGCTCGCCGAGACCTACCCCTGACCGGCCTCCGGCTGCTCGCCCCACCAGCGCTGCAGCTCCTCGCGCGCGGCGTCCTCGCCGACCGGACCGGCATCCAGGCGGAATGCCAGCAGGTGTTTGTAGGCACGGCCCAGCACGGGCCCGGGCGTGATGCCCAGCGTCCCGGCGATCTGGTTGCCATCCAGTTCGGGCCGCACGGCTGCGAGTTCCTCCTGCTCCTGCAAAGCAGCGATGCGCACCTCGAGGTCGTCATACGTTCGCGCCAGGGCGGCGGCCTTGCGCCGGTTGCGCGTGGTGCAGTCCGAGCGGGTCAGCAGGTGCAGTCGTGACAACATCGGCCCGGCGTCGGTGACATAGCGGCGCACGGCCGAGTCGGTCCACTCGCCTCCGCCATATCCGTGGAAGCGCAGGTGCAACTCGGTCAGCCTCGCCACGTCGGCGGTCGTCGCCTTGTCGAAACGCAACGCCCGCATACGCTTGCGCACGAGTTTCGCCCCCACGACCTCGTGGTGGTGGAAGGAAACTCCCCCGCCGGGCTCGAAGGCACGCGTCGCGGGCTTGCCCACGTCGTGCAACAGCGCGGCCAGGCGCAGCACCAGGTCCGGTCCGGGGACGGTCGCCGGCGATTCGAGGCCGGGCACCGACCTCTCGCCCTCGAGAGCCATTGCCTGCTCGAGCACGGTGAGTGAGTGCTCGTAGACGTCCTTGTGCGGGTTGTGCTCGTCGACCTCCAGTTGCAGGGCCGGCAGCTCCGGCAGCACGTATGACGCAAGGCCGGTCTCCACGAGCAGTGTCAGACCGGCACGCGGCGCCGCCGACAACATCAGCTTGACCAGCTCGTCCCGCACCCGCTCGGCCGAGATGATCTCGATGGACCCGGCCATCTCACGCATCGCCTCGCGCACCCGCGGGTCGACCGTGAACCCCAGCTGCGCGGCGAACCGGGCCGCACGCATCATCCGCAGCGGGTCGTCGCCGAAAGACTCCGACGGCGCGGCCGGCGTCATGAGAGTGCGGTCGGCGAGCGCGGCCAGTCCACCGTGCGGGTCGACGAATTCCAGCGTCGGCAGCCGTAGCGCCATCGCGTTGACGCTGAAATCGCGCCGCAGCAGGTCGTCCTCCAGCGAGTCACCGAAGGACACCACCGGCTTGCGTGACTGCCGGTCGTAGACATCGGAGCGGTAGGTCGTGATCTCGACCTGCAGGCCGTCGCGTCGGGCGCCGATCGTGCCGAAGGCCCGCCCGACATCCCACGTCGCCGACGCCCACGGCTTCAGCAGGGCCTCGGTCTCCTCCGGCGACGCAGATGTCGTCAGATCGATGTCCGCCGACGTCCGCGCGAGAAAGGCGTCACGCACCGGACCACCGACGAGCGCGATTTCGTGCCCTGCGTCGGCGAAGACCTCGCCGAGGTGCTGCAGCATCGGCAGCACGGGCGCGAGGTGCTGCACCGCGCGACGCTGCAATTCGGCATACGAGCGTGCAGCGGAGTCTTCAGGTGACCGGGGGGACTTCCACACAACCGCAAGATTAGGCGAGGTGGCCGCGCCACCCCGAATCACCGGCAACCGCCACGAGTGCGCAACCACACAAAATCCAGCCGACGGCGCTGGTGTTCGCACACTGCGTGGTTACAGTGTTGAGATGAGCCTTCATCCCGCCCGCACCAGCCGCCCCGTGCGGCGGCTGCCGGCGCAGGAGGAGGTCTCCGCGGGTGGGGTCATCATCGACGTGGCGGGGGGCTTCGCGTGGATTGCCCTCATCGCCCGGCACAATCGTGCGGGGCGCCTGGAATGGTGTCTGCCCAAAGGCCACGTCGAGCCCGGCGAAACGCTGGTGGAGACCGCGGTCCGTGAGGTCGAAGAAGAAACAGGCATCATCGGTCGTGCCCTGTTGACGCTCGGCACAATCGACTACTGGTTCAGCACCCCCCAGTTCCGGATTCACAAGCGGGTGCATCACTACCTGTTGGAGGCACTCGGTGGCGAGATCAGCATCGAAGGCGACCCCGACCACGAGGCCGTCGACGCGCGCTGGTTCCGGCTGGACCGAGTGCATGGGCGGCTGACCTTCCCCAATGAACGTCGCATCGCCCAGACCGCCTGGCAGCACCTCGCCGGCACCGGCTGACCCTGCCCACCGCCACCGCCACCGTCACCGCACCGCGCGGTATGCCGCGGCGATCTTCGTCTGTGCGCTGTTCGCCTTCGTCACCGCCTGGTCCGGTATGGCGCAAGCGGCCTCCCTGCACACGGTCGCAGCGAGCGCGGCGGCAGCCTCGCCCAGCACGTCGGTGACGATCAGCCTTTCGCCGACCAGTCCGATCCTGACGTCGGACAAGAAGGCCGTCACCGTCAGCGGCACCATCACCAACACCGGTTCCGCCACGATCACGGCCCCGGTCGTGCACATCGCGCTCGGATCGCGACTGCTGGACACCATGACGTCGGTGCGCAATTGGGCATCGGGCAGCCTCGACATACCAGTGCAGGATGTGGCGACCGCGACCGTCCCGCAGCTACCGGGCGACTCGACGTCCGCATTCGACGCGACCATCCCGGCGGACAAGCTCGACCTCGGCTACTCACTCGCCTCGCTGCCCCTCACGATCACCGTCACCGACGGCAGCGGACAGTCGGCGTCGGCGATCCGTGGCAGCGTTCGCACGACGCTGTCGATCGCAGGAGGAAGGGTGAGTTCGCCACTGAAGCTGGACATCGTCATACCTCTCACCCTGCCAGCTGATCCCGCGCTTTTCGGACCGACCGGCACCGCGCGAACAACCGCCTGGATCAATGCGATCGGGCCAGACTCGGCCCTGCAGCAGACGCTGACCGAGTTCCAGGGACTGCCCGTGACCTGGGTGGTGGATCCGGAGATCCTCGATCCCCCGGCCGCCGCCGACAACAATCTGCCGACCCCCGCGGTGACGACCGGCTCGGCGTCGGCGTCGGCGTCTTCCGGCCAGGAGTCGTCGGCATCCTCCAGCAGCTCCTCCTCCAGTCCGAGCGCGTCGTCACCGGTCCCGACGCCGACGAGCACTGCCGACGGTTCGAGCAACCTCACCTCCGGCAACGCCGCTTCGTCGAGCGCAGGTGCAAGCGGGAACCCCAGCAGCTCAAGCAGTTCCGCCAGCGGCTCATCGAGCAGTTCCGAGACGCCGACACCCGCCCCCACCACTCCGGCCGAACAGCTGGCGGCCGTTGTCGCCAACGCAACCTCGCGGTTCGCCGAACTCACCCACGGGCAGAACGTCTGGTGGCTGCCGTATGACGACCCCGACCTCACGGCACTGTCCGCGACAGGCGGCAGCGGATCCGCGCTGATCAACCGGGATCTCTCCGTCGCGCTACCGGCTCAGCTGAGCGCCATCAGCGCCCGCCGTGCGCTTTGGCCCGTCGGCGACATGTCCGCTTCGCAGCTGTCGAGGATCGCCGTCACCTGGACTCGCACCAGCACCAGTGCACCGGTCGAGGTGCTGCCGACCCGTGCGGTGGCCACTCCGCAGCAGTCGCAGATCTCGGGCGCCTACCGGCTGGCCGGCACGTCCGGTCTGCTCACGTATGACGAAACTCTGTCGCGCACCTTTTCCGCTGGTGGCGGCGATGAGGGACTACGCACCCAACTGTTGCTCGCGCAACTGATGGCCACGTATCAGACGTCTCCGGAATCAGCTCGCTCAGTGACACTCGTCGTTCCACGCACCGGTGGGATGCCCAGTTCGGCGCTCGCCGCCGAGGTCGCAGCGCTCGAACGCGCATCGTGGGTGTCGGTGCGCGATGACACCGAGACGACGACCGCGCTCGCGGCCGCTCCGACCACGTCGTTGCTGGGCAAACCGACCGCCGGCACGGCCTTCCCACCGGTCACCGCCACGTCCGTCAACGGCACCACCTTGCACCAACTGGGCACGGCGGCCGATCAGCTGAGTTCGCTCAGCTCGATCCTGGTCGATGCGCAGGACGAGGTCTCCGACCGGGCACGCGCGCTCGACGTGGTCGGGTCGACCCGGTGGCGCGGGCAGGCAAGCGCTCTGAGCACCACTCAGAAGACCGCCGACGCCGCCATGACCGCGCTTGTCGGTCAGGTCACGGTCAACCCGTCCGACATCAACTTCTTCACCGACTCCGGCCAGATCACCGTCACGGTCGCCAACGGCCTGAACGTCCCCGTGCACGATCTCACCCTGACGCTGCTTCCACGCCGCTATCAGCTGCTGATCTCCCACAATTCCAAAACCATTGAAATCGAAGCGAACTCGCGCACGTCGACGCGCTTCGGCCTCAAGGCCGTCGGGGCCGGCACCGTCCGCGTCGACGCCACACTCACCGGGCCGCAGGGTCAGGACCTCGGTCCGGCTGTACCCGCCCAGTTGCGCATCAACGTGCAGCCCACGTCATCCTGGATGATCATCGGCGGGCTTGCGGTCATCGCGATCGCGGTGCTGATCTTCGGGCTCCGCAAGGCACTGCGACGGGGGCCGCGCACCCCGACTCCGCTCGGCGCAGGTGACGAGGCGACACCGGAGGACGCGATCGTCGACACGGGCCTGACGACCCGGCACCGACCCACGACGACAGACCACATTGAAGGCGACCACAGCGATGAGTGACCGCGAGCGCCATACCCTCGGCGAGCTGTATGCCGAGGCCGCCGCGCCGCGCCGCGCCGACACCGTCGCACCGGAATCCCCCGGCAGCCTGGGTCAGCAGTACGCCGCCTGGATCGGTGAGGACTCCGGCTACCTGCCGGTGGCCGACCCGGCCGAGATCGCGCGTCGCCGAGCGGCGTCGGCAGCCGATGCAGGGTCAGGGAACGGCCCCTCCCCCGACGCCGGCGATGCGGCATACGGCACGGCTGCGTCGCTGGGCGCGGCATACGCGTCCACGGCACACGGATCTGCAACGCGCGGAGTCGACGGCGCGGTCGACCCGGCGACCAGCACACCGGCAGCCGATGCAGCGCTCGAGTCCGGCGCCCGGGGTATCGGCCGCGCGAGCGCGATCATGGCGGCCGGCACCATGGTCTCGCGATTGCTCGGTCTGGTGCGCACCTGGCTGCTCATCTGGCTGATCGGCAGCACGACGATCGCCGGTGACGCGTTCGCAACCGCCAACCAGTTGCCGAACATGATCTACATCCTGCTGGCCGGCGGCGTGATCAACGTGGTGCTCGTGCCGCAGATCACCCGGGCGCTGAGTCACCCGGACGGCGGCAAGGCCTTCACCGACAGGTTGCTGACCCTGGCGATGACGATCCTGCTCGGCGTGACGATCGTGTTCACCGCGGCATCGCCCTTGCTGTTCAAATTGTTTTCACTGTCGTCCTCGGGTGAGACCTGGCGGCTGGGCGCCATCTTCACCGCCATCTGCCTGCCGCAGATCTTCTTCTACGGCCTGTACACGCTGCTGGGCGAGGTGCTCAACGCGCGCAGCCGGTTCGGTGCGCCGATGTGGTCGCCGGTGCTGGCCAACGTCTTCGCGATCGCAGGCATCATCTGGCTGCTGATGCAGACCTCCGGCGGCCGACCGGTGGGCGCGGTCGACCGGTGGACGATGCCGATGATCGTGGTGCTCGCCGGTTCGGCGACCCTCGGCATCGTGGCGCAGGCGCTCGCGCTGATCCCTCCGCTGCGCCGGGCGGGCTACCGCTTCACACCGAACTTCACCTTCCGCGGTGTGGGGCTGCGCACCACCTCGCGCATCGCGGTCTGGGCGTTCCTCGCGGTCGTCGTGCAGCAACTCGGCATGCTGGTGTCGACCAACGTGCTCAACAAGGCGGGCGGCACCCAGGCACAGGCCGTGGCCTTCCTGCTGTTCATGTTGCCGCATTCGCTGGTCACCCTCAGCCTGATCACGGCGTTGTTCACCCGTATGTCGCGGGCGGCTCATCGCGGTGACACCCGAGCCGTGGTCGGTGACGTCCGCCTGAGCCTGCGGCTGTCCGGCGTCGCCACGATCCCCGCGACGATCGGCTCGCTGGCGCTGGTGATGCCGATCGTGCACACGATGTGGCCGGCCGTCGACGCCACGGCCATCGGCCGGCAGACCATCGCGATGCTGCTGGGTCTGGTGCCGTTCACCGTGTGCGTCATCGTGCAGCGGGTGTTCTACGCCTATGAGGACGCACGGACACCGTTCCGGATGCAGGTCATCTGCACCGTCATCGCCAGCGTGTTCACCCTCGTGTCGTTCGCCGTGCTGTCCGACCCGTGGGTCGGTTCGGGTGTGGCGTTCGCGCAGTCGCTCAGTTACATCATCGAGGCGATCATCGGTTTCTGGTGGCTGCGGCGAATGCTCGGCGGGGTGCCGGTGTCGGACGTCGTGCGCGCCTACAGCCGTCTCGGTGTCGCCGCTGTCGCCGCCACCGTCGTCGCGGTGGCGATCGAGCTCGGTGTCGGACAGCTCATCGACACCGACCATCGCGTCGGGGCGCTGCTCTCGCTGCTGCTCGGCGGCGCTGCCTTCGTCGTGATCTACTTCGGTGGCGCTCGCCGAATGCGTGTTGCCGAGGTCGAAGAACTCGTCCAGCAGGTGACCGGACGGCTCGGCGGATTGCGCCGGTTGACCGGCCGCTGAGCCCTGCCTGGCCGATCGTGGCGGCTTCGGCTCCTAAGATGGCCCGGGACAGCCTCCCGTCACGTCGTCCGGCGCGGCAGGGGCGGACACCAGCAGACTGGCCCCGCCGATCGACCGACGGGGTATGACGGGAGCGATTCTGCAGTGCAGCGCATCGGCGAGGACACCGTGCTGGCGGGGCGCTACACCCTGACCCGCAAGCTGACGGATCGTGGCGGCAACGCCCTGTGGATGGCGACCGACGGAACCCTCGACCGCGACGTCACCGCGACCGTCTTCGATGCGTCCGGGCCGTACGCCGAAGCAGCGCTCGACAGCGCACGGCGAGCTGCCGGCGTCGAGGACCACCACTTCCCGCGCGTGCTCGATGTCGGCAGCGAGGACGGCACGGCATACGTCATCACCGAGTCGCTGCACGGAGCCGAGTCGATGACGGCCCTGTTGCAATTCGGCACCCTGCCGCCGGAGGAGGTCCGCCGCCTGATCGGTGAGGCCTCCGGTGGACTCGCTGCCGCGAGCGTCCGTGGCCTGCACCACCTGCATCTCACCCCGCACGACATCGTGCGATCACCGGACGGCTCCGTGTCGGTGCTCGGTCTGCCCACCGACGCCGCGCTCTCCGGTGCCGACGATCTGGGTTCCGAGCAGGCGTCGCGAGCCGACACGCTCGCCCTGGTGCGCATCGTCTACGCCGGTCTCACCGGTCGCTGGCCAGGAGAGGGCGACGTGGCCGACCTGCCGACGGTCGAGCGTCGCGTCGACGGCGAGCTGCCGCTGCCCAGCGAACTCGCAAGCGGTGTGCCCGGCGATCTCGACACCCTCTGCCGCACCGCTCTGGGCGATGACCAAGGTCCCCGCACACCAGGCGAACTCGCGCGGCAGCTGTCTCCGTGGTCGGCCGAACGTGTACACAGCGACGGTGTCCGGCCGGCAGCAGGGACGCGCAGCGTCGGCAGCAGACCGTCCGAATCACGCCTTCCGGCCGCGCGGCCTGGTTCCCGTGGAGCAGGCGCCGGGACGACCGGCGCCTCCACCGGGCGACCGGGTGGCGCGACCGACGACACACAGCGGCATACAGCACGATCGACTGCCGACGACACCATGGTCGGTGCCGTGCCCGGGCTCGATGCCGACGAGACGGCAATGATCCCCAAGGCGGCGATCGCGTCTGCCCGCGAGCGCACGGCCGTGCGACCGCGCGACGACCGGCGCGACTACGACCCGTCGTTCGAAGAGCTCGAGCCCCCGGTTCCGCTCCTGCAGGGTCACTTCGAACCCGACAAGCAATCCAGCCGTATGGCGCTGCTGTTCGTCGCTGTGATGGTCATCGTCGCCATCGCGCTCGCGGCAATCGGTCTGCACGGCATCGGCAGTTCCGGGAAGGCAGCGACGACCCCGTCAGCTTCGGCGCCGTCATCGAGCAGGTCGTCGTCGAGCCCGTCGGCGACCCCGTCGCCGACCGCCACGGTCATCACGCCGACCGCTATCAGCGCCTACGGCACCGGCGGAGGCGACTACCCCGGTTACGCACAGCTGGCCATCGACGGCAACCAGTCGACGTACTGGCGCAGCTACCACTACGCCACCAGCTCGTTCGGCGGGCTCAAGAGCGGCGTCGGCCTGCTGCTGAATCTCGGTGGCGACCGGACGGTCGGATCGGTCAAGATCACCACGACCGGTGGCCCGTCGACGATCCAGGTGTTCGTCACCGACGAGAAGGACACCGTTCAGGGGCAGACCCCGGTCGCCACGCTCACCGGCTCCGGCACTCAGACCGCGCAGGCCAATGGCGCCAAGGGGCAGTACATCATCGTCTGGGTGACCCAGCTGAGCCAGCAGCCCAACGGGGAGTACCGCGAGAAGATCAACGAGATCCAGGTGACTTCGTGAGTCTGCAGGTCCCGCTCGCCGAGCGTGGCGACCGCGAGCTGCTGGCTGCGCACTGCGCCGGCGACCCGGACGCGTTCGGCGAACTGTTCCGTCGGCACAAGGACAGGATGTGGGCGGTCGCACTTCGCACCTGCCGCGACCCCGAACTTGCGGCGGACGCGGTGCAGGACGGATTCATCTCCGCCTTCCGACGGGCCGACTCCTTCCGCGGCGATGCGCAGGTCACCACCTGGCTGCACCGCATCGTCGTCAACGCCTGCCTCGACCGGTTACGACGGATCAAGCCCACCAGTGAGTTGCCCGAGTACGACCTGGCCGACCGGCGCGACGCCCACAGCAGCACGGTGGTTCGTCTGGACGTGCAGGAGGCGCTCGGCAAGATCCCCGAAGGGCAGCGGCTTGCGCTTGCCCTCGTCGACATGGAGGGTCTGTCGGTCGCTGAGGCTGCGGTGGCGCTCGGAGTCGCTGAGGGGACCGTCAAGTCGCGCTGCGCACGCGGCCGTTCCGCCCTCGCGGAGTTGCTCCGGGATCAGCACGGCGGGGCATATCTGCAAGGCGGTGCGTGATGCGTGGAACCAACCGGCGAGTGCGTGCGTCGGAGCAGGGACTGATGTTGGAATCCCACCCGTCGTGTGCCACCAGTGCGCGATGGAACCACCTCCTGGCATCCGTCGTCTCACCTCTTACCCAGACTGGAGGAAGGCCGTGACGACGCCGCCGACGCACGACGAGTTCGAGAATGACCCGACCGGCATGGGAGCGCTGCTGCGCGCCCAGCCCGACCCGGGTCCGATGCCCGCTGCCGTCAGCGACAGCATCCTCGCCGCGCTCGCCCAGGAACAATCCGCCCGGCCACCCTCGGGCAACGTCACTCCGCTGACACGCCTGCCTGCCGCCCGTGTGCCGGCCACCCCCGCGGCAGGCCCCACAGAGGGCTCCGCCGAGTCCGCCGACGCCCCGACCCCTGATGCCCGGACCACCGATGCCCCAACTGACATCCGCTCGGCCGGGGGCAACAACCGCTGGCTGAAGGTCGTCGGCGGACTGGTCGCGGCCGCCGTGGTCGGCACGGTCGCGGTGGTCGGCGTGAACTCGCTCGGTGGCAACAACGCGCCCACGACCGCCGCACCGTCCACCGCCGGCACCGGCCACGTCGACCCCGATCAGGTGGCTGCGGTCACCCAGGTCTCGGCGAGCTCGATCAACTACACGGCTGCGGACTTCAACCAGCAGGCGGCGTCGATGGCAGCCTCACCGGTGCGTTCGCCCGACCCGGCGCAGATCGCGCAGTTCGGTTCGCTGGCCTCGCCGAAGGGCATCATCGCCTGCGTGGGCGCCATCGGCACCTCGCTGCTCGACCACCCCGACAAGGTGCGGGTGGACCTTGCGACATACGACGGGAAGCCCGCGGTCATCGTCGTGGTGACCAAGGGCAGTGTGCGCACGGCCTTCGCGGTGTCGACGACCTGCAGCGAGTCGCAGGCGCCGCTCGTGGCCCCGCGCACTATCTAGGGCGTATGTCCTAATAGGTAGTGCGGAGAAGACATTCAAGAACTGCACCATTCGGGACCTTCATACACTTGGAAGATGCAGGCTGACATGCGACATGGCGCGGATCCGCTCCGCGCTGAGCTCGATAGTCGGTGGCGCGAGTATCTCGATTCGGCAGCGGTCCTCCCTGACCATGAAGAGTGGATGCTGCGAGCAGTGACCGAGTACCGTGACGAGATCGTGCACCTCGGCGCTCAAGAACTCAACGCATGCGCGGTTCAGCCATGGAACGATGAGAACGCGCGGCTCGCTTATAAACGCTATCTGGACGCGGCTCGCAAATATGACCAGAATCCGGATGTCTGGGAGAGCGCGTATTGGTCTGCTCTTCGAGAGCGTTTGCCATCGAATCGTCCAATGACTCTTGAGTAGCAGCAGAGCTAAGGCGTGCATGTTGGTCGTCGCCCAAGCGGGTGCCCCCAACCACCCGAGCTCGACGGCAGCAGCCGCCAAGTCTCGCCCGCTGCTCGTCCTTGGACACCCCCGACACCGCGACGCCGTAGAACTTGATCCCATCCGACTGGCGCCACCATGAAGTGGATAGGGAGACACGCCCCCAAGCCGCGTCGATCCGAACCTGTGATTTCGCGACGCACCTGTTGACCCGGGCTTCATGACGAGCGGGGAACATCCGCCGCCTACGATCTGTTGTGCTGCATGAGCCGGGCGATCCGGCTCTCGTCATCTGCTTTGGAGTGAATCAGTGAGCGAGCCTCGCACCGTCATCATCATCGGTTCCGGCCCGGCGGGTTACACCGCCGCCGTGTATGCCGCGCGTGCCAACCTGGCCCCTCTGGTCTTCGAAGGTTCGGTGACCTCCGGCGGCGCGCTGATGAACACCACCGAGGTCGAGAACTTCCCGGGCTTCGCCGAGGGCATCATGGGCCCGGACCTGATGCTGCAGATGCGCGCCCAGGCGGAGCGTTTCGGCGCCGAACTCGTGCGCGACGATGTCACCGCGGTCGACCTGACCGGTCCGGTCAAGCGGGTCACCGACGGTGAGGGGACAGTCCACGAGGCGCACGCGGTGATCCTGGCGATGGGATCGGCATACCGCGAGCTGGGCCTGCCCGATGAGAAGCGGCTGTCCGGTCACGGCGTCTCGTGGTGCGCCACCTGCGACGGTGCCTTTTTCCGCGGTCAGGACATCATGGTCGTCGGCGGTGGGGACTCCGCACTGGAAGAGGCAGGCTTCCTCACCCGGTTCGCTTCGTCGGTGACGCTGGTGCACCGTCGTGACGAGTTGCGCGCCTCCAAGATCATGGCCGACCGGGCCAAGTCCAACGACAAAATCTCGTTCGCCTGGAACAGCGAGATCACCGCGATCCACGGCGACCCGAAGGTCAGTTCGGTGACGCTGCGCGACACCGTCACCGGTGAGACGCGCGAGCAGGACACCAGCGCTGTCTTCGTGGCCATCGGGCATCTGCCGCGCAACGAGCTTGTCACCGGTCAGGTGGACACTGACGACGAGGGTTACGTGCTGGTCGGGCACGGCACCACGGCGACCAACCTCGAGGGTGTCTTCGCCTGCGGTGACCTGGTCGACCACACCTACCGTCAGGCGATCACCGCTGCAGGCTCCGGGTGTGCTGCCGCACTCGACGCCGAGCGCTACCTCGCGCACGTCAGTGTTGCCGAGGTGCCACTGCCGGAGTCCGAGCAGGCCGTGGTGGTCTGAGCGGCGACGTAGCTGTCGGATTCACCAGAACGCCTGTCACACAACAGTTTTCATATTCCCAGCCATCAACCGAAAGGACATCCATCATGGGTGCAGCCACCAAGGACACCTCCGACGCCACCTTCGAGGCAGATGTCCTCAAGAGTGACAAGCCGGTTCTCGTCGACTTCTGGGCGCCCTGGTGCGGCCCGTGCAAGGCGCTGGCACCGGTCATCGACGAGATCGCCGCGGCCCACAGCGACAAGCTGACCGTCGTCAAGCTCAACACCGACGACAACCCGCAGACCTCGCAGAAGTACGGCATCACCGGCATTCCGACGCTGAACGTCTACCAGAACGGCGAGGTCGTCAAGACGATCGTCGGCGTGATGCCGAAGCCGAAGCTGGTCAAGGAGCTCGAAGCCTTCATCGGCTGACCCGAGCCCTCGCACCACCGCACGTCGAGACCGGCGGGCGACATACAGCTGCTGTATGTCGCCCGCCGGTTTCGTTGTCTGTCAACGGTTTTCGAGCGTTTTCTGTATGCCGTGCCGCCGTCGTGACGCTCTGGCCTTTCGGGTCGATCAGCCGCCGTGGACGAACCGGCCGGCGGCAATCGTGTGCGTCACCGTCGCGTCGGCCGGACGGACACCGGCGTCGAAGATGTTGGTGTCGAGCACGGCCAGGTCGGCGCGTTTGCCCACGGTGATCGTGCCGCCGTCGCTGTCGTGATTGACGTATGCCGATCCGGCGGTGAAGGCCGCGAGCGCGGCCGGGAGCGACAGTGCCTCGTGCAGCAGGAAGGGTTCCTCGTCACGAGCGCCGGGGTCGACCCGGTGCACGGCGACCTCGATCTGCGCCAGCGGATCCGCAGTGGTCACGCCCCAGTCGGAGCCCATGGCCAGCACCGCGCCGGATGCCGCGATGGAGGCGAAGGGATACATCTGCGCGGACCGTTGCGGACCCAGCGCCGGGATGTTGAGTTCCTTCATCTGCGGCTCGTTCTGAGCCCAGTAGGTCTGGCAGTTGACCACGACTCCCAGTTCGCGAAAGCGCGGCAGATCGACCGGGTTGACGACCTGGACGTGCGCGATGTGATGCCGGTGATCACTGGCACCATTGGTCTTTCGCGCCGCCTCGACCGCGTCCAGTGCCGCCCGGACCGCGGCATCGCCGATCGCGTGCTGGTGCACCTGGAAGCCCAAGGCGTCCAGCCGTGTGACCGCGCGCTGCAGGTCAAGAGCATCGACATACGTCAGGCCGTTGGGGTGTTCACCCAGGTCGTGCCGACAGTAGGGCTCCAGCATCGCGGCGGTGCCGTTCTCGACGATGCCGTCGACCATGATCTTGACCGAGGTGGCGTGGAAGCTGCCGGTGACGCGGCGCCGTTCGACGAGCGTTTCGATCTGGCTGATGTCCTGATGCCGGTCCCACCACAGTGCACCGACGACACGGGCGGTGAGGCGCCCGTCGGTCGCGATGCGCTCGTATGCCGCCTGGGTCGCCGGCGTGACCCAGGCGTCCTGCCAGCCGGTGATGCCCAACGAGTGCAGATGACGTTGGGCCCGCAGGATGTGCGAGGCCCACTCCTGCGTCGATGGGGCCGGGACCACATCCGCCTCGAATGAATAGGCAGCGCCCTCCTGCAGCATGCCGGTCGGTTCGCCGGTCATCGCGTCGCGCTCGTAGCGTCCGCCGACCGGGTCGGGGGTCGCGGCGTCGATGCCGCCTCGCCGTAGCGCGGCGGAATTCACCCAGGCGCCGTGCACGTCCTTGTTGAACAGGAAGACCGGCCGGTCCGGCACAACTGCGTCGAGGTCCTCCTTGCGCGGCAGCCCGCCGGGGAAGTGTTCCAGCGCCCAGCCGCCACCGACGATCCACTCGCGCTCAGGATGCTCCGCGGCATACCTGCCGATCGCCTCGAGGTACGCCCGGAGCCCGGCGACACCTGACAGGTCGACGTTGTCCAGATTCCGGCCCGCGAAGGGTGGATGGACGTGGGCGTCCTGGAATCCAGGAACGACCATCCCCGAATCCAGCTGCAGTTGCTGGGTTTTCGCGCCTGTTATGGTCGCGCAGTCGGCAGCACCGAGTGCGACGACGACCCCGGAACGTATGGCGACCGCGTCGGTCCAACTGCGGGCTGCGTCGGCGGTCCACACCGGCGCACCGGTGATCACCAGATCGGCCGACGTCATACCTCGCTGCCTTCCCGAAGGTCGTGGGTGACATAGAGCGGGTCGGATGCTGCGAGCTCGCGCTCCTTGCTCAGGTCAAGGCTGCGGGTCAGAGCCCAATAGAGCGCGGCAGCGACGACCAGGCCGATGCCGATCGAATAGTCAACGCTGTCAAGCTTCTTCGCAATGAATCCGGTGTAGTAGCCCGGGTTGACCATGAAGGGCAGCATCACCACGATCGTCGTGAGATAGGTCGCGGTGCCACGCCAGCCCCACCGGCCGTAGACACCGTTCGGCTTGAAGATGTCACTGACCGCATAGACACCTCGCCGCACGAAGAAGAAGTCGACCAGGTTGATCGCCGTCCACGGGGTGAATGCGTAGGCAAGGTAGGTCAGCGCGCTGGCGTAGAACGAGTCGAAGTTGCTCTCGCCCACGACGGCGGAGATCAGCCAGACGATGACCGCCATCGCCAGCACCGTGGCGACGCGGGCACGCCGACCAGGAGTGAACGGTTTGAACGTACTGGCGATCGACAGCATCGTCAGGCTGCCGCCGTACTGGTTGATCGCCATCACGGCCAGTAGTCCGACGAGCAGGCCGACCACGATGATGTCGCCGCCGCCGGTGAAGAGGTCGTTACCCGCCTTCTGAAGTGCCGGCACCAGGTCCGCTTCGCCGGTTCCGGCTCCCACGAGTGCGCCCAGGCCGAAGACCCAGATCGCGGACAACGAGCTGGGCAGAAAGGTCCACCAGAAGCTCGCCTTGGTGCCGACCGACGGCGGCAGGTAGCGCGAATAGTCCGAGACGTATGGCGCCCAGCCCAGCTGGAAGCCGCCGACGATGGCGAGTGTCGTCATGAACGGCGCGAGGTGGAAGTGCCCCGGCGCGAGCATCGACGACGTGATGTGTCCTGTCGCGAAGGCGGCGATGGTGGCAAAGATCATCAGCACGATGACCGGAACGGTCAGGACTCGATTGATCTTGTGGATCAGGTCGTAACCGAAGATCGCGATGACCGCGGCGACCCCTGCGGCGACAACATATCCGAGCCACAGCGGCACGTGCAGCACGCTGTGCGCCGCATCGCTGGACAGCAGGGCGTCGGAGGTGTTGTAGGCGATGTAGTTGGCGAGTGCAAAGACGAAGACTGTGATCGCTGCGCCGATGTAGCCGAACTGCGGTCGCGACTGGACCAGTTGGGGCAGACCCAGATGCGGGCCCTGCGTGGAGTGGAAGGCCATGAAGATCGTGCCGAAGAAGGACCACACCACGATGGCGACGAGAGTCCAGAACAGCGAATTGCCGAGAGCCAGACAGACGATTCCGGTCGCCATCGCCGTGAGGTTGATGTTGGCGACGAACCAGACCGCGCCCATGCTGCGCAGATTGCCGTGACGCTCTTCCAGCGGCACGACGTCGATCGAGCGACGCTCGACGCGCCCGGCGGCTTCGACGGACTGACCCGGTTGACCCGGTTGGGCGAGAACCTCTTCTGACATGGGTGCGTCCCTGTTCTGACGGCCGGACTCGCGGGCACGGCTCCGGCGAGGTTGGCGAGGTATGTGCGGTTGACCGCTGACGCTAATGGTTGCCAAATCGTTTTGGCAAGGGTTTCGGCGAAACCACCTTGGGGCCGTACTGTGGCGCTCATGGGACGGCAACGCGTGACGATCCGGGACGTGGCCCGAGCTGCGGGAGTGTCGACCACCACCGTCTCGCACGTGCTGAGTGGCAACGGCCGGGTCCGGGCGCAGACTCGCGAGAACGTACAGCAGCAGGTGCGCCTGCTGGGATATCAGCCGAATCCGCTCGCGGCAAACCTGCGACGCAGCACGTTCGGCTCGGTGGGCCTGGTGCTGCCGCCGGTGAGCCTGAACTTCACGTTCTACAGCGAGTTGATGATCGGTGCGTCAGAGGTGCTGCTGGATGCCTCCACCGGTCTGTCGCTGATCCCTCCGGCGACCACTGCGAACCAGTTGACCGAGCTGGCGATCGATGCGGTCATCATCGCCGAGCCGCGGACGAATGACGTTGTGTTGCAACGACTTCGGGACGCTCACCTGCCTGCTGTGTTCTGTGAGGCTCCGGACGAACCCCTGCCCGACGACATGTGGGCCATCGACAGCGACACCACCGTGAGTATCGGCGCGACCCTCGACCATCTGCGGTCCGCCGGAGCCGAGCGGATCGCCGCTGTCACCGTTGATCCGGTGCTGTGGTGGGGACGCAATGTGGCTCAGGCGGTCGATAGGTGGGCCGAGTCGAACGATCTGGAGGTGCGCCGGGCGATCATTCCTTTTGCTGTGCCGCCGGCGCAGGCCCGCGACCAGATCCGTGCCCTGCTGGCGGACGGGTGGGCTGAGGGGCTGCTCGTCTGCCATGAGGGCCTCGCTGCGAGCGCGCTGGCGAGTGCTCATCGCCTCGGTCGCCGCGTTCCCGACGACCTGTTGATCGCGTGCTCGGTCGATGCACCGGACCTGCTCGCGCTCGAGACCAACGTGACCGCGCTGGATCTGCGGCCACGCGAGATCGGGCGCGCGGCCGGCCACTTGCTGCTCGACCGCCCCGCCGAACCGGCCCGCACCGTCACCCCGCAATTGCGGATCCGCGCCTCCACCACCCGCTGAACCTCGGGACCCAATGCTCGACTGGTTCGACATGTATGACGCGAATCTCGTTGCACCTCAGCGTCTTTGACACCGAACTGTCGTTGCCTGCACATCGGCCCCCTGCGCCCGACATGTTTCAACCACACGTAGATTGGCCTCGTGCTGCGTGTCGCGAGCTTCAACATCAACGGGATCCGGGCGACACATCGACGCGGCTTCGGGGACTGGCTTGAGCAGCGTGACTGCGATGTCGTCGCCCTGCAGGAGGTGCGCTGTCCCGTCGACGCCCTGCCGGTGGGCGCCTTCCGGGGCTATCACGCGTCCTACGACCCGGGCTCGTTGCCGGGCCGCAATGGCGTCGCGATCCTGACTCGAACGCGACCTGTCGCCGTTCGGACGTGGAATGGAGCTGCGTATTCCGTTGAAGCACAACACCTTTGGACCGACCAACCAACTGCCACTGAGCTACAGACTGAATCCGTGCCACTGGCGCGCGAGCTGCGGCCGTTCGCCATGGAAGGTCGCTACATCGAGGTGGATCTGGCGGATCGGCCCGTCACGGTCGCGTCGTTGTACCTGCCCAAGGGCGGCCTACCGTCGGATTTGCAGAGACCAGGACGAATGCGGGAGAAACCCGACGGCGGTGCTCGCTACGCGCGAAAGATGAGCTTTGTCAAGGGCTTTCAGCGTCAGCTGGGCGCATCCCGGCGCGCTGCTCTCAGATCTGGCCGGGAGTTCCTTCTTGTCGGGGATCTCAACATCGCCCATGGACCACTGGACGTCGCCAACTGGCGCAGACAGCAGCGCAGCGAGGGATTTCTCCCGCAAGAGCGCGCGTGGTTCGACCAGCAGTTGGGTCCGCGACGGTTGATCGACGTGATGCGCCAGCTTGATCCTGATGTGCAGGGCCCGTACACCTGGTGGAGCTGGCTGGGCCGAGCCTTCGAGAACGACACCGGATGGCGCATCGACTACCACCTGGCGACTCCGACGCTCGCTCACTCGGCAGTCACCGCAGTCGTCGAACGTGAGACCCATCGTGCTGCGAGGCGCAGCGACCATGCTGCGGTCGTCGTCGACTACGACCTGCGCTGAGCATGGTCCGCTGACTCCGATATCACGAAATGACTCGCCGCGCTCGGCGGGTCGCTCCCTGCGCGAGTCACTCCGTCACACGGTAATGGAGTCCAAATGTGTTGCGCCAGAGGCTATTTCGCGCTGAGTTGCCCCAGGATACGTTCGAGATCGTCGACGCCCGCGAACTCCACGGTCAGCTTTCCACGTCGTTTGCCCATGGCGATGTTGACTCGCGTGTCGAGCCGGTCCGAGAGTGACGCGGCGAGATCGTCCAAGCGCGGATCGCGCTCGGTCGAGCGGGCAATGTTCTTCGGCTTGGTGCTGTCCCCGCCAAGCGCCACGATTTCTTCGGTCGAGCGCACCGAGAGGCCTTCGGCCACGATCCGTTGTGCCAACCGCTCCATCGCGGCGGCATCCGGCAGCCCGAGCAACGCACGTGCGTGGCCGGCGGACAACACACCAGCAGCCACGCGACGCTGCACCAAAGGGGGCAGCTTCAACAGGCGCATCGTGTTGGTGATCTGCGGGCGCGAGCGACCGATCCGACCGGCGAGTTGCTCGTGGGTGCAGGCGAAGTCGTCGAGCAACTGCTGGTATGCCGCAGCTTCCTCGAGCGGATTGAGTTGTGAGCGATGCAGGTTCTCCAGCAACGCATCCCGCAACAGATCGTCGTCGCTGGTGCTGCGGATGATCGCCGGAATCGAGGACAAACCTGCTTCACGGGTTGCACGGAGCCGGCGCTCACCCATGATGAGCTCGAAACGCACCCCGTCATCGGTGACGTCTTCTGCGTCGATGGCACGAACGACGATCGGCTGCAGCACCCCGATCTCTCGCACACTGTGCACCAATTCCGCGAGATCGTCCTCGTCAAAGACTGTCCGCGGCTGACGTGGGTTGGGCCGGATGCTGAGCACATCCAACTCTGCGAACTGTGCGCCCGGAACGGCGGCGAGCTCAGAACTGGGCGTGACTGAAGCTTCATGGTCGGCCCCATCGGCAATGTTTCCCGTGAAACCATCGCTGCGACCAGATCCCACCGCGCCGGCAGGTGTGGATCTGACGTGCTGCTCGGCCGTCCCGTGGCCAGCTGCACCCTCTGATGTCGAGCCATCGGTGCCCGCTGCGGCATCCGGGACGCTCGCATGATTGTTTCCCGTGAAACCGTCGCCGCTCGGAGCTTCAGGAAAGAAGACATCCGACGGGCGCGAGGCGCCGGTGGTGGCCGGTGCTGTCGGTATCAGTGCCCCGAGGCCGCGACCCAACCCGCGTCGCTTGTCGCTCACAGTGAGCACCCCGCAACTACGCACGGCAGAGAAGTCATCATGTCGGAATCCTAGTGGTCCTGCGTCGGATCAATAACTCGAGAAGTGCGGCGCGGGGTGCGCAGATGTGGTGCTACGAAGAGGCTCGGAGCGCTAGTTCTTTCGCCGCCTCGAGATACGACAGCGCACCGCTGGACGACGGATCATAGGTCAGCACGGTCTGCCCATGGCTGGGTGCTTCCGAGATCCGCACCGACCGCGGCACCGAGACCTTCAGCACCTCGTTCGGAAAATGCGCGCGCACTTCGTCGGCCACCTGCGACGACAGCCGAGTCCGTGCGTCATACATCGTCATCAGGATCGTCGACACGTGCAGCGTGGGATTCAGATGAGCGCGGATCAACTCGATGTTGGTCAGAAGTTGGCTCAATCCTTCGAGTGCGTAGTACTCGCACTGGATCGGGATGAAGACCTCTGTGGCCGCGACGAAGGCGTTCACGGTCAACAGACCAAGGCTCGGTGGGCAGTCGACAAGGACATAGTCGAACAGCTGATCCGGACCGGCGTCCTGCTGAAAGGCATCAATCGCCCGTTTTAGTCGCGACTCCCGTGCAACGAGGGAGACCAGCTCGATCTCGGCGCCGGCAAGATCGATCGTCGCCGGAGCGCACCAGAGACCCGGCACGTCAGGACACTCCTGCACGACCGTGGCGAGCGCGGCACCCTCGACGACCACGTCGTAGATGCTCGGAACATCGGCATGGTGGTCGATCCCGAGTGCTGTGCTGGCATTGCCCTGCGGATCGATGTCGATCACCAGCACGCGAAGGCCGGCCTGGGCGAGTGCAGCGGCAATGTTCACCGTCGTGGTGGTCTTGCCCACCCCGCCCTTCTGGTTTGCCACGGTCATGACGCGCGGCACCGCAGGACGGTGGATTTGCGTCTGCTCCACCCGCCGGCGGCGTTCGTTCTCGCGCATCAGTGCCTCGGCCAGTGGTGAATCCGATGTAGTTGCTTGTGCGCGCGGAGCCGGCGGTGAGGACGCTGCTTCTACGGGGGCAGCAGGCGCCACATCACCGGACGCGCCGGTGGCCTCTGCCGGCGCCGGTCGCGATCCGCTGGTCGCGGCGGACGAAGAATCGGCGTCAGCCGTGGGCTGCGGCGCATCGGAGTGCTGAGTCGACCCAGCACCTTGCTGTGCGGATGTTTCACGGGAAACAACACCGGCCGAGGCCGGTGAAGTGGCGACCTCAATCGTCGCGACGACACGCGAGATGGGAGCGGTGGCGACCGGGCGCCAGCCGACCGGCTGCGCGGAAGACGACGTATCAGGCACCGGCCATCCTGTCGGCTGAGCCACGTCTGCGGTCGGCATCGTCACGCGTCTTCTCCTGATATTTGTTGGGCGGAAGCTGTCGTTTGAATCGGCCAGAACAGCTGATGCCGGTAGATCGATGCACCGAGCGCGGGTCACCCACCATCGAGTCGGACGGCAACACCACCACTCGTTTCACAGTCGCGCGCGACGCGAGCGTTTCGACTTCTTCGAAGCTGCACCGCTCTTGGACAACCGCTGCGGTCTGCCGACCGTCAGCCGAACCACTGTCGTGGGTTCATCCAACCATTGCGCCCCGCATTCCACGACATCCGCACCTGTCACGCCCACGGCAGCCAGCACCTTCTCGCTCTGCTCGACATCGGCCGCCGCCGACGATCCACGCATCGGGAGCATGACGCCACCGGGTCGCAGCAGCGGAGCCGACCAGGTCGCAAGGTTGTCCAACGCCGAAACGGCGCGTGAGGTGACCACATCCACTGGTCCGATGGCGTCCCACAGTTGTTCGGCACGACCGCGCTCGATCACGACGTTGCTCAACTCGAGATCATCCACGACCCGCTGCAACCAGGTGACCCGCCGCAACAGCGGCTCTATCAGCACGACCTGGAGATCCGGCCGTCGGATGGCCATGGCGAGCCCAGGCAGTCCGGCTCCCGAGCCGACGTCTGCGACAAGTTGATCCTGTCCGATCAACTCAGTCACGACAGCACAGTTCAAGACGTGACGCGACCACAGGCGCGGCGCCTCGCGCGGCCCCAGCAGTCCGTGACTCACACCAGTGTCGGCAAGGTGTGCGACATACCGCTCGGCAAGTCCGAATCGATCGCCGAAGATCTGGGAAGCCGCAGGTGGAGCCACTGGAGCAACCCCGACAGGCAGCTGCGCGTCCGCGTCAGGCCCCTGTTCCACGTGAAACCACCTCAGTCGGCGGTCGGCACCACGACGACATAACGCCGCGGGTCGACGCCCTCGGATTCAGATCCGAGTCCCCCTGCGAGCACAGCGTCGTGGACAACTTTGCGCTCGAATGCGGTCATCGGTTCCAATGCCACCCGCTGTCCGGTCTCGCGCGCCTTGGCGACCGCGGACTCGGCCAACGCCACGAGAGTGGCGCGACGCTCAGCACGGAAACCCGCGACATCGAGCATGAGGCGGCTGCGCTGACCCGTCTCCGCCTGCACGGCAAGGCGCGTGAGTTCCTGCAACGCGTCCAGCACCTTGCCGTCGTGTCCCACGAGGCGACGTGGCACTCGGCCGTCTTCGGAGTCGACGATCGACACAGAGGCACGGTCGCCGTCGACGTCGACATCGATGTCGCCGTCGAGGTCAGCGATGTCGAGCAGAGTCTCCAGGAAGTCGGCCGCGATCTCACCCTCACGATCCAGCGACACCGGCCCTGCCGCGTCGCGCTCCTCGCCCTGCGCTGCGACGTCGTCAGTCACCTGATCGATCTCGTCCGTGTCCGGCGTCGTGGTCACGTCAGTCATGTCGAAAACTCCCGTTTCTTCGGCCGCGTCCATCCGGTACGCAGCACCTCTTGAGCTGTATGGCGGAGCTGCACCCGCAGCAAACCTGTGTGCAGATCACGCGGTTGGTTCAGCGCAGAGCGGTCAGCGTTTGCGCTTCTTGTTGGTTCGCTTGGGCTGCACTCGCTGCCCAGAGTTCTTGCCGGCGGCCGAGCCTGACGGCGTGGCCAACCCGGGCGCGGCAGCCGGGGGCGGAGTCTTACCCAGATCGATGGCGATGTCGCCGACCTCAGCGCCTTCCTTGTGCAGACCGGGGATGGTCAGCTTAGTGATCGGCTTGCCCTTGGCCTGGCGACGTGCCTCGAGGGCGCGCTCCGCGGCTGAGCCGGGCGCCGGCATACGGCGGATCGTGTAGAACTGCTGGCCCATCGTCCACAGGTTGGTGGTCACCCAGTAGAGCAACACACCGATGGGGAAGTTCACACCGGTGATCGCGAAAAAGACCGGCATGATGTACATCAGGTACTTCTGCTGCTTCGCCAGTGGGTTGTCCAGAGCCGATGCCGGCATGTTCTTGCGCATCAACTGGTGCTGGGTGGTGAACACCGTGAGCGACATGATCACGATCAGCACTGCCGACAGCAGACGTACCGAGGCGACCGGCGAGTCTCCCGGGTGCAGGAACGCCGAGGACAACTGCACGTTGAACAGCGTCGATTTCTCGGCCTGACCGGCCAGCTCCTTGGTCATCCAGCCGATCGGGCTGTGGTGTCCGGAGCCGATGTCTTTCAGGCGGTCCAGGACCCGGAACAACGCGAAGAAGAACGGTGACTGCAGCAGAATCGGCAAACAGGACGAGAACGGGTTGGTGCCGGTGCGTTTGTACAGCTCCATCGTCTCTTCAGTCATCTTCTGACGAGACTCGGCGTCCTTCTTGCCTTTGTACTTCGCCTGGATCTTCTGAATCTCAGGCTGGATCAGCTGCATCCGGCGCGACGATTTGATCTGCTTGACGAACAGCGGAATCAGCAGGATTCGCAGCACGATGACCAGGCCGACGACCGACAGACCCCAGGTCCAGCCGCTGGCCGCCGGCATGCCGATGGTGGTGAAGATCCGGTGGAAACCCACCATCACGAAGGCAACGAACCATTCGAGGGGGTAGAGGATCGTGTCGAAGAAGTTGTAGATGGCGCAGTCCTTCAGTTGAGCGGAGCAGTCCGGCGGGACTGACCGTCCGCAGGTGCCTTAGGCGGAACGTGGTCGACGCCGCCAGGGTTCCAGGGGTGACAGCGGGCGATGCGGCGAACCGCCAGCCAGCTGCCCTTGACGGGACCGAAGCGTGTGAGTGCCGTGATGGCGTATGCCGAGCAGCTCGGCGTGAAACGGCAGGTCGGTGGCAGCAGTGGTGACAGCAACAGTTGATAGACCCGCACCATGCCGATCAGCGGCAGTGCGAGCACTCTGCGGACGTTCACCGGTCGGCTCATCTGCTCGCATCGAGTGCCCGCGGGAGCAGTCGGTCCAACTCGGCGCCCAGCATCGCCGACGAACCAGCGGCAGCCGCCGGATTGGCACGTATCACGACGTCGGTGCCGATCGGCAGGTCGCTGATCCGGGCGGCCATCAGGTGCCGCAGAACTCGCTTGGTACGGCCGCGGACGACAGCGTTCCCGACTGCCTTGGACACGATGAGGCCGACGCGGGATGCCGGATTTCCGGTGTCCCGCATCGACACCACCAGAAGCTGACTGGCGGCACGTCCGGAACGACGACTGCGCAACACTGCGGAGAAATCCGCACTGTCGCGCAGTCGATGAGTCGAAGGCAGCATCACCGCTCGCCTCCCGCAGAAAACGAGGAGATCAGGCCGAGATCTTGGCGCGGCCCTTGGCGCGGCGTGCTGACAGAATCGAGCGGCCGGCGCGGGTACGCATGCGAAGGCGGAAGCCGTGCGTCTTGGCGCGGCGGCGGGTGTTGGGCTGGAAGGTGCGCTTGCTCACGTTGTCTCCGTCGAACTGGCCGGGCGGGATTGCCCGATCGTGCAGGTCAGTGTCTTCGCCCTGCGACCCGCGATCGCGCGAGTCGACCACCGGCCAGGCAGCGTCAGCCGCGCCAGGGCATGGTGGGACGAAGAAGATTCCGATCTACGATACGGGCGCCCGCTCGGCATGGTCAAACTGAGCATGACGGCCCTCGGTCGTACTGATCACGAATGGCGTGGAGTCTCTTGAGTCGCGCGTGCCACTCGACACGCCGACGAGACCAAATTTTTAATCTTCTCGGCTTGCCGCGCGAGCCCCGGAGTTGTTAGCGTCAACGCTTCCGCGACCGCTCCTCCTCTATGCACACCCTGTGGATAACTCTGTGGACAATGCGCCTACCATGGCACGCTGGAGCACCACCGCACAGGATCTGCAGCAGCTATCGCAACAGGAGGAACCACTGTCGTGAGCGAACCGGACATCGATCTGGCCCACGTCTGGCACGGAGCACTTCTTGCGATCGAGGATTCCGGCATACCTGCTCGTGACCGCGGATACCTGCGTCTTGCTCGCCTCGTCGGTCTCGTCGGTGACACCGCTCTGCTCGCAGTGCCCTTCGACAACACCAAGAAGTTCGTCGAGACCACGCTGAACGCACCGGTGTGCCGGGCACTCGGCGAGCGGTTGGATCGCACCGTACGGCTCGCTGTCACGGTCGATGAGAACCTGCGGCCCGCCGAGGACGACCACAGCGAACTGCCCCCGTTGGCACAGGACGAGCCGGAGGACCTGTTCGCCTCGGCCGCGACGGTTCAATCCCAGCGGCAGCCGGTTCCCGACAACGTCGTCAGCATGCAGAACGCTCGGCTGAATCCGAAGTACACCTTCGACACCTTCGTCATCGGTGCCGGCAACCGGTTCGCGTGTGCAGCGGCTCAGGCAGTCGCGGAGACCCCCGCTCGGTCGTACAACCCGCTGTTCGTCTACGGCGACAGCGGGCTCGGCAAGACCCATCTGCTGCACGCCATCGGCAACTACGTGCGTGAGTACTACCCGCACATGCGCGTGCGATACGTGAACTCCGAGGAGTTCACCAACGACTTCATCAACTCCATCCGCGAGGGCGACGCCCTCGGCTTCCAGAAGCGCTATCGCGACAACGTCGACGTGCTGCTCATCGATGACGTGCAGTTCCTGCAGGGCAAGGAGAGCACCCAGACGGAGTTCTTCCACACCTTCAACGCGCTGCACAACAGCGACAAACAGATCGTGCTGACCTCCGACCAGCCGCCGAAGATGCTGTCCGGTCTCGAGGAGCGCATGCGCTCGCGTTTCGAATGGGGCCTGATCACCGATGTGAAGCCGCCGGATCTCGAGACCCGCATCGCGATCCTGCGCAAGAAGTCCAACGCGGAGTCGATGCGCACGCCGGACGAGGTCCTCAGCCTCATCGCCAGCAAGGTGCCCAGCAACATCCGCGAGCTCGAAGGCGCGCTCATCAGAGTCACGGCATACGCCTCGGTCTCCAACCAGAAGGTGACGTCCGAACTCGCGACCCACGTGCTCAAGGACCTCATGCCCAGCGCCAGTGCCGGGCAGATCACCGTCACGACGATCATGAGCCAGACCGCGAAGTACTACGACGTCAGCATCGAGGAGCTGTGCGGGTCGTCCCGGTCGCGCACGCTGGTGAACGCGCGGCAGATCGCGATGTACCTGTGCCGCGAACTCACCGACCTGTCACTGCCGAAGATCGGCCAGCAGTTCGGTGGGCGTGACCACACCACGGTCATGCACGCCGATCGCAAGATCCGGCAGTTGATGGGCGAGCGCGCTCATCTGTACGAGCAGATCAGCGAGTTGACGACGCAGATTCGACGCAACACCGCCTGAGTCGGTCGCGCGCGGGTCGTTGCACCCCAGGATCAAGGCGCTCGACATCCACCACACACCAGTCAGCGCACCAACGGCAGTGCGACCTCGTCGACGATCGACACCAGGACCTCCTCGGGTTGCGGCTGCTGCGTCATGAGGACCTCGTTGCGATACAGATCGAAGGTCACCGCCCGCACTCGCGGGGTCAACTTCGCCGGGTCCGCCTCACCCCGTGCCACTGCTCGTTCGAAGATCTCGTTGAGCACCACATCACTGCCGGTCATCTCGTGTCTGACGTCGGCGAGGGTGGCATCGGCCTCGCGGTAGAAGGCCCCCAGTTGGGTCACGATCAGCGTCACGACGGGCGCCCGCAACTCGTTCGCGCGCCGCAGCATCGCCAAGAGGTCTCCGCGGAGGCTCCCGGTGTCCACCGAGCCCAGGGTCTCGCGCGAGACATAGTGAACGAGCGCCGCGCGCACCAGGTCCGGCTTGGCCGACCAGCGTCGATAGATCACCGCACGGCTGGTGCTCGCCCGATCGGCCACCGCCTCGATCGTGAAATCGTCATACCCGCGCTCGGTGAGTTCCGCCCAGGCGGCGTCGAGCAGTGCCTCCTGCAACTCGTTGCCGCGTCGACGACGCCCCGATGCACTCTCTTTAAGAGACATTGCGTTTCCTATCAAACAGTGCTTCACTGTTTGTAAGATACATATCGTCTCTTAAGGATTCCAATGTCACGACTTTCCTCACCTTCCCCTAGGACCGAACCGGCTCCGATCGATCCTGCCGTATGGCGCATTTTGGGCGTCGTCCTCCTCGGAGCCGTCGCCGTCCTCTTCGACACAACCATCGTCTCGGTCGCGCTGCGAACGCTCACTGTCTCGCTCCACACCTCGGTTGCCACCGTGCAATGGGTCAGCACCGGATACCTCCTGGCCATGGGCGTCACGATCCCGATCGCAGCCTGGGCACAACGGGTCCTCGGCGGCCGACGACTGTGGATCCTCGCGCTGTCGATCTTCCTTGCCGGCTCAGTGCTCAGCAGCGTGTCGTGGAACATCACCAGCCTGATCGCCTTCCGCGTCGTGCAGGGGATCGGCGGCGGCATCATCGTGCCGCTGACCTCGACACTCATCATCCAGGCTGCCGGCGGCCGCCAACTCGGGCGAATCATGTCGGTGGCCGGTCTGCCGGCCGTCCTCGGGCCGATTCTCGGGCCGGTCATCGGTGGATTCATTCTGGAGCACCTGCACTGGTCGTGGATGTTCTGGATCAACGTCCCCTTCTGCGTCGCCGGCATCGCCTTGGCCCTGAGGTACCTCCCGGCGGATCCACCGATCTCGCGCCATCGCATCGACGGCATCGGCTTCGTCCTGATGGCACCAGCCTTCGTCGGACTGCTCTACGGCCTCAGTAATGTCAGCAAGGCGGGCGGGTTCAGCCGCACCGACGTGGTCTTTCCGCTCGTGCTCGGTGGAATTCTGCTCGCGGCATTCGTCGGTTGGGCATTGCACCGCCGCGGCCGAGCGCTGATCGATCTGACCCTGCTGCGGCATTGGCCGCTCACCTCGTCCTCGATCCTGCTGTTCCTGTCCGGTGCGAGTTTGTATGGCGCAATGCTGTTGCTGCCGCTGTTCTTCCAGGAGCTGCGCGGTCAGAGCGTGTTGATGACCGGCATGCTGCTGATCCCCCAGGGCATCGGCACGCTGATCAGCCGCAGCACGGCCGGACGTCTTTTCGACACGATGGGCGCCCGCTGGCTGGCGGTCGCGGGATTCCTGCTCGCCGCTGCCGGCACCGTGCCCTTTGCATATGCCGATGCCCACACCTCGGTCCTGTGGCTGATGGGGGTGCTGCTGCTGCGCGGCATCGGCCTGGGTGTCGCGACGGTTCCGGTCATGGCGATCGGATTCCAGGGGTTGCGCAACGAGCAGATCCCCGACGCGAGCATCATCACCCGCATCGCCCAGCAGATCGGCGG
This sequence comes from Rudaeicoccus suwonensis, assembly GCF_007829035.1. NCBI lineage: Bacteria > Bacillati > Actinomycetota > Actinomycetes > Micrococcales > Dermacoccaceae > Rudaeicoccus > Rudaeicoccus suwonensis. The sequence continues at coordinate 458,913 of NZ_VIVQ01000002.1, forward strand.
CTCGTTCGGAACGGCCGTTCTTGCGATGGTTCTGCTCGACACCCGGACGTCGGCCACGACGCAGTCGGTGACTCCGGGGTTCCATGCGGCCTTCTGGTGGGCGACCGCTCTGACCCTCCTCGGCATGCTGTTGTCGCTCGCACTGCCCTCGAGCCCACCGCCGGCGGCTGCCGACAGCGCACCCCATCCACAGAGAGGCACAGCGTTATCCCCAGAATCTGTGGATAACAATGAGGTTGATGTGGCAGCTGAATCCCGTGTGAATGTCGTCGGCGAACGTCCCTGACCCCGTCATACCGCAGTAGTCGCAGTTACATGCAAGGTTCATCCGACGTTCACCCGGCGAGGACACCGTGCGCATTCCACACCCGTGTTCGGTGCGTTGTCCCCAATGTGTGGATAACACTGTGCGTAACTTCGTTCGAATTCGAGGCCGCGGTCGACGCTGCCCGGTGTGCTCGCCCACAGCACCATGTGTGCAACAACCCTCGCGGTGTGAACATCAGGACGTTTGCGGGTCGCTTGTCTGGGGACGGCGTGTGGACACAGATCGGGCACCCACAGCCACCCGTGTTCACGCACAGTCGTCGCCCACCGGATATGCCCAGCACAGATCAGCGTCATACCGGGCCCAGAGGCTGTTCTCCACAGTTTCCACAACTGCTATGACGACTACCAACGTGATCAATCTGCAGTTTCGCGCCCAGCCGACCGGTGATTAACAGGCCGATGAGCGAGGATCCGCCAGTCGATGACACCCACCACGCTCGACACGTACCCGTATGGCGGTGGGTGCGTCGAGCCGACTAGGGTCGGCTGCACGTATGGCCACTGACCATGGACACTCGTGCCGTCGACGCACCACTTCGACAAGGTGGCAGTGACGGTTCCGCACTCGTTGAACGGCTCCCTCGTGAGCGCACTAGCAAGGATGGTTGGCACGTGAAGCTCCTCGTCGAACGCGATGTCCTGGCCGAAGCCGTGACCTGGGCTGTCCGTGGACTGTCCAGCCGCCCCGCGGTGCCGGTGCTCGCCGGAGTACTGCTGGACGCCGGCCCGGACGGCCTGACCCTGAGTGCCTTCGACTACGAGGTGTCGGCCAAGGTGACGGTCGATGCCCAGGTCGACGAGCCGGGTCAGGTGCTGGTTCTCGGGCGTCTGCTCGCCGAGATCTCGCGTTCGTTGCCGGCCAAGCCGGTGACGATCTCCGCCGACGGCAACAAGGTCGAGGTCACCTGCGGATCGAGCCGGTTCTCGCTTCATCAGATGCCGACCGCCGACTACCCCACATTGCCCACCTCGCCGGAAGCAACCGGATCGGTCGAGGGCGACGTCTTCACCCAGGCCGTGGCCCAGGTCGCCATCGCCGCCGACAAGGGCGACACCTTGCCGATCCTCACCGGGGTGCGCGTCGAGATCGACGGCGACAAGCTGAGCCTGCTGGCCACCGACCGTTACCGCCTCGCACTACGCGAACTGACCTGGAACCCATCGACTTCCGATGCCGAGCACGTCGCGCTCATCCCGGCACGCACCCTGCTTGACACAGCCAAGGCACTCGGCGCCTCCGGATCCGTGCAGGTGGCGCTCGGGTCGGCCGCCGGTGGTGAAGGCCTGGTCGGTTTCGAGGCCGGACAGCGCCGCACCACCACGCGCCTGCTGGATGGCGAATACCCCAAGGTCACCTCGATCTTCCCGACCAGCGTCGACACCGTGGCCGTCATCCAGACCAGTGCGCTCGCGGATGCGGTCAAGCGCGTCTCTCTGGTTGCCGAGCGCAACACCCCCGTCCGGCTGCGCTTCACCGACGGTCAGGTGGCGATCGAGGCGGGCCAGGGCGACGACGCCCAGGCGTCCGAGGCGGTCGAGGCGACGCTGACCGGGCCTGAGCTCGAGATCGCGTTCAACCCGCAGTTCTTGCTCGACGGCCTCGGCGCGATCGGCACGGCATACGCCCGGTTGTCCTTCACCCAGCCGTCTCGGCCCGCCGTTCTGTCCGGTCAGGCGGAGGCCGAGGGCGACGCCGACGAGTCCTACCGCTATGTGCTGATGCCGGTGCGCTTCGCGAGCTGATTCACCCTGACGTGATGTACCCCGTGCCGGGCCCCTGCGGTGGCCCGGCAGGGCACACCCAGATCGCGCGAGTAGCGTCGCTGACGGAAGGGGGCGCTGCTCGCGCCACGACACGAATTTCTACGAAAGGCGCAGCATGCAACTCGGACTGATCGGCCTGGGCAAGATGGGCGGCTTCATGCGCGACCGCATCAAAGCGGCCGGGCACGAGGTCGTCGGCTACGACACCAACCAGGACATCTCGGATGTCAAAGATCTGAAAGAACTCGTCAGCAAACTGGACGCCCCGCGTCACGTGTGGGTGATGGTTCCGGCCGGCAAGGTGACCCAGTCGGTCATCGACGAGCTCGGCACCTTGCTCGAGCCGGGAGACCTGGTCGTCGACGGCGGCAACAGCAAGTTCACCGACGACGCGAAGCACGCCGAGGAACTGTCGGCGAAGGGCATCGAGTTCGTCGACTGCGGCGTCTCCGGCGGCGTGTGGGGCCTGGACAACGGATACGGACTGATGGCCGGTGGCACCAAGGAGAACATCGACCGGATGATGCCGATCTTCGACGCGCTGCGCCCTGAGGGGCCGCGCGACGAAGGCTTCGTGCACGCCGGCGACGTCGGTGCCGGTCACTACGTCAAGATGGTTCACAACGGCATCGAGTACGGCATGATGCAGGCCTACGCCGAGGGCTACGAGCTGCTCGAGGCCAAGGAGATCGTCAAGGACGTCCCCGCTGCGTTCAAGGCATGGACCCGCGGCACGGTCGTGCGTTCCTGGCTGCAGGAGCTCATGGCGGCCGCTTTGGAGAAGGACCCCGACCTGTCGGATCTGTCCGGATTCGTCAACGACTCCGGCGAGGGTCGCTGGACCGTTCAGGAGGCCGTCGAGTATGGCGTGCCCATGCCGGTCATCTCGGCGTCGCTGTTCCAGCGGTTCTTCTCCCGTCAGGGTGAGAACTCCCCCGCCATGAAGGCCGTCGCAGCGCTGCGCAATGGTTTCGGTGGCCACGCGGTCACCAAGAAGGGTGAGAAGGGCATCGTCACCGATCACTGATCGGCGCAGCCCTGCTGACTGACCGGCCGACCCTCTGTCGGCAGTGGCCCGACGACATACGACAGCCGCGTCATACAACTCGGATTTCTCCGAACGTATGACGCGGCTGCTGTCTTTCCAGGTGCTGTCTTCCCAGGTGGCGCCTGTTCAGGTGGGTGTCGGCCGCTACTTGCGCGTGACCGGGCTGCGGTGGGATTTCTTGGCGCTGGGGGTCTGCGGACCCTCCAGCACCGTGTTGATCCAGGCGAAGACCGCCGGTTCCTCGTCGCCCCAGGTGCGCCAGTTGTGCCCGCCGGAGGACAGCACGAACGGTGTGGCGAAGACGGTGGGCCAGCGGATCGCGCGCTGCAAGGTGATGATGTTCTCCACCGGACTGTCCAGGTCCTGCTCGCTGGTAGCCGCCATGAGCTGCACCGGGGGCGCCGATCGTGCCAGCCAGACCGGGCTGTTCACCAGACGCAGGGTGTCGTTCGGTAGCACACTCGGGTCGCCGGTGAACGGGTCGGAATCCATGCCGGCGCCGATCCCGAAGATCTTGGGGTACTGCATCGGCAGCTTGATCGCGCAGAAGCCACCCGTGGAGAAGCCCGCGAGCGCCCACGCCTTCGGCGACTTGATGACGCGGAAGTGGCGCTCGATGAAGTTGGGCACGTCCTTGGCCAGCCACGTGGCGTTCTTGCTCTGTGGGGTGTCGGAGCAGTCGGTGTCGACATTGCCGGGGTTGATCGTCGGCATCACGATGATGGCCGGCTTGAGCTTCCCGTCAGCCATCATCCGGCCGAGCGTCTGCGGCATACCGCCCTTGGTGATCCAGTCGTGGGCCTCACCGGGCACGCCGTGCAACAGCATGATCACCGGAAAGTTCGTGTGCTTGTAGGCAGCCTCGGAATACTGCGGCGGTGTCCAGATGTAGATCTCGGCGGCCAGTCCCGAGGCCGGTCCGCGGAAGAACGTGCTGACCGTGCCGGCATCGGCCTTGCTGATCGTCGCCACCTGCGGCGGCGGTCCGGCCATGACCAGGTGACTGGGATTGTCGGTGCCGAGCAGGTCCGACCACGAGGCGTAGAGGCCGAAGTGGTTGTTGACCCAGGTGGCCATCAGCGCGATAGCGACGACCTGGCAGACCACGAGCATGAACAGTCGTTGCAGCGTCTTGACCGCGACCGGTCCGAGAACCCTGTTCCACAGCAGCAATGCGGCGATCACAGCCAGCACGGTCAGCACGATCAGCGTGTAGTAGAACGGCTGCCCGGTGAGGCTCATGGTGCGCTGGTGCTCCTGGTCGTGATGATGGTCCGGAACCCGGGCCGATCTGCTGACGTATGACGGAGGCATCGGCCGATCGGCTGATGAGAACCCTTGTCAATTCCCGCCAGGATGAAAGTATTTCGCGAGTCTGGATGTTTTCTGGACGTTTGATGTACGAGCGATAACGACGCGATCGCACCTAGACTCACTGGCGTGTTCGTGCGCCGGCTGATCCTGCAGGACTTCAGGTCCTACGCATCAGCGGACCTTGAGTTCGACGCCGGAGTGAGCACTTTGGTTGGCCTGAACGGCCAAGGGAAGACGAATGTCGTCGAGGCGCTGGGCTATCTGGCCAGTCTTTCCTCCCACCGAGTCGCGCAGGACGCCCCATTGGTGCGCGCCGGCGCGGATCAGGCGGTGGTGCAGGCGGTCGTCGAGCGGGACGGCCACCAGACACAGCTGCAGTTGGAGATCAATCCCGGCCGGTCCAACCGTGCCCAACTGGGTCGCTCTCCGCTGACCCGGCCACGGGATCTGCTCGGATCTCTGCGCACGGTGTTGTTCGCTCCCGAGGATCTGGCACTGGTCAAGGGTGACCCGAGCGAGCGCCGCCGGTTTCTGGACGATCTGCTGGTGGCTCGGCAACCACGCTGGGCTGCCGCGCGATCGGACTACGACAAGATCCTCAAGCAACGCAACGCTCTGCTGAAAAACGCTCGTACTGCAGCAGATCGGGGCGCAGCTTTGGCAACCCTCCCGGTCTGGGACACCCATCTGGCACAGGTGGGAGCCAACTTGGTCTATGCCCGATTGCGCCTGCTACGCGATCTGCAGCCCTATCTGCGGCTCGCGTATGACGAGGTCAGTGCCGGCCAGTCCGACGCACGCACAACCTACCGAAGCTCGCTGTACGACGAACTCGCCGAGCAGGTGGCCGCCGGTGAGGTGCCGGACGTCGCCGATCTGGAGGCCGGGTTCGTCAAGAGCCTGGAACAGCAGCGCGGACCTGAAGTCGATCGTGGCATCACCCTCGTCGGCCCGCATCGTGACGACGTCGTCCTTCAGCTGGGTGCGCTGCCGGCCAAGGGATATGCCAGCCACGGCGAGTCATGGTCCTTCGCGCTCGGTCTGCGCATCGCTGCCTTCCAATTACTGCGGCACGACCTCGGGTCTGATCCGGTGCTCGTGCTCGACGACGTCTTCGCCGAGCTCGACGCGGGCCGACGACGACGCCTGGCGCTGATGGTCGGCGATTGCGAGCAGGTGCTCATCACTGCTGCGGTCGGCGAGGATGTGCCCGAGTCGCTGCACGGCGGCCGATTCACCGTCACGCTCGGATCGGTGACCAAGGCATGACTCGACGTGGGCCAAGCAAGCCGGACGCATCGGCTGACGACCAGTCGGCTGACGATCCTGTAGAGGTCGCCGGTGGAGACGATAGGCCCGCGCTCGCGCCGGAGGATGCTGCCGAAGATCAACTGGTGGCTGCGCGTGATGCGCTCAGGAGGGCTCGAATCACCGCACGCGACAAGGGTTTTCGGCCCGGTGCTCCTGGGCGGCGGAAGCGGACGGCGGCAGACCTCGGCACCGGTCGTCGTCGTGACGACGGCCGTGACCCCGGGGTGTTGGGTGACCAGCTCGACAAATTGCTGGTGGAGCGGGGCTGGCAGGTGGACGTCGCGGCCGGCTCGGTGATGGGTCGCTGGGCCGAGATCGTCGGCGCGGATGTCGCGGCGCACGCGACGCCGGTCACCTTCAACGACAACGTGCTCACGGTGCGCGCCGAGTCGACCGCGTGGGCCACCCAGTTGCGCCTGCTCAGCTCCACCCTGATGGCAAGGATGGAGGAAGCGGTCGGACCGGATGTGGTGCAGGAGATACGCGTCGTCGGCCCCAACTCACCGAGTTGGTCACGCGGTGTCCGCAAGGCTCCCGGCGGCCGCGGACCGCGGGACACCTACGGCTGAGGCACCCGCACGGTTGGCTCAATGAGGGTCGATCCGCCTACAGTGGCCCGCACCAAGCAACCGTCAAGGAAGCAGTCAATAACGTGAGTCACGACCAGCCCGGTTCGGGCGACCCGCGCGGGGGCCGGGACGACTTCGACCATTTCTTCACCGATCGCAATGGTGGCGGCCAGCCGCCGCAGGACCCGGACGCCACCGTCTGGGGTGGCGCGGGTGAGCAGCACGGCCAGGCTGAGCAGGGTGCCTACACCCAGCGGATGCCGGCGCGACCTTACGAACCGCAGCAGTACGACGCCGAGTATGACGCCGGCTATGCCAACCAGCCCCGCGAGGACTATGGCCGGCCCCAGGGCGGCGGCTACTACGACGAGCCGCCGCGCAACGGAAGCAAGGCGCTGGCGCCGATCCTGGTCATCGTCGCCTCACTGATCGTCATTGCACTGGTGGCCTTCTTCGCGCTCCACCACTCGTCGTCCAAGGACAACGACGCCGCCACGACTCCGTTGCCGAGTCAGACGAGTCAGTCGACCCCGTCCACGACGCAGTCGCAGTCGCAATCTCAGAGCCCGAGTCAGACGCAGAGTTCGCCGGAGTCGAGCACCGACCAGTCGAGTTCGTCGGACTCTCCCTCGTCCAGCGCCAACCCGCTCTTTCCTTCGTCGGCGACAGCCTGCCCAGGAACCTCGGAATACGCGACGGGGCCGAAGACATCGTGCCCGTTCGCAGCGGTGGTGGCCTCCACCTACGCCGCCAAGAAGGATTCGTCCGGTAACGCGACCTTCTCGGCGGTCAGCCCGGAGACCGGTGACACCTACCAGGTCAGCTGCACCTCGGGGGACTACGTCACCTGTGTGACGACCACCAAGGCGATCGTCTACATCGCACCGTCGCAGTAGCGTCGCTCGCGTTGTACGGGCACGGGGACGTACAGGGAGTCGGTCGGCGGCCCGATTGGGCGGCATACGCGCATTGAGGCGGTGTCAGCGCACAACCTCACCGCGCCAGCCGGTAGACTGGTCACAGGTTTCGCGGCATACACCGTCAGCGGCTCGCCCTCACCCGAGGACGAGCCGCGTGTCTGCCCGGATCACCCGTGATGCGCCCAGCCCTAAGGAGCACTGTGCCCGACAATCCCGAGCAGAACCCGGGTCAGGACGACGTATCCGAGAACGGAGTGGTCGAGGGCGCTGCCACCGGCGCGCGATCAGCCGGAAGCATCGATGAGGGCGCCTACGGTGCTGACGACATCCAGGTGCTCGAAGGTCTGGAGGCCGTGCGCAAGCGGCCCGGCATGTACATCGGCTCCACCGGTGCGCGCGGCCTGCATCACCTGGTCTGGGAGATCGTCGACAACGCCGTCGACGAGGCGATGGCCGGCTACGGCGACCATGTCGAGGTCACGATCCTGGCCGACGGCGGGGTGCGCGTCCGTGATCATGCCCGCGGCATACCCGTCGAGGTCAACAAGGCGTATGGCGTCTCCACGGTCGAGCTCGTGCTGACGCAGCTGCACGCGGGCGGCAAATTCGGCGGCGGCGCCTACAAGGTCTCCGGTGGTCTGCACGGCGTCGGATCGTCGGTGGTCAATGCGTTGTCGACCAAGATGACCGCAGAAGTCCGCAGCGGCGGCAAGGTCCATTTCATGGAGTTCGACCACGGCGAGCCGGTCGCGCCGTTGCAGGTCGTCGGCACCACGGACCCCGATGACACCGGCACCACCATTGCCTACTGGGCGGACCCGGACATCTTCGACACGGTCGACTACGACTTCGAGACCATCCGTGCGCGCTTTCAGCAGTACGCCTTCCTGAACAAGGGTCTGGCGATCACGTTGACCGACGAGCGTTCGCAGAATGTCGACGACGCCGCCGAAGAAGAGGCACTGGCCGGCGCCGCCGCGCAGGACGGCGTCGAGGACGCGTCCGGCAAACCACGCACGATCACCTACCGCTACGACGACGGCCTGATCGACTACGTCAAGCACCTGAACTCGTCGAAGAAGAGCGACCCCGTCCACGACGACATCATCGCGTTCGAGCACGAGGACCCCGACCGGCTGCTGTCGGTCGAAATCGCGATGCAGTGGACCACGGCATACAGCGAGTCGGTGCACACCTACGCCAACGCGATCAACACGCACGAGGGTGGCACCCACGAAGAAGGCTTCCGCGCGGCGATGACCACGCTGGTCAACAAGTTCGCCCGGGACAACAAGCTGCTCAAGGAGAAGGACGACAACCTCACCGGTGACGACATCCGCGAAGGTCTGACCGCCGTGGTGTCGGTGAAGCTCGGCGAACCGCAGTTCGAGGGCCAGACCAAGACCAAGCTCGGCAACTCCGAGGTCAAGGGTTTCGTGCAGGGCGCTGTCCGCGAAGAGTTCGAGCACTGGCTGGCACAGCACCCGCGTGAGGGTCAGGCGATCGTCCGCAAGTCGGTGCAGTCGGCAGCGGCACGTATGGCGGCGCGCAAGGCGCGCGAGGCCACCCGGCGCAAGGGCCTGCTGGAGTCCGGCGGTCTGCCGGGCAAGCTGAAGGACTGCCAGTCCAACGACCCGACGATCTCCGAGGTCTTCATCGTCGAGGGTGACTCCGCCGGTGGCTCGGCCGTGCAGGGGCGCAACCCGCACAACCAGGCGATCCTGCCGATCCGCGGCAAGATCCTCAACGTCGAGAAGGCCCGCATCGACAAGGTGCTCGCCAACAACGAGGTGCAGGCGCTGATCTCGGGCTTCGGAACCGGTATCGCCGAGGACTTCGACATCAGCAAGGCGCGCTATCACAAGATCGTGCTGATGGCCGATGCCGACGTCGACGGCATGCACATCCGGACCCTGCTGCTGACGCTGCTCTTCCGCTTCATGCGCCCGCTGATCGAGGCGGGGTACGTCTACCTTGCGCAGCCGCCGCTCTACCGCATCAAGTGGAGCAACCGCGAGCACGAGTTCGCGTTCTCCGACAAGGAGCGCGACGGCCTGATCTCTGTCGGCACGGCCGCCGGTGGCCGGCTGCCCAAGGAGAACCCGTTCCAGCGGTATAAGGGTCTGGGTGAGATGAACTACCAGGAGCTGTGGGAGACCACGATGGACCCCGACCACCGCACCCTGTTGCAGGTCACGCTCGACGACGCCGCTGCCGCCGACGAGATCTTCGCGATCCTGATGGGCGAGGACGTCGAGTCCCGGCGAGGGTTCATCCAGCGCAACGCCAAGGACGTCCGGTTCCTTGACATCTGACGAAACACGCAATGGAGGTTGGCCGCGAGCGCAGCGAGTGGCCGGCCGCAATGGAGTGTGAGGAAGCTGTCACAGCGGCTCGACATCTGATGGTCGACACAAGCACCGCCATACACACTTATCGCCTTGATTGACAAGGAAGTTCATGACTGACGACACAACGCCGCCCGGCGGTGAAGGCCGGTCGAACATCGACCCGATCGACCTCAACACCGAGATGCAGCGCAGCTACATCGACTACGCGATGGCGGTCATCGTCAGTCGTGCGCTGCCGGATGTGCGGGACGGCCTCAAGCCGGTGCACCGCCGCATCATCTACGCGATGTATGACGGGGGCTACCGCCCCGACCGCGGTTACAACAAGTGCAGCCGCGTCGTCGGTGACGTCATGGGTCAGTACCACCCGCACGGTGACTCGGCGATCTACGACGCGCTGGTCCGTCTGGTGCAGCCGTGGTCGATGCGCTATCCGCTGGTCGACGGCCAGGGCAACTTCGGCTCGCCCGGCAACGACGGCGCTGCCGCTCCGCGGTACACCGAGTGCCGGATGGCGCCGCTGGCGATGGAGCTGGTGCGCGACATCGACAAGGAGACCGTCGACTTCGAACCGAACTACGACGGAAAGACGATGCAGCCGACGGTGCTGCCGGCGCGCTACCCCAACCTGCTGGTCAACGGCTCGGCCGGTATCGCTGTCGGTATGGCGACGCAGATTCCGCCGCACAACCTGCGTGAAGTGTGTGCCGGTGCGACCTGGCTGCTGAACAACCCGGAGGCGTCACGCGAAGAGCTGCTGGAGAAGCTGCTCGAACTGATCCCCGGTCCGGACTTCCCGACCGGCGCGCTGATCATGGGCCACAAGGGCATCGAGGACGCCTATCGCACCGGTCGCGGCTCGATCGTCATGCGCGCGGTCGTCAACGTCGAGGAGATCCAGGGCCGCCAGTGCCTGGTGGTCACCGAACTGCCCTACCAGGTCAACCCGGATGCGCTCGCCGAGAAGATCGCCATGCTGGTGCGCGACGGGAAGATCGCCGGAATCGCCGACCTGCGCGACGAGACCTCCGGTCGCACCGGCCAGCGCCTGGTGATCGTGCTCAAGCGCGATGCAGTCGCCAAGGTGGTGCTGAACAACCTCTACAAGCACACGCAGCTGCAGCAGAATTTCGGCGCCAACATGCTGGCACTGGTCGACGGCGTGCCGCGCACGCTGCCGGTGTCTGCCTTCGTGCGGTACTGGTGCGACCACCAGATGGATGTCATCCGGCGCCGCACCGAGTATCTGCTGCGTGAGGCCGAAGAACGTATCCACATCCTGCGTGGCCTGCTCAAGGCGCTGGACCAGCTCGACGAGGTCATCGCCCTCATCCGCCGCAGCCCCTCGGCCGACGCCGCCGAGACCGGGCTGATGGAACTGCTCGAGGTCGACGAGATCCAGGCCCGCGCCATCCTCAACATGCAGCTTCGCCGGCTCGCCGCACTGGAACGCCAGCGGATCATCGACGAGCACGACGAGCTGCAGGCCAAGATCGAGGACTACCAGGACATCCTGGCCAAGCCCGAGCGGCAGCGCGAGATCATCAAGGACGAACTCGCCGACATCGCCGCGCGGTATGGCGATGACCGTCGCACCCAGATCGTGCCCTTCGACGGCGACATGTCGATGGAAGACCTGATCCCCCAGGAGGACGTGGTCGTCACCATCACCCGCGGTGGCTACGCCAAGCGCACCAAGACCAGCGAGTACCGCTCGCAGCGTCGCGGTGGCAAGGGTGTGCGTGGCGCGAATCTGCGCGGCGACGACGTGGTGTCGCACTTCTTCACCACGTCCACGCACGACTGGCTGTTGTTCTTCACCAACACCGGCCGCGTCTACCGGGCCAAGGCGTACGAGCTGCCCGAGGGCAGTCGCGACGCCAAGGGTCAGCACGTCGCGAACCTCATGGCCTTCCAGCCCGGCGAACACATCGCCCAGGTCATGACGTTGCGTGACTACGAACAGGCGCCCTACCTGCTGCTGGCGACCAAACGTGGTCTGGTCAAGAAGACGCGCCTGGGCGAATACGACTCGCCACGGTCCGGCGGCCTCATCGCGGTGAACCTGCGCGAGGGTGACGAACTCGTCGGTGCAGGTCTCGCCGGCCCGGACGACGACGTGCTGCTGGTCTCGCGCAAGGGGCAGTCGGTGCGCTTCCACGACACCGACGAGGCGCTGCGACCGATGGGCCGATCGACCTCGGGTGTGACCGGCATGAAGTTCCGTGACGGCGACGAGTTGCTGAGTATGAACATCGTCGAAAACGGTTCTGACCCGGACGTCTTCGTGGTCTTCGAGAACGGTCTCGCCAAGCGGACCGCTGCCTCGGACTACCCGGTCAAGGGTCGCGCGACGCTCGGCGTGAAGGTGGCCTCGTTCTCCGACCGCGGTGGTGATCTGGTCGGCGCGCTGACCGTCGACGAGACCGACGAGGTGCTCGTGGTGATGGAGCGCGGCAAGATCGTGCGCTCGCGGGTCGATGAGGTGCGTCGCACCGGCCGGTCGACTCAGGGAGTGCAGTTCGCCGCTCCGGACAAGGGCGACTCGATCGTCGCCGTCGCCCGCAATGCTGAACGGGAAGTCGAGGACGATGAGGTCGATGGCGTACCGTCAGGCACGTCACCGGACGGCTCCGGTGGCGGTGTCGGCAATGCAACGGTCGATGCGGCACCCGATGCCGCGGATGCTGCGGCCGACAATCCTGACGACGAGCCTGGAGGCGAGCAGTGACCAGCAGCGACACACCGGACGCACGGGGTGGGAAGGCTGCAGCCAGGACTGCCGAGCCGGCGGCCAAGCTGCCGACTCCGGCCGGTCGCGGGGGCGCTGCAACGACCACGACGGCGCGCCCGGGCGCGGCGCGTCCCGCCGCCAAGAAGGCTGCCGGTGGACGCGGCGCGTCGACCGGGGCACGACCGGCGGCGAGGAGCGCTTCCGGCGCGGTTCGGCGGCCGGGCGGGCGTTCCACTCCCCGACGGGTGCGCCTGACGCTGTCGCGCGTCGACCCGTGGTCGGTGATGAAGATCGCCTTCCTGTTGTCGGTCGCTGTCGGCATCGCGATGGTGGTGATGATCGCGGTGCTGTGGACGGTGCTGTCCGGCATGGGTGTCTTCAGTAATCTCAACGATCTGCTGCGCACCCTCGATCGCGAAGGGTCGACCTTCAACATCCTCGATTACATCGGCTTCGGCCGGGTGGTGTCGCTGTCGGTGGTCATCGGCGTCATCGACGTGATCCTGATGACCGCGCTCGCGACGCTGGGTGCCTTCCTCTACAACATCTGTGCGTCGTTGGTCGGCGGCGTTCAGATGACCCTGTCGGACGAGTAGTCCGGCTGCGTGACCTGCGAGGCGAGCGAGAGCTGCGGCATACGTGCTCGTTTTGATTGTGGGGCACGCGGTGAGGTAACCTCGTGCGGCGCCTGCGACCGGCTATCGGTTGCAGGCCTGCATGATGAACGGGCCTATAGCTCAGTCGGTTAGAGCGCTGTCCTGATAAGACAGAGGTCACTGGTTCAAGTCCAGTTAGGCCCACCAACCCGTTCGACGATCTGTTGGAGTTTTCGATGTTCAAGAAGCTGCTCGCCCTGGCGCTCATCGCCGGTGCCGCCGTTGTCGTGAAGCAGAAGCTGGACCAGCAGGGCAACACCAAGGACCTGTGGGCCCAAGCCGTCGATCAGCCGAAGAGCTGACGCGACGCGACGAGATGCGGCGCTTGCCTCGTCCCGTCACCTGACCAAGGGGACTTAGCTCAGCTGGTAGAGCACCGCCTTTGCAAGGCGGGGGTCAGGGGTTCGAGCCCCCTAGTCTCCACTCCACGCGTCTTACTCGAACCCTCGACATCATGCTTGAGGGTTGGAGTGGGACGCTTCTTTTCGCCTTGGTGGTGGTCGGCCCAGCTCAGGGCTTGCTGCTGGGTGTCGGGATCGAGCAGCAGCCCGAAGGATGGGGTTGGCTCGGTGCGGATCGTGTCGTCGGCGTCGAGGTAGATGTGGGTGAGGAACGCCTGGTTGGCCATCCGGCGGATAGTCGCCGAGCCGCAGGCGTAGACGACCTGCCGGTCCCCGGCCAGCGCCAAGCACTCGTGTAGGTGGGTGCGGGCTGAGGCGACTACATGGCCTCGGGCGACACCCCGACCAGGGGATGGGGCGGCCTGGTGCAGTGAGGCTGACCGCTCGGCTTCTGTTGAAGTTCGATCACGTGGCATCTGCTCGCGTCGCCGTGACGGTGACAGCCGCGTAGGTCATCGTGAAGCTGTCTCCAACAGCGTCGATGACAGCACCTTTGCCCCCAAGTAGCACATCGAGCTTGTCTTGGGACAATTGGTTGAGCCCGCCAGCGGTGGGGAGGACGAGAGCCACTGGTCGCGCGTGCAGGTCTGCTGCCGATCCGTGCGCCATCGCTCTGGTTCGCTGAAGCGGCCTGCCCGGCGTATCCCGTCGGAGGTCTTGTCGAAGATTGGGGCGTAGGCGTCGGGGCCGGCGAACATGCCCTGAGAGAACGGTGTGTCGGACAGGATGCGGGCGTAGACCAGCGCAAGCGATTCCGCGAGGTCCGGTGGGAACTGGAAGGTGTTCCATAACGCCGCGAGCCGCCCGCCCGGGCGGAGAACCTGCGCGGCTTTGGTCGCGCCGGCCACAGGGTCGATCCAGTGCCAGGTCTGTCCGGCGATCACGATGTCGAACCTCCGTCCGGCGGGGTCCCAATCCTCGAACTTCGCGATTTCGACCTCGAACCCCTGGCTGCGGGCGAACTCGGCCATTCGGCCGTCAACCTCAACCCCGAGCACCCGACACCCAGCGGACTGAAAGCCCTCGGCGGAGATGCCGGTGCCGATCCCTACGTCGACCCGGGATGACTTGACGACGGCGTGCTGCATAGGAGCAGATGGGTGGGGTGGCACCCATCTGCTCCTATGCAACTCCGCCTGATCACAGGAGTTCAAAGTATCCGGTGTCTGAGACTACTTTGCTCGGGAAGACCGAACCCTTCTTGGCGGCTTCGCGCAGGCGACGGCGGAACTCGGGATCTTGGCTGTCGCCTATATAGAGACTGAGGTCCTCAGTGAGCCAGTGCGGTACGACGGCGACTCGGTGGGTGGTGTGCGAGTCGAGGTACCAGGTGATGTTGAGAACCGAGCCACTTTCCTGCTCGCACCAGGTAGTGATCTCGACGTTCGGTGCGACACGCTGGTAATAGATCCGCTGAATGGCTGATCGACCCGCGTGCGGCCCCTCCACCAGCGTCAGCTTGATGTGGTCCACTGCCATGTGGACGGGTTCGAAGCGCCACGGCTTCGGTTCGAACAGTTCGGCGTTGTCGTCGTACCAACCCCCTTCCCACCAGCGGAATGTCTTGCCGAGCATCGTGTCGACCATCGGATCTCCTTCGCGTTGTTCGGATCGTCAGTCACTGCAACTGTTGCGTGACGTTCGGCTTTCGCCAGACCTCTGGCTTCGGTTTTCTCGAGGGTCTGGCTGCATCGCCCGAGGGCGGCGACGGGCGTACCCGACGCAGTTTCTCGCCTCTGTCGAGGGATGCGATCGATGCAGCCGCTAGGGCGGCGGTGACCTGCGCTCCGTCGGGTGCGTCTGCGAGATCGGCTCGGCAGCGCCAAGGTCAATACCGAATCCAGGCGTCGGCTGCTTCTGTCCGATCGTGTTGCGCAAGTTGCCGATACCCTCGACGCCCGGCTCGACCACGTCGCCAGGACGGATCCAGCGGTTGAGTTCGAGGCCGCATCCTCGCGCGACGGTGCCGCTGCCGATGACATCGCCGGGCTGGAGCGGTTGGTAGGCGGACAGGGTGGAGATGACTTCAGCGAAGCTGAACAGCATCTAGCCGAGGGTGCCGCTCTGGCGCTCATCATCGGCATGAGCGTCTTTCTCTGTCGTGGTGCCATCAGGGGTGCCTGTTTCGGTGGTGATGCATTCTCCGGTCTCGACATCGCAGTACCCGGAGAGTTCGGCAGGGATGATTTCGGTGATGTTGATGTTCATTGGTCGCTCCATGCTTGGTTGATTGCGTTGGTGTATCCGCCGGTGTCGGTGGAGCCGGGGATCGCGATGCGGCCGTCGAAGACGGCGTACGGCACGCCGGTGATGCCGAGTTCGCGGGCTTGCGTCTCGTCGGCACGGACTGCGTCGGCGTATTCGTTGCTTGAGAGGACTGCTTCGACGCGGTTTCGGGGGATGCCGAGTTGGGTGGCCGTGTCGGTGAGGACGGCGTGGTCGTACACGTTGGCGTGGCCGCTGAATTGTGCTCGTTGGAGAACGCCGAGCAGTTGGTCAGCGAGTCCGAGGGTGTCGGCGAGATGAAGGACTCGATGCACGTCGAAGCTGTTGGCCAGTACCCGATCGCCGGTGTAGGGCAATCCTTCCTGGTGGGCGATGGCAGCGACCTTGTCCTCCATGCGCGCAGCGTCAGCGGGGGACAGGCTGTACTTGGCGGCGAGAAGCTCGAGGTTTGGCTTTGCTTCCTGCGACATGTGTGGGTCGAGTTCGAAGGAGTGGACCTTGACGGTGATGGCTTCGGCGTGCGGGGAGGCTGCGATGGCCTGGTCCAGCCGGTTCTTGCCGATGTAGCACCACGGGCAGGCGAGATCACCCCAGACATCAATCTGGAGCCGCTTGTCCGTTGAGGCTTTCGCGGTCGTGTGCGTTTGCGGTGAGGTGGTCATGTGAGGATTTCCTTTCGGCATGGGGATGAGGGCGCAGTTCCGGGCCACCTGTCGGCGCGGGCTGTGTCAGTTGGTGGCCGGCTCGGGGGCTGGCGGGGCAGGCACGGGCTTGGGTTTGGCCGGGAGCAGCGTGGCGATGAGGACTGAGGCGAGGCTGACCGCGGCGGTGATGACGAAGACGGTGCGGTAGCCGTGGACCACACCGGCAGCCGCGCTGAGCCCGTGGTGGTGGGCGGCGTCGGATGCTGCGATGGTGACCAGGATCGCGAGTCCGATCGCTCCGCCGACCTGACGTGACATGTTGACCAGTCCCGAGGCGAGACCGGCGTGTTGGCGGTCGATCCCGATCGTGGCAGCCGCGACGATCGGCACGAACATCAGACTCATCCCGGCCCCGGCGATCAGCAGCGGTCCCAGCACATGGGCCGTGTAGTCAGAGTGGACGGAGATTCTCGACAGCCACGCCATGCCTATGGCGGCGAGCACGCCGCCGACGATGAGCAGCATTCGCGGGCCGAAGATCGGCACCATCTTTTGGCTGGCGATCGCACCGATCGCCGTCACGATCGTCATGGGTACCAGGGTCAGCCCGGTGTGGATGGCGCTGCAGCCGAGAATCTGCTCCTCGTAGAGAGACAGGAAGTAGACGACGGCGGTCAACGTCACGCCGAGAGTTGCGAACAGGACGTTGGCGATGCTGAGTGGACGATGGCGAAAGATGCTGAACGGGACCAGCGGCGCAGCGGTGCGTGTCTCGATCGCCACGAAGGCCACCAGCAGCACGATGGCGGCGGCCAGGGTTGCGATCACGCGCGCTGACCCCCAGCCGCTTGTGCTCGCGTCCGACAGGCCGTAAACGAGTGCGGCCACCCCGAGAGTCGCCGTCACCGCGCCGGGAATGTCGAGACGACGCCAGTTACTGTCCGCCACGGAAGGAAGCAAGCTGACGGCGGACGCGAGCAGCAGGGCGACGCCGACCGGCACGTTGAGCAGTAGCACGTACCGCCAGCCCAGCGCAGAGGTGAGGACACCTCCAAGCACCAGGCCGGCCGCGCCGCCGATCGAGGCCGCGGCCGACCACAGGCCCAGCGCGCGGGTCCGGTGATGGTTCTCCATCGGGGTGGTGATGATCAGGCTGATGGTCGAGGGCGTCATCGCGGCAGCACCGAGCCCCATTACGAAGCGGGCCGCGAGCAGCCATCCACTGTCCTGGGCCAGCCCGGCGGTCAGGCTGGAGAGCGTGAAGATCACCAGCCCGGTTTGAAAGACGTTCTTTTGCCCGAAGAGATCCCCGGCTCGGGCGGAGAGCAACAGGAACCCTCCGTAGGTCACGAGGAAGCCGTTGATGACCCACTGCTGGCCGGTGATGGACAGCCCGAGCGCCCGATGTATGCCCGGTAGAGCGACGGTCACGATCGTGGTGTTCATCACCAGGACGAACTGAGTCGTGCAGGCGATGGCGACGATCACCCAGACCGGCACCCGGAGCTTCGGGGGGGCGGCGGGCTCAGCGGATTTCAGGCTGGTCATCGGGTTTTCTTTCGTAAGTAGAGGCTAGTTACTTGTTGTGCGTCACCACATCGTCTGTTATCTTTGCGTCATGCACAAGAAGGCACATTCATGTCAGTAGGGCACATCGGGACGCCCACCCCACTTGTGCTCAACGAGGACTGCCCGACCCGCGAGGTTCTCGACCGGGTGGGTGACAAGTGGAGCGTTCTGGTCATCGTCCTTCTCGGCCAGCGCACCCACCGCTTCAACGAGCTGCACCGCACGATCGAGGGCATCAGCCAGCGCATGCTCACGCTCACGGTCCGCGCCCTGGAGCGCGATGGGCTGGTCAACCGCACCATCTACCCCACGGTCCCACCCCGCGTCGACTACGAACTCACAGAACTCGGCAGGACACTGCTCGTCCCGCTCGAAGCCCTGAACACTTGGGCCAACTCCCACCGCGACGACATCCGAGCGGCGCGCGAACGACACGATGCCGAGACGGCGGACCGCACTGTCCAGGCAAGCGGTTGATCGCGATGCGCCTGCCGCTCTCTCGACAGCGGCAGGCGGGCCAACACCGAGGGGGACGCGGACGGTAATTCCACGCGGTCCCAGCGTCCGGTGATGTTTAGCGCGCTGATTCAGCCGGTTCGTTGCGTCAACGTCACGACCCTCCTGCGGCCACCCGGCCGGATCGTCACCGCTCGCTCCACCAGCACTCGCCGAATCGTCTGATCGGCCACCCCGAAGTGTTGACCGACGTTGTGCACCGTCCACCCTTCCCCGTACAGACGGACCGCCTCGTCAATCTGCGCCTCGGTCACGACCGGCCGAGTCTTGCCCGCATGAGCAACGTGCCGGGCGACCGTCGTGCGATGAAGCTCGTAGGTCTTCGCCAGCTCGCAGACACGAGCACCGGCCTCATACTCTGCGATCAACGCCTCAAACGCGGCCGGGGCGAGCCGCCGCTGTGCTTGCCGAAGCACCCGCACGTTCGGACCCCGCGCATCCTCAAACACCGTCACCGGCGGCTCCTGAGCCACCTCGGCCCCCTTCCCGACCCGACGAAGTAGCCGCCTGACCAGGGATTTTGCAGACGGCCAAGAGTTTGAGAACTCTCTACGTAGGTCCACTGCAAGCGTCCTACTCCTACCCGTTGTCATCATTGACGGGGATGCGGGTAGGACGCTTTTTGTATGCCGCTGATCGCCGGCCGGTGCCAGCGAACAGTCGTGGTTCCGCGGAATGATTCAGGGCACCGCGGGTGGCCTTGCCGTCGTCATACCTCAAGAAGCGAGTCGCGGCAGGTGGCAAGCAGCGCCAGGAGCCGGGTGAGATCACGGCCGGTGAGGTCACTGGTCATCGTCGACACGACTGCGGCAACCTCGCCGCGTGCCTGACCGACCAGCGCCGCGGCGGTCGTGCTGAGGGATGTGGCCCGCTCGCGTCGGGGGCCAGGGTCGTCGGAGCGTTCGACGAGTCCGCGCCGTTCAAGCCCTTGGAGAAGCACGTTCATGGCCTGGCGTGAGACGAAGGCGCGGCGCGCAAGTTCGGACCCGGTGATGCCGGGGGTGTCATGGAGGGCTTGGAGACAGGCGTATTGCGGCACGCTCAAACCGAGAGGACGCAGCGCTTCGTCCATGCGCTGATGCAGGATCGACTGGGTGGCCTTGATCAGTACACCCAACTCCTCCTGCGGATTCAGCGACCTGTCGTTCATGTCAACAGCTTGACAGACAATGGTTGAGTGTCAAATTATTGACACTCAACCATCACATGACCGGAGTAATTCGATGACTGCTACGACTGGACCCGACTTTGTTTCGTTCCAGGTGCGCAATGTGAAAACGTCCGCACGGTTCTACGAGGAAACGATCGGGCTCACGCGACTCCCTGCCCCGAACCCGGCCGCGGCGGTGTTCTCCGCCGGCGGCGTGGCGTTCGCGGTTCGCGAACCGCTCCCCGGTGTGGATCTTGACGCGATCAGCCAACTCGGCGCGGGCGTCGGCGTGTGGTTTCACAACGAGGACGCGACCGGGCTGCACGCGCGGCTGACAGAGCTGGGAGTAGCGATCGTGGCTGAGCCGACGGAGGGTCCGTTCGGAGTGCAGTTCTCCTTCCGTGACCCGGACGGTTACGTCGTCACGGTCCACTCCAAGGCGTAACACCGCTGTGACCTGGCTCGTCGTGACGTTCTCGGTGACGGGACCGGATTGCTCCTAGAGATCGGACAGTGGGGCACGACGGATCGGCTGGAACTCGACGACGGTGTGAGAAGCGAGTCCGGCCGTTGCGAACGGGTCGCGCGCGACGATGGCACGGATGACCTCCGCGGGATGGTCCCCAGTGAGAATCACCCCACCGGTGCGAGGCGTCTTAGGGCCGGAGGCCACGAAGACCCTTGCTGCGTATTGCTCGTCGAGCCAGGCGTTGTGGTCGGGCAGCGCTGCGTCGATCCGATCAAGGGATGCCGTGTAGTCGATGAGGATGACGAACATGACCTCGACGCTACGGACGAGACGCTGGGCCGAGAAGGACCAGATCACCCACGGTCCTATAGGTTCTGTCCTATGGGTCAGACCGATGCCGTCGACCAGATCTCGGTCCTGCACCTGCGTTACTTCCTCGCGGTCGTCGAAGAAGGCTCGGTGCGGGCGGCGGCTGACCGGCTCCGAATCGCGCAACCAAGTCTGAGCCAGCAGATCGGACGCCTCGAACGACGTCTGGGGATGCGCCTCTTCCACCGGCATCCCGCTGGTATGACGCCCACCCACGACGGCGAACAGATCGCCGCCGTGGCTCGCACGTTCATGGCCGGCTTGTGCAGTGACAAAGCAGGCCAACGTCCCGTGTCGCGTGTGAGTGTGCCCCGAGGAACAGAAGGACGAGTCCTCGGTCTGCTGCTCGACCGATTCGGTGACGGCGTGCAGTTCGTTCGCATCGACAGTGCTCGCGCGGCGCGTGCCCTTGCCCGTGGCGACGTGGAGGCGGCTCTGGTGCGGCATCCCCTCCCTCGCCTTGCAGCGGATTGTGAGGTGCTCGAGGTGTATGACGCACCGCTCGGCGTCGTCGCATCCGCAGAGCATCCGCTCGCGACCCGCCAGGAACTGGACTGGGTCCACCTTCGCGACCAGCGGCTGCTGTGGTTCGACGAACAGCGAGCGCCCGAGTTCGCCCAATGGCTCCTCGGTGTATGCCGCGAGCGGGGTTGGGATCCGCTGTTGTACGTCATGGATCCTGCGGGCAGCGGACTGGTGGATGATGCGCTCGCGCGCTCCTCGGATCTTGTCGCTCTTCGGCCTCGGCCGGACTCCACCGGACCGGCGATCACCTGGATACCGTTGACGGAGCCGCCGATCGAGCGCTACCTGCTCATCGGTCGGAAGCCGGTGGCACGTCGCTAGCAACCGAATCCGGTCAGCCCGAATCCGGTCAGTGCGTCGGTATCAAGCCTGTCGTGGACAGTGCCATCCCGGCGATCGCGCACCCGGCCAGCAGGACCAGCGGATGCAGACGGCGCACGAAGCTCAGGCCCGCGACTGCACCACTCATCACCAGCAGCAGCCATCTGATGTCCGTGGTCTGGATGATCACTGCCGCGCCGCCCGCCACGAGACCGGCGCTGACCGGGACGATGGCCGTTTGCAGGCGCTTTCGCCAAGGGCGGTCCGCGAAGCGATCCCAGCGGCCGGCGACGAAATAGGCGAGCGTCGAGGACGGCACGAACTTGCCGATGCTCACAGCCACGACGCCCGCGACACCGGCAACATGCCACCCGATGAGCGGGACGATCATCAGGTTCGGTCCCGGGGCGGCCTGCGAGAGAGCGAACATCTGGGAGAACTGCGCATTGGTGACCCAGTGGAACTGATGCACCACCAGCGTGTGCATCTGCGGCAGCACGGCGTTGCCGCCGCCGAACGACAGCACCGACAGTTCACCGAAGGCCAGCACGAGCCAGATCAGCTCTCTCATCGCGACTGCTCCGGTCGCACCATTAGCAGGGCGACCGCGGTGCCTGCGACCAGCACGATCGGCAACGAAATGCCCAGCAGCCAGATGGCGGCGAGCACTGCCAGGGCGACCACGGCTGCTTGCGGCTTCGCACGCAATGCCAGCAGCAGCCGGACGGCGACTCCACCGACCAGACCGGAGGCTCCCGCTGCCAATCCCCACATCGCCGCATGAACCAGCGGCTGCGTGTCGAATGCTGAATACACCGTCCACGCCATGATCACCAACAGCGTCGGCACCGCCAGCAGCCCACCGGCGGCACACACTGCACCGGCACGACCGTGGAACCGGCGACCGATGACGACCGACAGATTGACGACGTTGCCGCCCGGCAGGAATTGGCACAGCGCCAACAGCTGGGCGAATTCTGCGGCATCGAGCCAGCCTCTGCGCTCGACGATCATCCGGCGGCTCAGTGGGAGTACGCCACCGAATCCAGTCGCGCCCAGTACCAGGAAGCCAGTGAACAACTGCCCTTTGGTCGGGGTCTCCACCTCGTTCGTCATGTCAGTCCCTCCACCCACATATCTTCACGTCAAGATAATAATATCTCGATATCAAGATAGTTTTCAAAACGACCCGGGTGCGGCCGCATGGGGTGACGGCCCGCGGCATACAACGCGGAGCTGAGACGCTGGGGTCTGAACTCGCGTTGGTGGTCAATCAGCCTGCCGTCGTCATCGTCCGCCACACCGCCGCGAACTCGACGAGACGCGTCGCTGCTGGGTTCACGATGGCATACAACGCGGACGTTCGGGCGATCGAGGTGACCGACGTGCTGCCGCGGTTCAGGGGTGATCGGCACCCGACACGTACGCGGCCTTGAGGCTGCGCGCCGCGTGCACGTGCCGGGGCCGGTGCGCGAGGACGATCGGAAGGGGTGGGATGCCGTCCACGTCGAGATCGTGGCCTTGCACGGTCGCTCGAGGCAGGACGGTTGCCCCCAGGCCTGCCCGCACGGCACCGATGATCGCGTCGACGGAGTTCAACTCGGTGAAAGTGGCTGACCAGCCGCGTTGTTCGGCGATGCTGCGCAATCTGTCGGCGCAGACGCAGCCGTCACCGAATCCGAAAAGTTGGGTCACCGGCCGACGGATGCGCGCTCGGGCGAGGACGAGTGGCAGGCGGTCCAGGCGCAGCAACTGCAGGTCGGTGAGATCGCCGTTGTCGGCGACGATCGCGACGTCGAGCTCGTCGGACCGCAGCGCCGAGATGAGTTCGGCGGACGTGCCTGTGCTGAGTCGTATGCCGGTGGCCGGCATGGCGCTTCCGAGGTGGGCGAGCAACGGGGCCAGCGACGTGGCAGCGACGATTTCGATCGCGCCGAGGCGCAACGACTCCGGCTCGGCGGCTTCGGTCGTCGCGGCCACTGCTTGCTCGGCGAGGTCGTTGATCTGAGCCGCGAAGGGCAGCAGTCGTGCTCCGGCATCGGTGAGTTGCACACCGCGGGAAAGGCGCTCGAAAAGCGTTACGCCCAAGGATTTTTCGAGGCCCGCCAGGCGTGTGGACAACGCCGATTGGGTCATGCCGAGCCGGCCGGCGGCTCCGGAGATCGAACCGGTCTGCGCGACGATGCGAAACGCGGTCAAGCCTTTGAGATCCATGTCATCCATCGTATTGATAGATGCCTGCCCATCGATGAATCCGATATCGATCGACGGGCGGTCTCCGTAGGCTGGTCCGGGTGATCGACGATGTGCGTGGACGCCACGACACCGGTTCTGTGACGGGATCCGTCCTGCGGATCGTGTTCGAGGAGTACGGCGATCGCGGGTCACCGACCGTGGTCCTGTTGCATGGCTGGCCCGATGACGTGCACACCTGGGACGCAGTCGTGCCCGCACTCGTCGAGGCTGGAATGCATGTGGTGGTGCCCTACCTGCGGGGTTTCGGGCCGACCCGATTCCTGCACGACGACACGATGCGGTCCGGTCAGCTGACGGCGCTCGCTGCCGACGTCCGCGACCTGATGGACGGCCTCGGCATCGACGAGTTCATGGTGGTGGGGCACGACTGGGGCGCGCGGGCGGCATACATCTCGGCTGCCGTGTGGCCGGAGCGGGTGCGCGCATGCGTGGCGTTGTCGGTCGGGTGGGGTACGAATTCTCCGGATCAGAAGCTGAGTCTGGAGCAAGCCCAGAACTATTGGTATCACTGGCTTTTCGGACTTCCCCGCGGAGCCGATCTGGTGCGTGAACACCGCGAGGAGTTGACCGGGTACATCTGGCGGATCTGGAATCCTGAGGCCGACGACACAGTGCTGCACGCAGACTTCGAGGTCACCAAGGCTTCGTTCGACAATCCGGACTGGGCCGACGTGACGCTGCATTCGTATCGATCGCGCTGGGGTTTGGCGCCTTTTGATCCCGCGTATGCGGAGCTGGAGGATGCCGTCCAGCGGGCGAGCGCGATCGCGGTGCCGACGTTGGTGCTGCACGGCGCGGACGACCCCTGCAACGCGCCGACCACCTCAGCCGGCCGGGACGACCTGTTCTCCGGTGGGTACCGCCGCGTCATACTGCCCGGTGCCGGGCACTTTCCGCAGCGGACTGCACCCGAGGCCGTATGCCGCGAGCTCGTGCCTTTTCTCACCGGATCCCGGGGTTGATCGTGGTCAGCTGCCGGACTTGCCGGTGATCTTGACGTTTTTGTAGCCCATGACCAGGACCAGCACGCCCAGGCCGGCGAGTCCGGCGACGACGGTCAGTCCGATCAATGCCGCGCTGGGTGTTCCGGAGCGCCTGCCCAGGTCGTCGAGGCAGAAGATGCAGCCGGCGATGACGATGCAGAAGGCGATCGCGAATGCCAGACGGACCGGCGGATCGAGCATGACCGGGTCGCTCAGTTCGGCGCCGCCGCTGATGGCTGCGGCCGACACCGCGCTGCTGATCGCCTTCGCCGTGGCCTCCGGCGTGCTTTCGCTTCGCAGAGCCGTCCCGACGACGGATTTCGCTTGCGCGACGGTGAGTGGACTGTTCAAGGCGACGTGATCGACGAGTTTGGTTTCGTCCGAGTCGTTTTCGGTCATCACCCGTTGCAGGGCATCGGGCGACAGTGCGCTGGAGGAAGCGGGCGGAACGGTCAGCCGCTTGAACCGGTCGACGGGATCTTCGGCGAATTTCACGGACGTGCTCCTTCGCGATGGGCCGGTTGGCCCGGGATGACGACGATCGCGTCGAGCAACGTCATACTCGCGGATCGCTGCAACGCGCAAGGTGTTGCGGGGAGGTCCGGTCGCGTCGCCAGACATGACCTGGCAGTAGATGTCGTTATACGCGTCGGATAACGGCGGTTGATGACAGGTCAGCGGGGCGAGCGCCGCGTATCCGGCTGTCCACTGACGCGCGGCGCCATACTGGCGCGATGGGGGATCCATGGGGGCGTGACCAACCGGCGGCTGACGTCGAGATCGGCGAGTTGCCCGAGCGACTCGTGCGGTTGGCGCAGGTGCAGGCGACGGGAGTGCCGCTGACGCGTGTCGACCCGTATGCCCAAGGATTCCCCCAGCCCGAGGAACTCCCCGAGGTGCGGGCGCTGATGCGCGACGGCTGGCGACCACTCAGCAGTGCGCCGCTGTACTGCCTGCTGCCCGCCGCGTGGCCACCGGAGCATCGCACCTGGGTGCCCGATCGGCTGCCGACGGTGTGGATATCGGGCACCACCGGCGAGTACGAGGGCCGGATCTTCGTGGCGCCGGACGATCGGCTGGGCGACGACGGGCCCGAGGAGTCGGCGAAAGCCGCGGCCCACGATGCGGGTCTGCCGGGTCCGCCCCGCGGCCGGATCTGGTTGGTCCGCTCGCCGTGGCCACGGATACCTGTCGAGGTCATTTACTCGATCGTCTGGTGCGTCGTCGATCAGGCGAATCCGGAGGATCAGATCGGCGAGTTCTACCGTGCTGCTACGGAGGTGCTGAGGTGGAACGAGGAGCGCGCGTTGCGCGAGTGCCCACCCGACATACGTGCGCTGCTGGATGCTTGGACGGCGAGCGGCCGCACCGGTGAGGACACAAGTACAGTCGTCGAATTGCTCTTGACACCAACCACTCTCAGTGATGCGCAGAATCGCACGGGGCTTGACGAGGCGACTCTGCTCGCCTGGCTCACTGCACTGCACGGCATGTATGACGATGCGACACTCGAGGCGATCCGTCGTTGGAACGACCTCGGCCTGCCGGGAAATCCACCGCCTGAGCCGCGGCGATTCATGCGGCGGAATTTCGACGAACTCAAGGCCTTCGTCGACGGGGGGTTCGACCTGTATGCCGCGGACCGTCTCGAATACGCCGGTGTCGAGAAGGCGCTGCTGTGGCGCGAGGCGGGCTTCGACGAGGCCGACACCTACGAGCTGTTGCGGTCGGATCCCGATCTCACTCCGGAGGAGGCCCGGGCGTTCGACACTCTCGAAGTTGATGCGGATCTCGATGCTGGTCGGCGCCGGAGGCGTCGCAGCGAGTGGATTTACTACGGCTTCTCGGCGGCTGAGGCTGGGGCGTGGGCGGGCGCGGCTCTGTCGCCATACCAGGCTCGGCTCTGGCGCGCCCACGGTTGGCAACCCGGCGATGTGCCTCGCGGGCGACGGTTCCCGCCGCAGTTCGTTGAGGAGGGAGGATATGTGGCGGGATTCGTGGATCCCAGAACTGGCGAACGGATGAACTCGAGCTGGGACGAGATCGCCGACCCGCCGGGCACTCGTGGCCGTAACGCCCGTCGCCGGCGAGGTGACCCGGACCCGTGGATCAACTCCGATTGATGTGGATCAGCGAAAGTCGTGGTCCGGGCGGATGGACGAGGGCGGCCGCAGCGTATCGCGGTGACCTGGCAGATGTGGTCGCTATGGGTCCGATAACGGCGGTTGGTGACAGGTAAGCGGCGGAGGGCGCTGGCGCAGCAACCCGCCAGGTCGGAGCGCTGCGCGGTTTCCCGGGACCTGCCGCATTCGATCGGGTGGAGTCCACCACCCACACGTCGTCATCGACGACCTGGTGCGTGAGCCAAGTTCGGTGATCAGCCACGCCATCGTGCTCGCGAGTTTCCGGATCAGCGCCGACTCTGGACACCCTCATCCTCAGATCACAGCCGCCACACCGGCAACACCCTTTTGAATCATCCCCAGGGTCGTCATCAGCGTCGTATTACGACAACTGGTGCCAGGTCGACGACGGTCGCTGCCGCTGCTGGGCCTGTTCATCCACTGGTCCGGCCCGAAACGCTGCCCGCGGAGGGGCCGGATGGGACCAGGACAGCCGCTGCGACGCCAACAGCCATGAACACGGCGAGGGCGACGAAGGAAACGACAAAGCCGTGGAGCGTCGGCATGCCGTTGGTGACGCTGCTTGAGATGAGGGTGGCAACCACCTGGGTTCCCGCGGCACCGCCTACGAAGCGGATCACGCTGTTCATCCCGCTCACCTCGCCGACGTTTCGGCCGGGAACGGAGTGGACGACGACGGTGAACAGGGTCGCCAAGACGACGCCGAATCCGGCTCCGGCCAAGGTGAGGCTGATCATCATGTCGTAAGGGTGGCTGTTCCACAGCGCCATGAACCCGAATCCCACACCGGCCAAAGCCGAGCCACCGACGAGAGCGTGGCGCGGACTGAACGCCTTGGCGGCATGCCGCGCCAGCGAGCTCCCGATGCCCATGGCGACCACCAGTGGCAGCAGGTACAAGCCGATCTCCATCAGGGAGGCGCCATAGGAAAATCCGGTTGATGCCGGCAATTGGGCGAAGACCGGGTAGGCGGCGAAAGCGCCGTACATGCCGGCGCCTGCCATCAGGGCGAAGACGTTGGTGGTCCAGACGGCACGCTGCCGCGTGAGGCTCATGTTGATGACAGGGTTCTTGCTCTGCAGCTCCGCGATCACCCAGATGACGCCCACGACCGATCCACCGACGAGGAGTCCCAGTGTCTTGGCGGATGACCACCCCCATTGGTTACCTTCGCTGATTCCGAACACGACCGCTGTAATTGCAATCATCATCAAGGCGGCATTGGCCCAGTTGATCGTGCCCCCGGTCCTCACCTGAGACTCTCTGACGTAGAGCCACGTGCCGAGCAGGGCAAACAGGGTGAGGATCAGTGGGATCCAGAACAGCCAGTGCCAGCTGGCGTGCGGGATGAGCAGCCCCGGGAGGAGGACTCCAGCGCTGCCGACGCTGATGGTGCCCGTCAAGGCGGCAATGCCGCCCGGAACCCGCTCCTGGGGTAGCTCGTCGCGGACGATTCCGAACGCAAGCGGAAACAGTCCGCCCGCTGCTCCCTGCAGCGCTCGGCCGACGATCTCGAGCGCCAGCGAGCTGGAGACGGCCGAGATCAGAATTCCGACGGCCAGGATGGCCAGCGTGATCAGCAGGATGCGGCGTTTGCCGTACATGTCGCCGAGTCGGCCGAGAAGGGCCGTCGAGCCGGCACCGGAAAGAAAGAAGGCCGTCAGCAGCCAGGTCACGCCGGACTCGGTGGTGTGCAGCGTGGATTCGAAGAACGGCAGTGCGGGGACGAGAACCGACGCCAGTACTCCGTAGGCAAGGGCTCCCAGAAGCAGCGATCCTAGAATGAGTCTGGAATGGGCGGGCGGGGTGTTCGACGGCGGCCCCTGCAGGGTTTCGCCGGCTTTCATCGTTGAGGTCATAGATCGAGCATGATTCTCGATGTAATGGCGCGCTACTGGTTGCGCGTCGGATTATGCCAATGCGCCGCCAGGGCTCCGAACGTCTGACGGATCGGCCGTCTCCGGGTCGGCGATCGCCTGCTGATAGCGGCCCGGTGTCTGTCCGACGAGCGTGGTGAAGGCGCTGATGAAGCTGGTGGGATTTGCCCATCCGAGACGAACCGAGATCTCGGTTACCGATTTGCCGTCGCTGAGATCGATCAAAGCGCGCTGGATGCGTAGCAGGGTGCGCCATTGATAGAAGCTCATTCTGAGCTCGTTGCTGAACAGCCTGCTGAGGGTCCGGGCGCTGACGCCCGTGGCGTGGCCGAGCTCTGCAAGCGTCGCCGGATTTCCAGGTTCTTCATGCAAGAGGTCCGTGACTGCCTTCAGTCGGTCGTCGCTCGGCTCCGGCAGACGCAGAGGCTCCTCGGCGGCAGCGGCCAGTTCTTCCGCCATAACGGCCCAGAGCAGGGTCACCCTCGCCGCTCGGGCTTGCGTCCCTTCGGTTTTCAGCAGCGCGAGGTACGCCTCGCGCAGCAATGGGGTCACAGCAAAGACTGATGGCTGTTCCGGCAGCTGCGGGTACAGGCTCGACGGGACCTGCAGCAGGCCGACGTTCGTCTCGCCGTAAGCTCGTCGGCTGTGCTCGAAGTGCGGCGGCACCCAGGTGACTCGGCTCGCTGGTGCCATCCACGTGCCGGCCTTCGTGAAGGTGACAAGCGCCCCCGACGCAGCGTAGGCCAAGTGTCCGAAGTCATGAGCGTGGGCAGCGACAACGTCGCCATGGCTCAGCGGACCACAGGTCGAGGCGACAAACGTTGCCTCCGTATCGCAGGCTGCCATATCGCCGACGATAGTGGACGAGTCTCGGAGGTTCGCCTCGTCGAGCCCGCGCTCAGCGACGCTGAGCTGGCAGTAGTTGTCGCTATCGACGGTAGGTAACGACACTTGGTGACAGCTCGGCGGCGGAGAGTCGAGGCCGGCGCGTCGGTGAACGCACCAACTCCGCGTGGGACGAGATCCTTGACCCGCCGGGCACGTGCGGCCGTCACCCGCACGGCCGTCAGGAGCGCGGCTGTCACACGGCTGCCGTCACCCGCGCCGCCGGCGAGCGGAGACGGTGGCGGTCGATCGCGATGCCCGATCTGGGCGCACGCGAATCGACCTGGCAGCCGGTGTCGTCATCCCGCGCGGATAACGACAACGTCTGCCAGGTCAACCGGAGGTGGGGCCGAGTCACGCCGGCACGCGGCTCACTCAGGAGACCGGGGTCAGTTCGACGCCGCTCCTTCGCTGCGTGCTCGGCCGGGTGAGGCTGGTGCCTTCGACGTCGAGGTCGGGCAGGATGCGGTCCAGCCACCGCGGCATCCACCAGGCGTGCCGACCGAGCAGCGCGAGCACCGCCGGGACGAAGACCATCCGCACGACGAAGACGTCGAGGATCACGCCGAGCGCGAGCGCGAAGGCAATGACCTGAGTGGTCGGGTCACTGCCGAACGAGCCGCCGCCAAAGACGCTGATCATGATCGCCCCGGCCGCGATGACGACGCCGGCCGCCGCCGCGAATCCCCGCGTCAGGGCCTGACGCGGCGCGACTCCGTGCGCCACGTGCTCGCGCATTCCCGAGACGAGGAACATCTCGTAGTCCATGGAGAGACCGAAGAGCACACCCGTGACGATCACCGGCAGGAAGCACAGCAGCGGTGACGGGGTCAGGTGCAGCAGACCGGCGCCCCAGCCCCACTGAGCCATCGCGGTGACCCCGCCGAGCGTCGCGAGCAGACTGAGCACGAATCCCGCGGTTGCCTTCAGCGGCACCAGGATCGAGCGGAAGACCACCATCAGCAACAGGAACGCCAATCCGACGATCAGCCCCAGGTACATCGGGAAAGCAGCCATCACCTTCGCGGAGATGTCGATGTCGACGGCCGTGTTGCCGGTGGTCTCCACCTGCGGCGCGCCAGGCAGATCGGCTGTCGTCGTGGAGGATCGGAGCGTTGTGACCAGGTTGATGGTCGCCTGGTCGCTCGGCCCGGATGACGGCAGCACGGTGGCGAGCACGGTGTCGCCCTTGACACCGGTCACGAAGACCTCGGCCACGTCGGCGATGCCCTTGAGCCGGTGAGTGAGGGCGGTCGCATCGGCGCTGGTGGCCGCCGACGGATACGTGGCGAGCACCTCCAGCGGACCGTTGATGCCCTCGCCGAATCCCTCTGCGCGCAGGTCATAGGCCTGCCGGGCGGCGGTTGACGCGGCATACTGCCCGTCGTTGGTGAGTGAGGTCCGCATCGACAGCGCCGGTATGGCGATCGCGCCGAGGACGACCACCGCCGTGACGAGCGCGGCCATCGGTCGGCGGGTCATGAGCGAGACCCAGCGGGCGGCGATCCGACCCGGCGCGGCCTTCGTGGGTCGGGTGGGGTCGGCCATCCGGCGACGAGCGCGGCGGCTGAGCACACGAGGGCCGATCAGGCGCAAGAGCGCCGGTGTCAGCGTCAGCGACATGAGCATGGCAACCAGGACGGCGAAGGCACCGGCCAGTCCCATCTGGGTGAGGAACTGGATGCGGATCACGGCGAGTCCGGCCAGCGCGATGATCACGGTGGCGGCCGCGAAGACCACGGCGGATCCGGCGGTGCCCGTTGCGAGGGCGATGGAGTCGCGGACGTCCATGCCGTCCTTCACCTGTCGCCGATGCCGGTTGACGATGAACAGCGAGTAGTCGATGCCCGTGGCCAGACCCAGCAGTGTCGCCAGGACCGTCGCGATCGAGTTGAGTGATACCAAAGACGTTGCCAGATGGACAGATTCGAGGCTGACGCCGAGCCCGATCACGGAGGTGAGCAGCGGAAGGCCTGCGGCATACAGCGCTCCGAAGGTGATGAGGAGCACCACGAATCCCACCAGCAGCGAGATGCCCTCGGTGTTGCCGCCATCCGGCACGGGCACGAGTTCGGAGCTGGCCACGATCCGCAGGTGCGGGTCGGAGGTCTGTGCGGATGTGATTGCCGAGGTGACCTGGGTCGACACGTTCGCCTGGTTGGTCAGGCCGACGCTGATGAAGCCGATGCGTCCGTCCGGTGAGATGGTCCTGGGCGAAGTGGTGAACGGGTCGGCCGCGCTGGTCACACCGTGGAACGACGCGACGGTGTGCGTCAGGTGTCCGATCGTCGCGGCGTCCTGTGCGGTGAGGTGCTGACCCTCGGGTGCGGCGAAGACGATCTCCCCGGTGGTGCTGCTGCCACCGAACTCGGCGTTGACCTTGTTCAGCGTCGAGATCGACGACAGTCCGCTCACCGAATAGGTGTCGGTCATCGGCTTGCCCAGTGCGCCTGCGGCCACCACCACTCCGGCGAGCACCAGCACCCACGTGGCGATCACCCGCCACGGATGCCGGCTGCTGCCTCGGCCGATCCTGCTCAACCACGCTGCCATGACCGATTCCCTTCGTCGATGTCGGAGCCTTTGTCAGCACCGGATTTCATCGTTTCGGGGGACGGCTGCCGCGACGACCGACCGTGGGTGGAGCGCGGGTGGAGCTGTGCGCAGCGTCATCCACCCGGCGGATCGACCCACCGGTGGAGATCGCGGAAGGTGGTCCATCGCGTGCGGCGTCGGTGAGTCGCCACTTCGCGTTGAGCTGGCGGAAGGTGGCGTTATGCGTGTCGGACAACGACGTCGAGTGCCAGGTCAACCGAGAAAGTGCGCCCGCCTGGGCGGCCCCAGACGTAAGAAAGACTTGACTCAGTCCAAAATACCCGAAAGGGTGACACCCATGACCACGTCGACGGAGGCGGCGACGCCGTTCAACGGCAGCCCGCGATTTCGAAGCCACCCGCGCTTCGAGGACACGCTGCGTCGGGCCGGGTTGCGGGTCACGCGGCCGCGGACCCAGGTGCTGATCGCGGTCGAAGAACTTCCGCATGCCGACGGTGGTCGGATCCACGAGCGGGTCCGCGCCGTGTTGCCGTCGGTGTCCCGCCAAGCGGTCTACGACTGTCTCAACACCTTCGCCGAGACCGGCATCGTGCGACGCATCGAGCCCGCCGGATCCAGCGCCCGTTACGAGTTGCGCACTGGCGACAACCACCACCACCTGGTATGCCGCACCTGCGGTGTGGTCGTCGACGTCGACTGCGCGGTCGGCGAGGCGCCCTGCCTGACCGCCGCCGAGAGCCACGGCTTCGCGATCGACGAGGCCGAGGTCATCTACTGGGGTCTGTGCCCGGATTGCACCACCTGAGTTTCCACACCATCCACAACCACGCAACGACAGACGAAGGGACCGGTATGTCCACTGACGAGACCACCAAGATCGAGGGAATGAACGACGACTCCCCCGCCGACGAGGCCGGCAAGTGCCCCGTCATGCACGAACTCGTGCCGCCCACCAAGGGCGACGCCAACCAGCAGTGGTGGCCGGACCGTCTCAACCTGAAGATCCTGGCCAAGAACCCCGCCGTCGCGAACCCGCTCGGTGACGACTTCGACTACGCCGCAGCCTTCGAGGCGCTCGACCTGGCCGAGGTCAAGAGCGACATCGCCCAGGTGCTGACCACCTCCCAGGACTGGTGGCCGGCGGACTTCGGTCACTACGGCCCGCTGATGATCCGGATGGCCTGGCACAGCGCCGGCACCTACCGGATCCAGGACGGTCGCGGCGGCGCCGGCACCGGTCAGCAGCGCTTCGCACCGCTCAACAGCTGGCCCGACAACGGCAACCTGGACAAGGCGCGCCGACTGCTGTGGCCGGTCAAGAAGAAGTACGGCAAGGCGCTGTCATGGGCGGACCTGATCGTGCTCACCGGCAACGTGGCGCTGGAGACCATGGGCCTGCAGACCTTCGGCTTCGGCGGCGGTCGTGTCGACGCCTGGGAGCCGGACGACGACGTCTACTGGGGCCCCGAAACCACCTGGCTCGGCGACGAGCGCTACACCGGCAAACGTGATCTGGAGAACCCGCTCGCGGCTGTCCAGATGGGCCTGATCTACGTCAACCCCGAAGGCCCCAACGGCAACCCGGACCCGGCAGCAGCGGCATACGACATCCGCGACACCTTCAAGCGGATGGCCATGAACGACGAGGAGACCGTCGCACTCATCGCGGGTGGTCACACCTTCGGCAAGACGCACGGTGCCGCCAACCCCGACGAGTATGTCGGGCGTGAGCCCGAGGCCGCGCCGATCGACCAGTCCGGCCTCGGTTGGAAGAACAGCTTCGGCAGCGGCAAGGGTCGCGACGCGATCACCAGTGGCCTCGAGGTCACCTGGAGCCAGACCCCGACGCAGTGGAGCAACAACTTCTTCGACAACCTCTTCGGTTTCGAGTGGGAGCTCACCAAGAGCCCGGCGGGTGCGAACCAGTGGCAGCCCAAGGGCGGCGCCGGCGCCAGCACCGTGCCGGACCCGGAGACCGGTGAGCTGTTGCGCCCGCCGACCATGCTGACCACCGACCTCGCGCTGCGTGTCGACCCGGCATACGAGCGCATCTCGCGTCGCTTCCATGAGAACCCGGCCGAGTTCGCAGACGCCTTTGCTCGTGCGTGGTTCAAGCTGACCCACCGCGACATGGGACCGATCGAGCGTTACCTCGGCCCGGAAGTGCCGACCGAAGAGCTGATCTGGCAGGACCCGGTGCCCGCCGTCAACCACCCGCTGGTCGATGCTGCCGACGTCGCCGCGCTCAAGGCCAAGATCCGCGAAACCGGCCTGAGCACAGCCAAACTCGTGTCCGCGGCCTGGGCCTCGGCATCGACCTTCCGTGGTGGCGACAAGCGCGGCGGCACCAACGGTGCGCGCGTTCGCCTCGAGCCGCAGAAGGGCTGGGCGGCCAACGACCCGGTCGATCTCGCCGAGGTGTTGCGCCACCTGGAGTCGATCCAGCAGGAGTTCAACGCTTCCGCCGCCGGCGGCAAGAAGATCTCGATCGCCGACCTGATCGTGCTCGCCGGAGGCGTTGGCGTCGAGGCCGGTGCAGCCGCTGCGGGAGTCACCGTCGAGGTGCCGTTCACCCCCGGCCGCACCGATGCGACGGCCGAGCAGACCGACGTCGAGTCGTTCGAATACCTGGAACCGCGCGCCGACGGCTTCCGCAACTACGAGCGTCGCGACAACACGCTGCCCGCGGAGCACCTGCTCGTCGATCGCGCCAACCAATTGACCCTCAGCGCTCCCGAGATGACCGTGCTGGTCGGCGGTCTACGCGTGCTGGGCGCCAACAGCGGAGGCTCGCAGACGGGGGTCTTCACCGACCGCGTGGGCACGCTGAGCAATGACTACTTCGTCAACCTGCTCGACCTCGACACCACCTGGTCGGCGATCGATGGCAGTGACGACTACCAGGGCAGCTTCGCCGGTGGTCGCCAGTGGCGCGGCAGCCGGGCGGACCTCGTGTTCAGCTCGAATGCCGAATTGCGTGTCGTGGCAGAGGTGTACGCCAGCGACGACGCTCAGGAGAAGTTCGTGCGTGACTTCGTCGCCGCCTTCGCCAAGGTGATGGAGCTGGGCCGCTACGACCGCCAGAAGTAGTCGCCGTCCTGCGACGCTGCACCTGATGGAGGTGTGGCCGCGGTAGCGCGGTGCGTCAGAAATTGGCGGGTGCGTGCGAGGTTGCTGGTCAGGCGCGAAGCGACTGTTCAGCAACCTCGCACGCACGCACCGGCGAGATGTTCAGCAGGGGCCCGGCCGGCGTCAGCCGGCCGGGCCCCTGCTGCGTCATACGTGCGCGGTGAAACCGTGGTGTAGCCACGGTGAAACCGGATGGGCGCAGACTCGAAGGCATGAACACCACTACTGCTCCCATCGGTCTGGTGACCGCCGTGGACACCCCACCCACCGGTTTTGCGGTCGAAACCTCAGCAATCACAAAACGATTCGGCGATTTCGTGGCTGTCGATCGCATCGACCTCGTCGTTCCCAAGGGTCAGGTCTTCGGCATCCTCGGGCCCAACGGCGCAGGTAAGACCACCCTGTTGCGCATGCTCGCAACCCTGCTGCCGATCGACGGCGGCACCGCGCACATCTTCGGCGAGGACGTCGCTGCGCACCCGCACGTGATCCGCCAGCTGATCGGTCTGACCGGGCAATACGCGTCGGTCGACGAGGAGCTCACCGGCACCGAGAACCTGCGGTTGTTCGCCCGGTTGCAAGGCATGCCGCGCAAAGCCGCTGCCGAGACCGCCACCGACCTGCTGGAGCGCTTCGGTCTGCAGGATGCCGCAGGCAAGCCGTTGTCGACCTTCTCCGGCGGCATGCGCCGACGCCTCGACCTGGCGGCCAGTCTGATCAGCCGGCCGCCGCTGATCTTCCTGGACGAGCCGACGACCGGTCTGGACCCACGCACCCGCGGCCAGATGTGGCAGACGATTCGCGAATTGGTAGCCGGGGGCTGCACGGTGCTGCTCACGACGCAATACCTCGATGAGGCCGACCAGCTCGCCGACCGCATTGCCGTGATCGACCACGGCCACAAGGTCGCCGAGGGCACGCCCGATGAGTTGAAGACGCAGATCGGCACGGCGACCCTGCAGGTCGGACTGGCCGACGAGGGCGACCTGGCTCGCGCGGCGGATGTCATCGCCCAGGTGCTCGGCGAGGAACCCTCGCTGTCGCCGGAGCGCTCCCGGATCACCGTGCCGCTGCCGCTGGCGGACCGCGCCACCGACGTGCTGCTCGCGCTGCGCACCGCCCACCTGTCGATCGAGTCGATCGCGGTGCAGAAACCCACCCTCGACGAGGTCTTCCTGACCCTGACCGGCGACGGCGTCGACACCACCGATGGTCAGGAGGCCACCGCATGAGCACGCTCACCCTGACCGACCCGCGCGACCTGTCCCGGCACGTCAGCCTGCGGCATACGTTCTCGCAGATCCTGTCGATGGCCGGCCGCTCGCTGATCAAGATGCGACGCAACCCGGAGCAGTTGTTCGACGTGGTCTTCCAGCCGATCCTGTTCACGCTGATGTTCGCCTACGTCTTCGGGGGCGCGATCTCGGGCAGCACGCACAGATACCTGCCGCTGATCATCCCGGGAATCCTGGCCCAGACCGTCCTGACGGCGTGTATGGCGACCGGCACCCAGCTGCGCGAAGACATGGACAAGGGCGTCTTCGACCGCTTCAAGTCACTGCCGATCTCGCGGCTGGCGCCACTGGCCGGGCCGATGGTCGCCGACCTGGTGCGGTACACGATCGCGGTCACGCTGACCATCCTGATGGGCCTGGTCATGGGCTACCGACCGCACGGCGGTGTCGGCGGCGTCGTCGGCGCGGGCTTGCTGCTCATCTTCGCCGGCTGGTCACTGGCGTGGGCGTTCACCTGGTTGGGGACGATCGCCAAGTCTGCGCGCGCCGTGCAGGGCTACTCGATGATGGTGATGTTCCCGTTGACGTTCTTGTCGAACGCCTACGTCCCGACCACCTCCATGCCGACGTGGCTGCAGGACTTCGTCAAGGTCAACCCGGTGTCGCACATCGTCTCGGCGGCGCGCGATCTGATGAACCAGGGCGCGGTCACCGCGGAGGTCGGTTGGGCACTCGTCGGTTGTGTCGCGGTCATTGCGATCTTCGCGCCGCTGTCGCTGGTGAGCTACCGCCGCAAGATCTGAAGGCGCTGGTCGAGGGCGCTCTGCCACGACTCGATCCAGCTGCCGTCGTCCCACTCCCGCTCGAGCTGCGCGCGCGCCCGGTCCATCGCACCGGGCGCGCGTTGCTGTGCAAAGTCGCTGCCGCGAGTCCAGTCCATCGACGGGTAGGCCTGGTTGTAGCCCGCGCGGTGGGCGAGCACGAGCAGGGTCGCACCGGTCAGCGCGTCCGAGTCGTCGCGCGCGAGCAGCCACAGACCGAACGCGAAGGTGATGGCGCCCAGCGCCGGCAGGTCCAGTTGCGCCGGGAGGTCCGCAACAGCCAGCCGCAGCAGGTCGGCGCACTCCTGCGCCAGGTCGGCGGCGTCCGGGTCGTCCGGGCTGTGCCACGCATAGGTCGTCAGATTCGCTGCCAGGATGCCCAGGAGCCACGGGTTGCGATGGTCTTCGGTGGCGAAACCTTCCAGGTGTATGCCGCGGACCCGCCTGAGCGCGAGTCGTTGCAGTTCAAGGGCTTTGGGCAGGTCGCCCTTGGCGGCGGCGATCTCGGCGAGCGCCTGGTCGACGACCCGGTTGTTCGGCGCCTCCTGCGAGGCCAGCAGCAACTCGTTGTCGATCTGCTGCAGCACCTGTTCCGAGCCGCTCACATCACCGGCGTCGAGACGGCCGAGCGCGATGGTCAGCAGCGCCATGGCCGCGTCATAGTCGGCATGCAGCCGGCGCATCGGGCTGATCGCCGTCGCCGCATCACGGGCGGCCTCCTCTCGGCGGCCGCTTTGCACGAGCAGACCGGAGCGCTCGCCATACAGCTCGGCCGTCGCCCAGGGACCGTCGAGATCCGGGTCGAGTTCGGCGAGGGCGCGATCGAGCAGGGAGAGGGCCTCGGTGGTGCGACCGGCATTCTCGAACAGGTGGGCCAGCCAGCGGGTCGCCGCGCGCCGCACCCACGGCGACTCGTCGGCGGCCAGGTCGGTCAGCGCCCCCTCAGCCGCTTGCTGGCCGGCTGTCTCGGTGAGCGCCATCGCGGCCGAAGCCCGCAGCGAGCCCGAGATCGCGGGGTCGTCGCCCGGTCCGAGTTCGCGCAACCGGTTGGTGACGGCCGGGTCGGTGGTGCGACTCAGGAACGAGCTGATGATCTGGATCCAGTCCAGCAGAACTCGCTGGCTGTCCAGGGAGTGCGGATCGGTGACCACCGGATCGACGGCGATGCGGGTCATCGCCTCGCGCCGGGCGAAACCCATCGGGATGCGCGAGGTGACCTGCCACAGCCACAGCAGCATCCGGCAGATGTCGACCGCAGCCTCGATGTCACCAGAGTCAACCGAATCATCAAGCACCGCAGTGAGATTGACTTCTTCATCCCAGAGCTTGTCGACGACGTCGACCTGAGTGCTGCCGTGCACTCGGTCGGCCAGGTCGCGGCACAGGGCCTGCGCCCACCGGCGAAGCGCCGCACGTAGGACATCCGTGTCGCCCGCTTCGGCGAGACGGTCGCGGCCGAACTCACGGACGGTCTCGAGCATGCGATAGCGCACCCGGCCGGCGCCGTCGGACTCATAGGTTTGCAAGAGGGAGTGATCCAGGAGCGTCTCGACCGCCGTGAGGCCATCCGCATCTGGTGAGGTATGACGCAGCAGCACTTCCGCATCGCTGAGGTCGAATCCGTCTGGGAAGACCGACAATTCACGCAACGCCCGCTGCGCAGACAGGTCGAGCATCTGCCACGACCAGTCGATGACCGCGTGCAGCGTCTGATGGCGCTGCGGAGCATCGCGGATGTTGCCGCGCAGCAAGGCAAATCGCTGGTCGAGGCGGTCGCGGATGTCGGCGACGGACATCACTCGCGTGCGGGCAGCGGCCAACTCGATGGCGAGCGGAAGGCCGTCGAGTCGGTCGCACACCTGCGCGACGGTGTCGGAATCCAGCGTGATGCCGGGGCGGGCAGCGGTCGCTCGATCGGTGAACAGCTGCACCGCCTGTTCCCCGGACAACTGTGCGAGCGGGTAGAGGTGTTCGGCGTGGATCGCCAGCGGCATACGTGAGGTGGTCAGCACGGCCAGATCGGGGAGTTGGGCGACGAGCGGACCCACCAGCGCGGCTACCGCCTCGATGATCTGCTCACAGTTGTCAAGCACGAGAAGCGTTGGTGCCACCGCTAACTGGGTGACGATGCGAGCGCGCGGGTCGGTCACCTGATGGCGGTCGGAGACCTTGTCACGTGCACCGATCGCGGCCAGCACCGTCGGCTCGAGGTCGTCGGCCTGGGTGACGCCGACGAGCTCGATGAAGTGCACGACAGGTTGCCTGGCTCGCGCGGCGACCAGGTGCGCGATGCGGGTCTTGCCCAGGCCACCCGGCCCCAGGATCGTCGTCACCTGCCGAGTCGCGACCGCCGCGGTGAGCGCCTGCAGGTCGTCGTCGCGCCCGATGAAGCTGGTGCCGTCGGTGCGGACGCCCTGCTGCACCGGGTCGTCGCTGGCCAGCAGTTCACGGTGCAGTCGCTGCAGTGCCGGTGACGGGTCACCACCGGTGCGTTCGGCGACCGTATGACGGTGACGCTCGTATCGCTCGGCCGCGTCAGCCAGGCGCCCCGCTGCGGCCAGGCTGCGCAGGTAGTCGACCAGGACGTCGTCCTCCGGCAGCGCCGCTTCGGCGAACGGCGCCAACAGTTCGACCGCCTGTTGGTGGTGGCCAAGGCGGCTGAGTGCACGCCCGTGCAAGGCCCGGCAGTCGGTGACGGCGGCGGCGACGCGGTCACGGATCTCGGCCAGCGCGTCATCGACCTCGGACGGCCTGGTGGCGGCGGGCAGGTCGGCTGCGAGGCGGTGCACGGTGGCCCAATCGCCTTGTCGTGCAGCGGTTTTCATGGCGGTGCAGGCGTCCAGGGTGGCCAGGGCATCGACATCCGTGCGTGCCAGACCGAGGCTGTAGCCACCTGCGGTGTGCTCGACCACCTGTGCGGAGCTCTGCTTGCGCACCCGCGACACCAGCACCTGCAGGGCCTTGCGCGCATCAGCCGGCGAGGCCTCGCGCCATACGTCGGCAATGAGGTCCTCGGGCGAGACGGTGCGGCCCTCGGCCAGCACCAACGCCGCAATCAGGGCGTGGCTGCGGTCGCCGGGGAGCGGAGTGCCGTGCCAGCACACTGACTCCAGAACGGTCAGTGCGGCAGCCACCTGAGCATGATAGGTCGGAGCACAGACGTCACCGCGCGACTTCGTCCGTCGAGCGCCCTCGAGATCTTATGGTGGCGCGGTGCTGCGGCGGCGACCTCGGGCCGGTGGTTCATCGAACGTTCGCCTCGATACGCCGATCCGGCCACGAGTCTGTGACAGCATGCCGTGGTGCCCTCACCGACCGATTCCGACGCTCAGCGCGCGCCACAGCGCCGCGGCCGGATCGTCGCAGCAGGCGTCGTCGTGCTGGTGGCGATGGGTGCCGGCACGTATGCCGCAACCCGGCACTCCGGCTCCGCGCACACGGGCGCACCCGCGTCGAGCGGCTTGACCCTCAGCAATCAGCAGTGCGCGCCGCAGTGGCGTGGGATGCCCGCGGGCCCCGGCACCTTGACGATCACCAATCACGCGGCCGTCGTCGCCGAGGTGCTGATGATCGACAGCCGTGGTCGCACTCTCACCCAGATCGAGACTGTCGCTCCCGGCACCACGGCGTCGGCGCCG
Organism: Rudaeicoccus suwonensis; assembly: GCF_007829035.1. NCBI lineage: Bacteria > Bacillati > Actinomycetota > Actinomycetes > Micrococcales > Dermacoccaceae > Rudaeicoccus > Rudaeicoccus suwonensis. The sequence continues at coordinate 499,624 of NZ_VIVQ01000002.1, forward strand.
TTGGTCGTCGGCGCCGGGAAATACCGCATCCAGTGTCTGCTCAGCACCGGCACCGTCCTCACCTCGCCCACGGCGACCGTGACCGGGACGTCGTCGGTGCCGGTGCCGGCCGCGATCGCCAAGGCCACCGACGCCGAGCTCCAGCCGGCCGCGGACGCCTATCAGACGTACGTCGACAAGACCCTCGCCACGTTGGCCACCCAGGCCGCCACCTTGGAGACGGACATCGCCAGGGGCAAGCTCACTCAGGCGCGCACCGATTGGCTCGATGCACAGTTGACCTGGTGCGCGATGGGCGCGGCATACGGCTCGTTCGGTCAGCTCGGCGACGAGATCGACGGCCTCGCGCAGGTTCTGCCGAACGGCGTCAACACCACCTCGTGGGAGGGCCTGCATCGCATCGAATACGGCTTGTGGCACGGGCAGTCGGCGGCCACGCTCAAGCCCGTCGCGCAGCAACTCCAGGCGAACATCACCGCGCTGCAGGGTGTGCTGCCGATCCCGGGCGGTGTCGCCGACACCCAGCGGTATGCCGCCGTCGCGCCGTCAGATCTGCCGGTGCGGGCGCACGAGATCCTGGAGGACACGTTGCGCGATCGGCTGTCCGGGCAGGCCGACTACGGATCCGGCACGGAATACGAGCAGGCTGCGGCGGACGTCGCGGCGACCAAGGTGGTGCTCGGCGATCTGACGCCGATGCTCGATGCGCGCACGAGTTCGCTTGTGCCAGAGGCGAATGCGGATCTGAGTGCACTGAACGCGGCGCTGAATGCGACGAAGTCAGGTGGCCACTGGCAGCCGATGAGCCAGGTCCCGCAGACCGAACGTATGGCGGTGAACGGGACGCTCGGCGCGGCGCTGGAGGTCCTGGCGGATGTGCCGCAGCTGCTCGGCGAGGTCGACCCGCACAACGCGGCCGTGGCGAATCCGGACTGACGGAGGGGATGACGAACATGGGTGTCAGCAGGCGCGGATTCCTGACCGGTGCGGGTGTCGGGGCTGCCTCCGGCGTGCTCGCGGCTGGGGCGACGGCCGCCGCTGCGGCATCGTCGACCGCCTCACCGTCCGGTATGCCGGGGGATGGTGCCGACGCGAGTCCATCGCCGGCGCGCAGTTTTCCGTTCGAGGGGCAGTATCAAAGCGGAGTGCTGACGCCGCCGCCGAGCAGCAAGCAGAAGCACGCGGCCTTCGTGTCCTTCGACGTGATCGCGTCGTCGTCGGGTGAGTTGAAATCGCTGCTGCAGACGATCACCGCGCGCTCGCGGGCGCTGACGGCGGGAGGGGCTGCGCCATACGCGGGGGTCGGTGCACCACCGGCGGACAGTGACATCCTCGGCCCACAGATCCCGCCGTGCGGGCTGACGGCGACCGTCGGGCTCGGATCCTCTTTGTTCGATGGGCGATTCGGGCTAGGTGCGAAGAAGCCGAGCAAGCTGACGCAGATGCCGGTGTTCACCAACGACTCCCCCGAGGATTCGTGGATGCACGGCGATCTGCTGTTGCAGCTGTGCGCGGACGAGCCGGACGCGATCCACCACACGCTGCGCGATCTGACCCGGCACACGCGCGGTGGCATGCAGATGAAGTGGCGGATGGACGGGTACAACTCGGTGCCTCGGCCGTCCGGCACCTCACGAAATCTGTTGGGCTTCAAGGACGGCACCGCGAATCCGACTGGCAACAATGCGAGTTCACTTGTTTGGGTGGATGCGGCGAGCGAGCCGGCGTGGGCACGCGGCGGCACGTATCAGGTGGTGCGACTGATCCGAATGCTCGTGGAGTTCTGGGATCGCGTGTCGATAGAGGAGCAGGAGGACATGTTTGGGCGGCGTCGCGACTCAGGTGCACCGTTGACCGGCAACACCGAATTCGACACTCCTGACTACAAATCCGACCCGTTCGGTCTGGTGATCCCTACCTCGGCGCACATCCGGCTGGCCAATCCGCGCACGCCGCAGACCAACAACCAGCAGCTGATCCGCCGGTCGTACAACTACGATCTCGGCATCGACGCCAACGGCAACATGCAGGCCGGGCACGTCTTCTGCTGCTTCCAGCAGGACGTCCAGCGGCAGTTCGCGACGATCCAGCAACGGCTCGCTGACGAGCCGCTGGTGGACTACGTGCAGCCCTTCGGCGGCGGCTATTTCTTCGTGCCACCGGGCGTGCGCACTTCAACCGACTACATCGGCAGCGGCCTGTTCACCTGAGTCCCTTGTCCACGTGCGAGGACAACAGCATGACGGAGTCCGGGCCGTTACCGAGGTGATCCGGGCGGACGACGCGGCTTGGCGGCTGGCCTGACTTCCGATGGGCAGGTCGGCCTATGCTCGTTCGGTGATCGACGAAGACCACCCCGATCTCGCCGATGTCGCCATCGTGGACGCCCTGCGTGCACTCGCCGACCCGACGAGGATGCGCATCGTGGACGCCCTGCGCCACGTGGATCGCGCCGAGTGCGCTGCGGTGTATGCACCACTGGGGCTGACGAAGTCGAATGCCACCTTCCATTTTCGCGTGCTGCGCGAATGCGGACTACTAGTACGAACACGGGAAGGGCAGCGGCAGTACGCCGCCCTTCGGCGAGAAGAGTTCGATCAACGCTTCCCTGGCCTGCTCGGCGCTGTCTTTGACGAGTGACTGTCGTTTCCGAAGGTACAACGAAACTTGTACTCTCATTGGGGACGACGACACCGCCGTCCCTGACGACAGATGGAGGCCCACATGTCCAAGCCCGACGTCATCACCGGCGACGACCTGCCGCAGGAACAGCAGCGGATCCGCTACGAACTGGCGACGCTTGATTTTCGGCTCCCGGATGCTGACCGTGCGATTGCAGGTATACAGCCCTGGGTCACCAGCGACGACGCGCGAGGTGAACTCCTGGGCGCATGGCAGACCGAGCATGGCGTGCTCGGCCGCGCGTACGTGTTGCGCGGTTTCGTCGACCAGGCCGAACTCGACGCCGAACGCTCTCGCGCCCGGTCCAGCACAGCGCCGTTCGGCCGACCCGAGCATCTGTGCGATCTCACGCTGAACAGCTACGCACCCTTTCCCTTTGTCCCGCCGGTGCGGCCGGGACTGTTCGGTTCGGTCTACGAGATCCGCGACTACCACCTGGTGCCCGGAGGCCTGCCCGGCACGATCGACGGGTGGCGCCAGAAGCTGCCTGGCCGGCACGTCGTCGATCCGATCACGATCGTCATGTATGCGCTGGACGGACCGGATCGCATCGTGCACATCTGGCCGTTCGCCGGCCTCGACGAGCGTGTCGAGGTACGTCGTCGCCTGGTCGCCGAAGGCAAGTGGCCGCCCCCTGGCGGGCCCGAACGCATCCTGCACGGCACCTCCACCATGGCCTGGCCGTTGCCGATCTCGCCGTTGCATTGACCGCGGCCGACATCCGTCGATGGAGTTGACGCAGCAGCCCGAGCGACACGTGAACAACACGTTGAGTGGCTGGGCGAGTCGCCCGTCAGGCTCGGCGCCTGGGCGGCAGGAAGCTGAGGCGACTGCCGTGAATCAGTGAAAAGCTATTCGTAGTAATACTTTTGGGGCCCAGGGAAGACCCACGACAGGGCGTCACGCAGCCGGTCGCGCCAGTCTTCCCAGGAGTGCCCGTCACGAGCTTCGACATACTGCACGCGCATTCCGGTGCCCTCGAAGACCGGGATCATCGAACGGTTCGGCACGATGAGCGGTTCGTAGATGCCGCACGAGATGAACAGCTGATCGGCGACACGGCGAGGCTCGGCCCGGTAGCGGTTCATGAATCGCACCACCGGATCGAAGACTTCACCGCCCCCGTGGTCGTTGCCGATGTCGGTGAACACGAACGAGCCCGACTGCAGGATCAGTGATCCGAAGACATCCGGGTGCCGGTATGCCGTCGACAGTGCCGCCACCCCACCGAAGGAAGCACCCATCAGGGCACGCCCGGACGGCTTTGCAATCAAAGGCAATTCGGACTCCAGGCGCGGCAGCAACTCTGCCTTCACGAAGCGCGCATGCTGCACCGAGTTGGCGTACTCACGGTTGCGGTCGCCCGGATTGATGAACGCCACAACGGTTTCGGCCATGTCCATGCGGTGGATCAGGTTGTCCAGCACCGTCTTCATCGCCGCATAGTTCAGGTAGTCGTCTCCGTCGTGCACGATCAGCAGCGGATAGCTGTGAGTGGTGCGAAAACGCGCGGGAAGGTAGACGCGACAGGTGGTTTCACGTCTCAGCGCCGCCGACGCCACTGCCAGATCGATGATCTCGCCAGGGCGCACATCCTCCTCCGGCGTGATCCAGTCGGGCACGACATATCCCGTCGCCTGGCAGACCGACGACGATCCGACCGGGCTGTTGGCCACATGCGGATTGAGCGGGTCGTTGCCCTGTTCGTAGTGCTCGCCGCGTCGCAGCTCGAGCTGATACTCCACCCGCGACCCGGCCGGCAGTTCGATGACCACGAACCACAGGCTGGTGCCGCTGACCCGCCGCATCGGCACCTGCTGCGGCTGCCCCACGATCCGATGACGCACCCACACCTCGTCAGCGTCGCCACGAAACAGGAAGGTGCACTTCACACCTTCGACGATCGGCACTTCGTGGCGCTCCAGGAAGCGATCGATCATGCTCTCGTCCAACGGTTTTCGCGCGCGCAACCGGTTGATCGCCAGCGCCTTGGCCTTAGCCAACGAACTCACCCGCCGTCGTCATCTCACCGTTCGCCCCGATCACCGGGCTGTATGGCGCAAGGCTCCCGTCGGCGGCCACAGCCACGCGGGTCCCCGGGTCCAATGGCACACAGCGCGCCGGCGCGAAGCGCCGCACCATCGCGGCCATCCGCTCGGCGTCTGCCATCCGCAACCGCTGATGAGCCGACGGGAAGACGACGATGTCGTGCAACAGGCCCAGCCCTCCGTCATACACCTCGGGGCAGCGTGGCCCGCGCGAGGCGTTGTCGTTGAACAACACCACCTTCTCGGTCAGTGCCATCGCGCCGGCCGACCAGGCGATGATCGGACGCTGACCCAATCCGGCCGGCACGACGTTGAAAAGGTGCAGTGCGTCGAGCAATTCGGAGACATGGCCACCGGGCATGACCACCGCTTCGGCCTGCCCGAGCAGCTCGGCGACGGCCTCGCGATGCGCCGCAATCGGCTCGCGCTCGTGCGGCCGCATCTCCGCATAGAACGCAGCGTGCACCTCGCGCAACCGCTCCAGATGCCGGCGATCCAGTTGCCGCAGCACCGCTTCGGCATCGCGCAATGCCAGCTCGCGCACGTGTGGGTTGCGCTCGCTCTGCGCCTTGATCTCGTCGATGGCGGCGACCGTGTGACCCACGCACAGCAGGTAGAGATCCTGCATCTCGGCGATGACCTCGTGGCGCCGGCGGTACGCCGCGGCGAACTCCGGATCGCCTTCGAGCACGTCCTGCATCCGCGCCCACAGCGTCAGGTTGACCGCCTCCTCGCCCAGATGCGCGGCCAGCTCGCGATCCTCGGCCGACTCGCGCTCGAGCCACCCAGCAGTGATCGTCGCGAACGGCCCGGTCAGCCCGAGCGCTCCGACGACCTTGTCCAGCGCCGGTCGGCGCTGTGGTCCGAGGAGCGTGATCGCAGCGTTTTCAACGGAATTCACTCTGCGTGAACCTGCACGGTGCGGCCCACGTCGTCGAGCATCCCGCGCAGCACGTCGTAGTCCGGGTGCCGCAGCCGGATCCACGCATTGGCCATGTACCCCGCCTCGACCGGCTGGGTGGGGGCACCGACGGGCAGGTGCGCGTCGATGACCCATTCGGCATACCGATGCTGGATCTCGTCGATGCCGTCGATGTGGGTGATACGACCGTCGCGGTCGGGCCGCAGTGCGATGATGCCCGCGGCATACGCCCGCGAGGGCCGGTGCCAGACCTGGCCGTGCACGATCGCGTCAGCCCATGCGCGATAGATGTCCATCTCGTTGCCGACGGCATACAGATCCCAGCAGCCGACACCAGGTGGCCGTGCCCCGATCTCACTGAACCGCAAGCCTTTTGGCCCGTTGAAGTACTCCATGTGCGTCGCCGACGTTTGGATCCCGAGCACCTCGTTGACCCGCTCGCCCAGCTCCCGCAGTTCGCCGTAGAAACCGGCCGAATCGACGCGATTGGTCGAGATGTACTGCGGACTGATCCAGCGGGTGCGCATCGCCTCGAGCACGCCCGGGTAGTAGTGGCAGGCGAAATCCAGCGCGATCCCGCCGTCCACCGACACCGTGTCGTAGAACCCCTCGTGCCCCTCGACGAACTCCTCCACCGCGATCGACTCGACCCCGGTGTATGACGCAAGCGCCGCCGCCAACTGGTCCTCGCTGTCGAGACGCATCGTGCCCGAGGCGCCGGCGCCGTCACGGGGCTTGAGGATGATCGGAAACCCGTGCTCATCGGTGAACGCACGCAACTGCTCCAGGCTGCCCACCGCAGCCGATGCCGCTGTCGGCACACCGGCCGAGCGCAGCGCCTCCTTCATCGCAGGCTTGTCGCGGCACAACCAGGTGGTGCGCACCGACGTGCCGGGGATGCCGCACTCCTCGCGCACGATCGCGGCGGGCAGGGTGTGCGCCTCGATGGTCGCCTCGAGCCGGTCCACCCAACCGATCGACTGGAAGTGCTGCACCGCCTGGCGCAACTGGTCGACATCGGTGACCGAACCCACCTGGTAGTAGTGCGTGATCCACGACTGCAACTCCTCGTCGAGCCACTCCCAGGGCGTCTCGCCGACCGCCATCACGGTCGCACCGACCGCTGCGAGCGCGCGCGGGTACTCGCGTTGGTTGCGCGGAAAATTGGGTTCGACGAAGACGACGTTCACGGTCAGCCAGCGTATCCGTGCGAGCACACCCGCGACGCCATGACCGACCTACCGATGATGGGGTTAGCGTTCACCCATGATCACGCCCCCGACATACAGCCCGCGTCGCCGTGCTGCGGTCATCTCGCTGGTCGTGCTGGGGTATGTCGTGGGCTTCGGGCTGGCCGATTTCGCAGCCATCGCCTACCTGCGCGATCCGAACTTCACGATGCATATCGGCAACCGGGTCCTGCAGGTGATGTTCGCGCTGGGGTATCTCGCCGGCTTCCCGATCCTCAGCCTCGTCATCGCGGCGATGGCCATGTCGCTGCTGGGCCGGCCGGCGCTGCGCGAGTGGGCGATCGGGCGGCCGCGCAGTGAGCGCGGCCCGAACGCACGTGGCGGCGCGGACGCGTGGTCGGCATTCATGTTCGTGGCGGCGATGTGGGTCGGCACGATCCTGTCGCTGTTCCTGCATCTGCCGAAATCGACTGCGAATGACGGCAATCCGGTCTGGTTGCAGATCACCCGCTCGTTCTTCGCCGGCATCGGGGAGGAGCCGATCGTGGTCGCCGCGCCGATCGTGGCCTTCCGCTGGTTGACCGCGGGTCGCCGGGTGAGCAAGCCGGCGTTGGTGGCCTTCTTCGCGGGGCTGGTCGTGATCCGGATGTTCTACCACCTCTACTACGGATGGGGCGCGATCGCGCTGCTGACCTGGGCGATCGTGGTGCCGATCGTCTATTGGCGGGTCGGGAGGTTGTGGCCGCTCATCGTGGTGCACATCGCCTTCGACATCTGCAGCTTCCTTGGGCAGGACGGCAAGGCCGCAACCGCCGCGGGCAGCATGGTGCTGATCCTCGGCACCGGGCTGCTGCTGTCGATGTGGCTGGGTCAGCGGTACCGCCCCAAACCGCCGGCCGGTATGACGCAGCCACCGCCATACGTGCCGCCATACGGCCCGCCATACAACCCGTTCGGTATGGCGGGGCCGCCACCGGACATGCGAACATATGTTCGTGACAGAGGGCGGCATCCTGCACGCTGATCTCGACTCGTTCTACGCCAGCGTCGAGCAGCGCGACGACCCCCGCCTGCGCGGGCGGCCCGTGGTCGTCGGAGGCGGAGTCGTGCTGGCCGCCAGCTACGAGGCCAAGGCCCACGGCATCCGCACTCCGATGTCGGGTCGCATCGCCCGCCAGTTGTGCCCGGGCCTGATCGAGGTGCCGCCGAGATTCACCGCGTATGCCGATGCCAGTCGCGCGGTCTTCGACATCTTTGCCGACACCACTCCGCTGGTGGAGGGCATCTCGATCGACGAGGCCTTCCTGGAGGTCGGCGGGCTGCGCCGGGTCAGTGGCACACCCACCCAGATCGGTGCCGCGTTGCGACGGCGGGTCAGTGCCGAGGTCGGCCTGCCGATCTCGGTCGGCATCGCCGCGACGAAGTTCCTGGCGAAGGTGGCCAGCGCCGCCAGCAAGCCGGACGGCCTGCTCAGCGTGCCGGTCGGCGGTGAGCTGGCGTTCCTGCATCCCCTGCCCATCGAAGCGCTGTGGGGTGTCGGCAAGGTGACGGCGGGCAAGCTGCACGATCGAGGGGTGGTCACCGTCGGTGACCTCGCCGCGCTGAATCCGGAGGTGCTGGTCTCCATCGTGGGACCCGGCGCGGGGCATCACCTGCACGAACTCGCGCACGCCCGTGACCCGCGCCGGGTGCGCACCGGAGTCCGGCGGCGATCGATCGGTGCGCAGCGCGCGATCGGCCGCGGGCGGCATACCGGCGCTGAGCTCGACGCGACGCTGGTGGCGTTGGTGGACAAGGTGACCCGCCGGCTGCGCGCGGGTGAGCGGGTGGGGCGGACCTTCACGCTGCGACTGCGATTTGCCGACTTCACCCGGGCGACCCGCTCGCGCACCGTGCCGCGCTCGCGGGCGGGCACGCAGGGGTGGCTCGCAGTGGGACGGGAGCTGCTCGAGGCGGCAATGCCGATGATCGCCGACCGGGGAATCACGTTGCTGGGCATCAGCATCGGCGGTCTGGAGGAAGGCGACACCGAGCAACTGGAGCTGCCGCTGGCCGGGCTGGGGTTCGGTGACGGGTCGGTGGCGTCCGCTGCAGGTGCCGTCGCAGTGCCGATGGGAGGGCAGCGCGCGACACCGGACTCAGCGCGCACGTTGGACGGTGCGCTGGATGCTGTGCGTGATCGGTTCGGTATGGCGGCGGTCACCAGAGGGGTGCTGCTCGGCCGTGACGACCAGGGGGAGATGCCGATGCTGCCCGACCCCGCACACGCCAAGCGCCATACCGGCTGAACACATATGTGGGGAGTCACCGGATCCGGTGACTCCCCACATATGGTCGCTGCGTGGCGCAGAGCGCCACGGGCAGGTTCTGGACCTCAGTCGCGCGCCGAGTGACGACCCCGACGCGTTTCGCTCGGTGCGGTGTCGGTGCCGACCAGCTTGGCGTCGACCTTCTTCTCGATGTCGCCGACCAGGTCGCCGCTGTCCGTCGATGCCGCGCCGACCGAGCCGGTGCCCGGGTTGGTCGGCGCGCTCGCCGCGGGGGCGCCGACGCGCTCGACCGGCGGCAGCGGAGCGTCGGCAGCCTTCTTGGCCGCGGCCTTCTTGCGGCCGGAGATGATCAGCGCCGCGGCACCCGCGCCGGCCGCGAGGCCGAGGACGATCAGCAGACCGCCTTTCTTCTTGCGCTTCTTCTTGGCCGCGGGCAGCACGGTCTCGACACCGTGGCGCGCCTGCTCCGGCAGGGCGTCATACGCGTGCTGCCCGGCAGCACCGGCAGATGCGGCCGCCTGCTGGAAGCGCGGCAGCCACTCGTCGTGGAACAAGGCCTGGATCTGGTCCAAGGTCACGCCGGCAGCGGCGCCGGCGGCAGCGACCGGTGCGGCGATGTCGATGGCGGGAGCGTTCTTGCGCGCCTTCTTGGCCGCACGACGACCCTGCTTCTTCGAGGCTTTCGTGACCTCGGCCGCGGCGTCCTTGACCTCCGCGGCGACGTCGTGTGCCGACTCCAGCACGTTGTTGCGCTGTGCCTTCGCGGTCTTCTTCAGCTGGTTGGTCTGCTTGGCGGCCTTCTTGCGGGCGGAGCGGGTCTGCTTCTCAGCGGTGCCGGCGGCGTCCTGGATCTGCAACGACGCAGCGGCAGCGATCTGCTGGGCGCTCGCAGCTGCCTTCTTTGCCTTCTTGGCCGCCTTCTTCTTGCCGGCCTCAGCCTGCGTGGCGACCTGATCGGAGAGATCCTCGACCGTGTCGGCGACCTGGCTGCTCTGCTCGGCTGCGGCGCTCGCGACCTTGTCGGAGTGCTCGGCGACCGCGTCGCGGATGGTCTCGACCTGTTCGCCGACCTTGTCCGCCAGCGCGGAGGACTTCTCGACGACAGCCTCCTTGGCGTGCGGGGCCTTCGCCTCGAGGGTCTCGACCGCGGCGCTGACGGCGTCGGCAGCCTGCTCGACCACGGGCGTGAGCTTGTCCTTGACGGCGTCGATTCCGTCGACTGCGGCGGACGAGAGATCGGCTGCCTTTTCGGTGACGGCGTCGCGGCGCGAGGTCGTTCTGAGCACGGTGGAGCCCTCCTTGATGTGGCGTTCCTCCCCATCCTGCCAACGAAATCCGATCCCCGCCAATGAACTACCGGGGTGAGTGGTGGGCACCGTCATACCTGGATGCGAGACTTTGACCCATGATCGCAACACTGAAGACCAACCACGGGGACATCAAGATCAACCTGTTCCCCAACGACGCTCCCGAGACCGTCGACAACTTCGTCGGCCTGGCCGAGGGCACCAAGGCGTACAACGACGACGCGGGTCGTTCGAACCCCACCCCGTTCTACGACGGCCTCATCTTCCACCGCATCATCCCCGGCTTCATGATCCAGGGCGGCTGCCCGCAGGGCGTCGGCATCGGTGGCCCGGGTTACCAGTTCAAGGACGAGTTCTCCCCCGAGCGCAACTTCAACGCGCCCTACATGCTCGCCATGGCCAACGCCGGCAAGGGCACCAACGGCTCGCAGTTCTTCATCACCGTCGCCCCGACCAACTGGCTGCAGGGCAAGCACACCATCTTCGGTGAGGTCGCCGACCAGCCCAGCCGCGACGTCGTCGACGCCATCGCGGGCGTGCGCACCGGCGCACAGGACAAGCCGGTCGAGCCGGTCGTGATCGAGAAGGTCACCATCGAGAAATGAGCAACCCCAGCGCCGACACGTCGTTGCCGACCTGCCCCAGACATCCGGATCAGGTCTCCTTCGTCACGTGCCAGCGCTGTGAGCGCCCGACGTGCGCTCAGTGCGAACGACCTGCCGCGGTGGGCATCCAGTGCGTGGATTGCGTCAAGCAGTCCAGCAAGGATGTCCCCCGGCAGGTCTCTCTTTTCGGCGGACGTATGGCGCATGGTCGGCCCGTCGTCACCATCGGTCTGATCGCCGTCTGCGTGGTCGTCTGGCTGGGGCAGTTGGTGAACTCGTCGATCACCAACGACCTCGTCTACGCCCCGTGGCAGACCGGCTCCGAGCCGTGGCGCATGCTGACCTCGGCCTTCGTGCACTCGCCGGACACGGTCTTCCACATCGCGTTCAACATGTATGCCCTGTGGATCTGCGGACAGTACCTCGAGCCGTTGCTCGGTCGTGCCCGGTTCCTGGCGCTCTATCTGATCTCGGCGTTCGGCGGGTCCGTCTGCTACGAGCTGCTGGCGTCACTGCCGACGCGCACTCATCTGAGCAGCGGTTGGCTGACACCCACCCTCGGCGCTTCGGGCGCGGTTTTCGGGCTGTTCGTGACAGTGCTGGTGCTCAACCGGCACCTCGGCCGCGAAGTCGGCTCGGTGATCGCACTGATCGTGATCAACGGAGCCATCGGATTCATCGTCCCCAACATCGCGTGGCAGGACCATCTCGGTGGCGCGATCATCGGTGGCGTGTGCGCCGCGGCGATCGTCCTGCTCGGCAGGGAGCGCCGCAACCTGCAATGGGCCGCGCTCACCGGCGTGGTCGTGCTGCTGGTGGTCATCGCGGTCGTGCGCTACCAGACCGTCGACCTGCCCTTCACCATCGTCAGCTGACGAGCCGCCATCCGTGCCGCTGCTCGCGGCGGGCATGAGCCGAAGGCTGGCAGAGTGACCTACCTGGAAATCCGAGACCCCCGCTTGCGTGTGTTCCTGCAAAATCTCGGAGGGTTGCACGACCACGACGGCACGTTGACGCCGCTGCGTCTGCAGCCGCCAGAGGTTCGGGCGGCTCGACATGACCGGCTGGGCCATATGCTCGTTCGATGGTCACAAAACCGATCGAGCCGAGCTATCACTCGATCAACCAGTTCTTCGTCGTCGACGACGCCCCGGCATTCATCTCATTCCTGGTGACAGTCTTCGACGGCATTGAGGCGCGAGACCGCGATGTCCGCGCCGATGGGACTGTCGATCATGCCGACGTCGCGATCGGCGACTCTCACGTCATGATCAGCGACCCGGCTGCTGGTCAAGATGCGCGCCCCAGCGTCAGCTATGCCTACGTCCGCGACGTTGACGCGGTATTCACTGCCGCCATGAACGCTGGGGCAGAACTACCCGTCGAACCCGCAGACAGAGCGTGGGGGGATCGTGTTGGTGGATTCACCGACCCCTTCAAAAATCGGTGGTGGATCGCCACCCCGAAGCAATGGCGCTGAACGCCCGGCGCTGATCAACTCGTCCCCAGAGACGTTGTCCAGCGAGGACAGCAGTTGGCTCCCTCGTGCTGGAACTCCGCCACACGACGAACCAAGCGACGGACCTAAGTGGCGTCGCAGGTGAATCCGAAACGCGCGCCGGACGGGTCCTGCACCACGGCTACACGTCGCCCTCCACCTACTTCTTGGGGAGCGTCGAGCACACTGCCCCCAGCATCGGTGACGGCCTGGATCGCCGTGTCGAGGTCGGCGACGTGCAGGTATGCCGTGACGACCTGTGCTCCGGGCACCAAGCCGATGTGCTGGCCGTCGACCTCGAAACCGACGTAATAGTCCGCGTCCGCAATGGGCGAGGTGCCCAGCAGCTTCGCGTACAAGTCGCGAGAGGCAGCGATATCGGTGGTCGGGATCAGGATGGTCTGGAAATTTCCCACGGTTCGTACTCCTGGTGTCGATGGTCTGTACTCGTATGACGCATTGCCGGCGAAAAGTGTGACTGCGACTGTGCTGGACTTTGCGCATGGATGACCAGACCCGCCGGTTCGAAGCCGAACGTCCACGGTTGACGCGCATCGCCGAGCGACTACTGGGTGATCATGCGGAAGCCGAGGACATCGTCCAAAATGCGTGGATGCGGTTGGCGCGCAACGAGATTGACATCGAAAACCTGCCTGCATGGCTCACCACTGTGACGACCCGGTTGTGTCTGGACCGACTACGTAGCAAGCAGCCGGAGACGGCGTCAGACCTTGAACCGGATGAGGTCGCACCCGACCCGGCCGACCAGATCGTGCTCGCCGACGCCGTGGGAGACGCGCTTCATCTTGTGCTGGAGCGGTTGAACCCCTCCGAGCGGGTCGCCTTCGTTCTGCATGACAGTTTCACTGTCGATTTCGCCACTATCGCCGAGATCCTCGATGTCTCGCCGGCCGCAGCGCGCAAACTCGGGTCACGCGCACGCACCAAACTCGCTGCGACACAAGACATTCCGTCCACACCCACGGACGCCACCGTCATCGATGCCTTCCTGCGAGCGGCTAAGGGCGGCGATCTGGACACGCTCGTGATGTTGCTCGCGCCGCAGGTCGTACTCGAAGGCGCCGACGACGCAGCCCGTGCGATGGGCACGCCACGTCTCGCCGGCCGCTCACAGGTCGCGCGCCTGCTGAACGGTGGTGCGAAGACCGCATTCCCGGTCTTCATCGGGGAGCGTCCGGGAGCCGCCTGGCTGCACAGAGGTCAGTTCAAGGTCGCCTTCGAATTCACCGTCGAAGACGGCGTTGTATGCCGCATCGACCTACGCGCTGACCCCACAGTGCTCGCAGCGGTCCATCGCCGAACCTGATTCGCAACACCCCCAATCCAGTTGCGTGGTAGCCGGATTGATTGCAGCCTGAGTGGTATGTCCGGAGCAACGCGTGAGATCGCCGAGAGCAACGATGCACTGCTTACGAACCGCTTGGTGGTCTCTGCGGCACGGGTCTGCGTCGACGCGCTGTCCCCGCTCAGTACACAAGACTGGAGATCAGTACGTGCCCACGACTTGGAGTGGTCGGTGTGGGACACGCTGGTGCACCTCAACGATGACCTGTATTTCTACGCAGCGCAGATCTTGTTGGCGAGTGAGAGCGACTACATCTGCTTCGAGTTGTCTGCTGATGATCATGCCGACAGCCAACGCCTGCTGACGGCGCTCACAGTCAATGCTCGGTTGCTTGCGGCAGTGGCGGCCGACGCGGATCCGAGCGCCCGTGGCCACCATGTGTTCGGAGCTTCCGATCCCGCCGGCTTCGCGGCTATGGGCATGGTGGAGAGCCTGATCCACACCTATGACATGGTGCGCGGCCTGGATGAAGAGTCGACGTGGCAGCCACCCGACGATCTCGCCGGACCTGTGCTGAGACGTCTGTTTCCTCACGCGCCACACGGAGCAGACGCGGGCCCGGGTGAGGTCCTGCTTCACATGTGTGGACGGATCCCACTAGGAAACGATCCGCGACGATCCGACTGGCGGTGGTACGGCGACGCACAGCACCCGTTGAGCGCCTCGTCTCAAGCAGTCCTAGTAGGGGATGGTCTACGGGCGCAGCGGCAATACTGAACCTGATTCTTGCCGGGATTCGAAGGGACACATGGTGTGGCTGGTCAGGTGATCGTGCTGAACGGCAGTCCTCGGGCTGGTAAGTCGAGCATCGCCACGGCGATTCAGGAGTCGTTTCCCGGCGTGTGGATGAACGTTGGCCTCGATACCTTCAAGAACGCGACACCGGAGAAGTTTCAGCCGGGGATCGGCTTGCGTCCTGGCGGTGAACGCCCAGATCTTGAGCCGCTGGTGATGAGCCTGTACCTAGCTATGTACGAATCGATCGCCGCACACACCCGCCGCGGAGTCAATGTCGTCGCGGACACTACCCACCATGACTCCTACTCGCGGCCGCTGAATGTGCTTGCGGCGTGCGCGTCGATCGTGGCCGATGTGCCTGTTTTGTTCGTAGGAGTGCGGTGTCCTATCGATGTCGTCATGCAGCGTCGGATCGCGACCTGGGGCTCAGGTTATGAAGCTGATGGTTCGATCCCGCCGCCGGTGCTGCGCTGGCAAGAGGCGGTGCATCGTTCCTGGACCTACGACATGGAGGTCGACTCATCACGGGCCACCCCAAAAGAGTGCGCCACTGCGATTTCGGATCACCTGGCAACCGGTCAACCGGGAACCGCTTTCAAGAACCTCGCTGGAGTGCATGCAGCACGGCCAGAATCAACATCTCACTAGACCATCGGCATACGGATTCTGTGGTGACGTTTACGAGCGTGCCTCAGCAAGCAGCCGAACAAGTTTTCGATCAGGTGGCTGACGACGTGGCAGGCTAACTAGATGACTGTGGTGGTGCGTGCCTACGAGGAATCCGATCACGACGATGTTCGATCTATGGCGGACCGGCTCACTGCCGGAGTTGCCCCGTGGCGAGACACGGAGAAGGTCGCCGGTGCAGTTCGCAGTTGGGTCGTCTCCTCAATCGTGGCCGCCGACGGGGAGGATGCCGCGATGTTCGTCGCGGACGTATCCGGTGTGATTGCCGGCTTCGTGTCGGTGACTCAGCAGCCGCACTGGTCCGGCGAGGTGGACGGTTACATCGGTGAGCTCGTCGTCCGAGCCGATCATGAGGGGTGCGGGATCGGGCGCACCCTTGTCGCCGCTGCTGAGCGCTGGGCACGTGAGCGCGGACTCGCCAGGATTCGTCTTGCCACTGGGGCCGCGAACCAAGGTGCCCTGCGTCTCTATGACGCTCTTGGCTACGAGCAAGAAGATGTCATCTTGAGTCGGGCCATCGAGTCATAGGCGGCTACGACCCGTCGTGCGGTCCTGCGGTCGACGGCCAGATTGCGCTGTCGGAGCTGACGTGTTCCGATAGCTGATCCTCGTGTGGGACAAGTCTTAGCTGGTAGCGGGTGCTGTAGGAGCCGACGGCGAGGCCTGCAGGATTCGGTAGCCAAGTCGAGACCAGTCAGCGCCACAGCGTCCCCGTTCGCCGATCCTCAAATGACACAGTCGAGCGGCTCGCCGGGCAGCGGGCGCCGCCAAACGACCTCTGGTGGCAGACCTGCCACTAGATCCAGGCCATATCACGAGGCGTGTCGCGAACCGAAACACAAAATTTGCGACAGTCTCTGTCGGAGCGCTCTATGAACATCGCAGCCTCCGAGTTTCGCACGGTGATAGCTGCCACGCGCGCGATGCCTGGTGAAACGATGACAATCGACCGCTTAGGGATGCCGCACACTCAAGGTTTTCCCGCTGCGACCCAAGATTCGACATTGACCGGTATCGGTTGGGCCGAGAGCCAGGACTGTGCCACTTGCGCAAGCTGTTCCGGTTCTCCGGTGTCGGAGCGTAGTTGTAGCGCTTCGCGCGTGTAGGGATAGTCCGTAGCGCGTTCACGCACCAGTTGTTCGGTCAGGTCAGTCGCTTGGTGTTCTGCACTGGCGCGGAATCGCCGGACGCCCTCCTCCACTGAGACAACACACTCGACAACATGGACGGCCGTCGTCGACGGAAGCGCCTGCAGTATCCGTGCCAGGCTTTCCCGCTGCCAGCGCCGGCTATATGTGCATTCCACCACCGGAATTCGACCCCGTTCGATGAGCGCTAGTGCCATGGCGTGTGCGACCTCATAGGCCAGCATCCGGTCAGCCACTCCTCGCCGCGACCCGGGAAGCAACGCATCAAACACAGCGTCGACATTGACGTAATGCCAGCCCGATTCTTCCCAACCCGTGCCGAGAACTCTGCCTACTGCGGACTTGCCCGAACACGGCGGACCCGCCAACACCACCACGTTCCCCGGCCGCCCTGCCTCTCCACTCCACAACGATTCCATAGCTGATTACTTTCTCTCGCGATCAGGTACTGTCGCGAGCAGAACCCGAAAGCTCGATATCTCTTGCTGGCGACTGCTGCACGGACAGCAGACATGCTTCCAGGCCCACCTGGTCGGACAAGCCAGATCAGGTGTCGCCTCTCCGTGCAGCAGTCCCGTCCCGTATGACGTTCGTCTTACGGGATAACCGTAGGTCAACCACGTGACGGGCATTACGCCGTCCCATATACCCCGCCCGCAAAAATGCCCGGTGAAGGTTGCTCAACCGGAACACCTCAGCGCCGGTGGCGGCTGTGGAAGTCTGATCGAAGTTACAGCGCTGTAGTTTTCCACTGGCTGTGGATAACCCTGTGGACGGCACATCTGACGGCTGGACTCGGGTGCGAACGCCGTCGGGTCGGGCCGAATGGCGACCGATCTGAATTACATCGGTGTAGTTATCCACGATCTGTGGATAACCCTGGGGGTAACGGTTCGGCTGGTTGCGTCGCCACCGGCTGACGTCATACCACGATGCCGGACGAAGGCACGGCTGAGCGAGCCCTACCAAAGGAGACGACTGCGGCGGACGCGAGTGTTCGGGCGGTGACGGCGTCCGTCAGCGCCAGCGGGTCGTCATACCGAACCCGATGAGGATCAGGACAAACCCGATCACCATGTTCCCCAGGCCGATGCCGGGGATCGGGTAGTCCTCCTGCGAGAGGTAGTACGTCACCAGCCAGAACAGCCCGACGAGCATGAAGCCGCACATGGTCGGCACGAACCACGAGGCGTTTGGGCCCGCCGCGACCTTGACCGCACGCTTCTCGGCCCGCACGTCGGCGCCCGGCCGCTTCGCGGACGCGTCCGCCTTGGCAACTTTCGCAGTTTTCGCCGGCTTGGCAGACTTCACGTCGTTGGCGGACTTCGCGTGATCAGTGGGCTTCGCGGCCTTGGCAGGCTTGGTTGCCGCAGCGGCCTTCTTCGCGGTTGCGGTCGCGCCATCGACTTCCGCTGCGGACTCGGCAGTCGAGGAGGTCTCGTCGCTGGACTTCTTGTCGGGCTTGCTCACTGCGGCTCCTGCGATCGGCGGGTGTCAGAATTGCGACCAGACTATTTCACTGCCGCTCAATGATCATCGAGGTGCCACCGTGACGAGCATTCTGGTCGTCGACAATTACGACAGTTTCGTCTACACCATCGTCGGTTACCTGCAGCAGCTCGGCGCGCAGACGACGGTCGTGCGCAACGACGCGGTGACCGCGGACGAAGCAGCGGCATACGACGGGGTGCTCGTCTCGCCCGGCCCGGGTACGCCCGAGGCGGCGGGGGTTTCGATCGCGATGATCGAAGGCTGCGCGGCACGTCGGCAGCCGATGTTGGGTGTGTGCCTCGGGCATCAGGCGCTCGCCGTCGCGTATGGCGCAACCGTCGGACGCGCGCCCGAACTCCTGCACGGCAAGACCTCGCAGATCGTGCACGACGGTCAAGGTGTGCTGGCCGGCCTGCCGAGCCCGTTCACAGCGACCCGCTATCACTCACTGGCGGTCGAATCCGCAACGGTGCCAGACGAACTCGTGGTCACGGGTCGCACCGAGAACGGGATCATCATGGCGTTGCGCCATCGCGATCTGCCGCTGCACGGTGTGCAGTTCCACCCGGAGTCGGTGCTGACCGAGGGCGGCCATCGGATGCTGGCCAACTGGTTGCAGGAGTGCGGTGCGACCGATGCCGTCGAGCGCAGCCAGGGTCTCGCACCACTGGTCAGCGCCTGACCACACGCCCTCTGGGACACCACCTTTCGTCACCACGTCCGTCCGGATGTCGACGATGACCAGCGTCGAACATCGGAAACGAACCGACCGCCGTCCGCCGGAAGCTGCTGCTCAGTTGTCGCCCGGGGACTCCGTCCGGCTCGGCGTGCTGCTCGGTGGCGCGGAGGGGCTGCTCGGCGACGGGCTGCTCGGCGAGGGTGACGGCGTCACGGTCACCAGCAGATAACCCACCTTGAGTGTCACCGTCGAGTTGACGTTGACCGAGGAACCGGACTGCGGATCCGTGCTCTGCACCACATTGACCTGATTGGGGTCGGTGACAGGAGAGCCCTTCACGATCGTGGCCTTCAGGTGAGCGGCGGCAAGCGCGTTCACCGCGTCAGCACCCTGCATGCCCACCAAGCCGTCCGGCACCTGCACCTTGCCGTTGCTGACGTTGAGGTAGATCGTCGTCGACGGGTTCTGCTCGGTGCCGCCGCCGGGGTTGGTCGAGGTGACCTGGCCCGCGGCATACTGCGTGCCGGAGACATTCTGGTTGCCGAGCTTGTAGTTGTTGAAACCGTTGTTCGACAACTCCTTCTCGGCATCCGCAACCGACTGTCCCGCGACATTCGGGACCTCGACGAGGCCCGATCCGCTCGAGACATTGACCGTGATCAAGGTCGACAACGCGATGCGGTTGCCGCCGCCGGGGTCGGTGTTGATGACCGCGCCCTTGGGGATGGAGCTGTTGGTGACGGTCACGGCCTTCAAGTTGTCGAAGCCGGCATTGCGCAGGTTCTGTATGGCGATGCTCTGGCTCTGACCGTTCACCGTCGGCAGGGTGGCTTCTTTGGTGCGGTTGTTGTTCATCACCAGCGCGCCGATGCCCAGGATCGCGAGCAGCGCCACGATCACCGCGGTCACCCACAGTCCGGTGTGCCGTTGCGGTTTGGTGGATTCGTCGATGTCGCGGGTGAAATCGCGTCGCGGTGGCTCCGGCGTCGGCGCGACCGGCTGCCGGTTGAGCACCGACGTCGCCTCGCCACCTGCCGCGAGAGTGGCCATCGCGGCCTCGCTCAACGGCTGACCTGTGCGAGCCGCCTGCAGATCGGCACGGAAGTCGGCCGCATGCTGATAACGCTCGTCACGCCCCTTGGCCAGTGAGTGCAATGCGACAGCATCCATCGCGCGCGGCACCGACGGTTCGAAGACCGAGGGCGGCTTGGGGGTGTCGGTGATGTGCTGGTAGACCAGCGAGACCGGTTCACCGATGAACGGGGTGCGCCCGGTCATCAGCTCGTAGAACACGCAACCGGCGGAGTAGAGGTCGGATCGCTCGTCGACCGTCTCACCCTGTGCCTGTTCCGGCGACAGGTAACGCGCCGTGCCGACCACGGCCTGCGCGGAGGTCATCGTCGCACCGGTGTCGGCGAGTGCGCGGGCGATGCCGAAGTCCATGACCTTGACGCTGCCGCCCTTGGTCAGCATCACGTTGGCGGGCTTGATGTCGCGGTGCACGATGCCCTTGTCGTGCGAATACTCCAGCGCCGACAGGATGCCCATCGTGATGCGCGCGGCCTCGTCCGGGGAGAGCTTGCCTTCGTCGTTGAGGATCTCGCGCAGCGTCTGGCCGTCGACATACTCCATGACGATGTAGGGGATGTCGACCTTCGCACCGCCGGTCTCGATGAAGGTGTCCTCGCCCGAGTCGTAGACCGCGACGATCGCGTGGTGCGACAACCCTGCGGCCGACTGCGCTTCGCGACGGAAGCGGGTGAGGAACGAGGAGTCACGTGCGAGGTCCGCGCGCAGCATCTTGATGGCGACGGTGCGCCCGAGGCGGGTGTCGTGGCCCAGGTGGACCTCCGCCATACCGCCGCGGCCGATGAGTTCGCCGACCTCGTAACGGCCGCCGAGGATGCGTGGAGTCTCAGAGGTCACGAGCTCGCCTTCGGCGTGTAGGTCTGGATCGATCCGCTGAACGGGCCACTGTCAGGAGCAGTCGGCACCTTGGGTTTCGAGGAGGATGAGGTGAGGGCGACGATCACCACGATCGCGATGACGACCACGAGCGCGCCGATCCCGCCGAACAGCACCATCTTGTTGCGGGCGAGGCCACGACCGCCGCCTGCACCTGAGGTGTCGGCGTTGCGCTGCTGCGCCCGCGACTCGGGAGCGGTCACCTGGTTGTGCCTCGAAAGCGTGCCGGAGCCGGGAGCGACAGACTGGGGACCGCTGCCGGGCGCGACGGATTGCTGACCGCCGGACTGGTGATCTCCACGTCCGGGCAGCCGATGACCACCCGATTGCGGACCCGGCTGCCCACCGGACGGTCCCGGTGGGGCCTGCGGCTGCGGTGCCGGCGGCAGGGAGTGGACGTCGTAACCCATCTGCTCGCTGTCACTGATCGCCTGACGCAACGCCCGGCCGAACTCGAAGGCGGAGTTGGGTCGTTGTGACGGGTCCTTCTCGAGGCCGACGTGCACCACCGCGCGCACGGGCGGAGGGACCGTGGACGGCAACGGCGGGGGCGCGTCGTTGACGTGCTGCAGGGCCAGCGCCACGGCACTGTCGGCGTTGAACGGCCTTCTGCCACCGAGCATTTCGTACGTCACGACCGCCAGGGAGTACACATCGGTGAGAGCCGTGGTCTCCTGCCCCATGGCCGCCTCGGGAGCGAGGTACTGGGCGGTTCCCATCACCTCGCCGGTCTTGGTCATGGCGACAGAACCGACGGCGCGGGCGATGCCGAAATCGGTGAGTTTCACAACACCGTCGGGCGTGACGAGCATGTTGGCTGGCTTGACGTCGCGGTGGATCAGACCTGCGCGGTGGGCCGCGTGCAGTGCGGACGCTGCTTGGTGCATCAGGCCCACCGTGTCGACCGGCGACAGGGCGCGGCGCTCGCTGATGATCTTCGACAACGGCTTCCCCGGCACATATTCCATCACCAGGTAGGCCAGGGCGCCGTCCTCGCCGTAGTCGTAGACCTGCGCGATGTTGCCGTGGGTCAACGCTGCGGACAGGCGAGCCTCGTTCCGGAAGCGCTCGGTGAAGCCCTCTTCGTCGGTCAGGCCTTCCTTCAGCAGTTTGATCGCGACGGTACGACCGAGGATCTCGTCCTTTGCCTGCCACACCTCGCCCATGCCACCGGCCGCGATGCGGTCGGTCAGGACGTACCTGCCACCCAGCTGATCGCCTTGTCTGCTCATCGCTCCACCACCTTCGTCGGCGTCACCACTGTCACTGCTTCACCACTGTCACTGCCGCGCGCTGTCATTGCCCCAACACTGCTTCCATCACCTGCTTGGCAATCGGTGCGGCGATGATCCCGCCGGTTGCGTCCTGACCCACGGTTCCGCCGTTCTCGACGATGACCGCGACCGCGACCTTGGGGTTGGTTGCCGGGGCGAACCCGGTGAACCACACGTCGGCGTTCTCACCGCTGCCGTGCTGCGCGGTGCCGGTCTTGCCTGCCACCTGCACCCCCGGGATCGCCGCATTGGTGCCCGTGCCGCCGGTGACGACGGACTCCATCATCGTGGTGAGCTCGGACGCCACCTGACTGGAGATGGGGTTGCTGAACACCTTCGGAGAGGTGCTCTGGATGACGTCGAGGTTGGTGTCGCGCACCGACGACACCAGGTATGGCGTCATCTCCTTGCCGCCGTTGGCGATCGCCGCGCTGACCATTGCCATCTGCATCGGCGAGGCGCGCACGTCGAACTGTCCGATCGAGGACTGCGCCAGTTGCGGCAGGTTCAGCGTCGCGGGGAACACGCTGGGGGTGACACTCATCGGGATCGACAACGGCTGCCCGAAGCCGAACTTCTGCGCCATGCTGCGCACCGCGTCCTGGCCCAGCGCCATGCCGACCGAGGCGTATGCCGTGTTGCAGCTGATCTGCAGGGCTTTGATGAATGAGACCTTGTCGTCCGGGCCGCACGCATTGTGGAAGTCGTTCGGCAGATAGTTGTCGGTGCCGGGAAGGCGCAACTCCGCGGGCCCGGGCACCAGGGTGCTCGGGGTGTATTTGCCGGAGCTGAGAGCCGCAGCCGACACGATCAGCTTGAAGGTCGAGCCGGGTGGGTACAGGTTGCCGTTGATCGCCCGGTCGACGAGCGGCTGCGCGGGGTCGTTCAGCAACTGCGTGTAGGCGTTCTGCGCGGCTACGAGGTTGTGGCTGGCCAGCGGATTCGGGTCGTATGTCGGGCTGGTCACCAGCGCCAGGATCGCGCCCGTCTGCGGGTCGAGGGCCACCACCGCACCGCGCTGATTGCCCAGCGCCTTGGTCGCCACCTCCTGGGCCTTGGCGTTCAGCGTCAGCTGCACACTCGCGCCCTGCGCGGGCTTGCCGGTCAGCACGTCGATGATGTGCCGGTAGAACAGTTTGTCGGAGTTGCCCGACAGGAAGCTGTCGTACGCCCGCTCGACCCCGCTGGAACCGTAGGTGAACGAGTAGTAACCGGTGGCGGTTGCATACAGCGAGCCCTGCGGGTAGGTGCGCAGCCACTTCAGGTCGTCGTTGGTCGGTTTGGACACCGCGACGGCTGTGCCGCCGACCAGGATCGAGCCGCGTTCCTTGCTGTATGACGCGAGCAGCGTGCGCCGGTTGCCGGGGCGGTCGTCCAGTGACCGCGCCTGGAAGAACTGGATGATCGTGGTCGAGACCAGCAGCGCGCAGAACATCGCTGCGGCGACCAGGCCCAATCGGCGGATGGGTACGTTCATCGGGACCACCTCGTGGCGTCGGCGCAGCGGTGATGGGTCGTGGCGGTCATCTCACCTTCACCACCTGGGTGTCGTCGGAACCCAGCTGCGCGACGCGCTCCTCGACCTCGGGTCGCCGCGCTTGGTCACTGATCCGCAACAGCAACGCGACGATCACCCAGTTCGCGAGCAGCGACGATCCTCCGGCGGACAGGAACGGCGACGTCAAGCCCGTCAACGGTATGACGCGGGTGACTCCGCCGACGATCACGAAGACCTGCAGCGCCATCGAGAACGCCAGCCCGCTCGCCAGCAGCTTGCCGAATCCGTCGCGGCAGGCGATGGCCGTCCGGAGCCCGCGTTCGACGATGAGCGCGTACATCACCAGGATCGCGAACAGCCCGATGAGCCCGAGTTCCTCACCGAACGAGGGGATGATGAAGTCGGAGTTGGCGTAATAGGTCAGCTCGGGGTGACCTTGCCCGAGGCCGGTGCCGAAGATGCCGCCGGCACCCATGCCCATCAGGCCCTTGGCGATCTGGTCGGACATGTTCGGGTTGAACGGGTTCAGCCAGAGTTCGACCCGCTCGCGGAAGTGCGCGATCAACAGGTATGCCGTGTAGCTGCCGGCCAGGAACAGCCCCAGGCCGATGATGATCCAGGAGCGGCGCTCGGTTGCGACATACAGCATCCCGACGAACAACCCGAAGAACAGCAGCGAGGTCCCGAGGTCGGACTCGAACACCAGCACCCCCAGCGACGCCAGCCAGGCGATGATGATCGGGCCGAGATCGCGAGCGCGCGGCAAGGGCAGTCCGAGGAACCGGCGGCCGACCAGCGAGAGCGCGTCGCGCGTCTGCACGAGGTAGCTGGCGAAGAAGATGGTGAGCAGGATCTTCACGATCTCGCTGGGCTGGAAGGAGAACCCGCCCAGGCCGATCCAGACGCGAGAGCCGTTGATGTTGCGGCCGATCACCGGCAACAGCGGGGTCAGCAGGAGCACGACACCAGCGGCACCGAAGGTGAAGGTGTACCGGCGCAGGCGGCGGTGGTCGGGCACCAGGAACAGCATCCCGATCGCGGCGGCGACACCGACAGCGGTCCACATCAGCTGCTTCGGCCCGGCGTGCGGGTCGCCGGGCGCCAAGTCGATGCGGTGCACCATCACCAGGCCGAGGCCGTTGAGCAGGGTCACGATCGGCAACAGCACCGGATCGGCATACGGCGCCTTCCAGCGCAACACCAGGTGGAAGATCAGCGCGACCACCGCGAACCCGCCACCCAGCGTCGCCAGGTCGACAGGAACGGTGTCGTTGATCGCCAGACCCACGTTCGTGTAGGCCAGCAGCACGATCACGAGTGCACCCACCAGCAGGACCAGTTCGGTTCCGCGGCGGGTCTTGGGCGCGACGGTGCTGACGACGCTCACTCAGCAGCCGCTTCCGTCGGAGATCGAGGTCTGGCAGTCGACCATGTCGGAGCGCAGGTTGTCGATGATGCGCAGTGCGCCCGCGCGATTGTCGGCGGTCATGCTGCGAGAGATCACCCTGGTGCGGTCGTAGCTGGGCAGCTCGTTGACCGAGATGTCGGTGGTGGTGTCGACCGAATGCAGCCGGATCGGGCCGAGATTCTGCGAAATGCCTTGGTAGATGGTCACTTTGCCGTTGTGGTCGGCGATGTAGTACTGCTTTTGAGTTGCGGCATAGCCCAGCCAGGCGGCGGCGACCAGGATCACCACCACGACCAGTGCGAGCAGCCAGCGGCGCAGCTTGCGGAACCTGCCGGTCTCACCTTCCTCGGCCAGTACCGGCTCCTCGGGCTCGGGCTCCGGTTCGGCGACGGCGTTCACCGCGCGACTGAGGGCGGCCGCCTTCTCCGCCGGTGTCTGAGGGGTGGCGATCTCCTGAGTCGGCACCACCGCGTGCGCTGCTGCCGCCCCCACGACCTGCGGAGTGGTCGAGACGGTGTCGGTGGAGTCGACGACATCGGCGACGACGACGGTGACATTGTCGCGCGCGGCCGCCTTGAGCGAGATGGCGATCAACTGGTCGGCCACGTCGGCGGCCGTTGCGCCGCTGGTCACGATGTCTTCGATGGTCGCCCCGGCGACGTAGTCGGACAGGCCGTCCGAGCACAGCAGATAACGGTCGCCGACCTTGGCCTCGCGCAGCGACAGGTCGGGCTCGTCGTCCTCGCGGCCGGTGAGCACCCGCGTGACCAGTGAGCGCTGCGGGTGGTGCTCGGCTTCGGCAGGGGTGATCCGGCCGTCATCGAGCAGCGCCTGCACGAAAGAATGGTCCTTGGTGATCTGGGTGAACACCTCGTCGCGCAGCAGATACGCGCGTGAATCACCGATGCTGGCCATCGCGAGCATGTTGCCGCTGCGCAGGAAGGCGATGAGCGTCGTTCCCATGCCGTCGAGTTCGGGCTCGGCGTTCATCTCCTCACGCAACCGCGTGTTGGCGTCACCGACCGCGGCGCTGAGCTGCTGCAGGGCGTCGTCCGCGCCGTACGACTCGCCGTCGAGGCCGACGAGTTCACCGACGACCGTCGAGCTGGCGATGTCACCGGCGGCGTGACCGCCCATGCCGTCGGCGAGGATCAGCAGGTCGGGCCCGGCGTAACCGGAGTCCTCATTGCGTGTCTTGGAACCCAGCCCGAGGTTGGAGCGGGCTGCGTAGCGCAGGGCGATCGACATACGGTCGGTTACTTCCTGAGTTCGAGCAGGGTCTGGCCGATGCGGATCCGGGTGCCCTCACCGATCGGCAGGCGTTCGCCGACGCGCGTGCCGGCCACGAAGGTGCCGTTGGTGGAACCGAGGTCGTCGATCATCCAACCGTCTCCGTCGCGATAGATGCGGGCGTGCCTGCCACTGGCGAAGTCGTCGGACAGCACAAGGGTGCACTCGGGGTTGCGGCCGATCAGCACGCCGCCGTCGGTGAGCGGGACTGTGCTGCCGCGCATGGAGCCTTCGATGATCGCCAGGTGCGTGGGACCACGACGTATGGCGCGGGGTTGTCGCGCGGGTGGTGCGGATGCACCGGCAGCCGCGCGCCGGTCGGAGTTGCGGGCGACGACGCGGACGCCATACAGGTCGCGACGCAGCACGGACACGACGATGAGGATGAACCCCCAGAGCAGGGCCAGCAGTCCGAAACGGATCGCCGTCAGGGTGAGTTCGCTCAACGGCTGCCGCCTTCGTGGACGATCATGCGGGTGCGACCGACGGTGATCCGGTCGCCGTCGTGCAGGTGGGTGCTGCTGATCGGGTCACCGTTGACGAACGTGCCGTTGGTGGAACCCAGGTCGCGAATGCTCATGATCTGGTGCGGGCCGTCGAGCGTCACGCGAATCTCGCTGTGCCGCCTGGAGATTCCCGGGTCGTCGAGCATCACGTCGGTGTCGTCGTCGCGGCCGATGACGGTGATCGCCCCGAGCAGCGGATAACGCTCGCCGTCGATGTCGAGCCACGGGCGCTGCTTGAGCTTGCGCGGCGCGGCGGGGCTGGGCCGGTAGTCGTCGCGACGTGCTCCCGGGGCTGCGGCGGGTGCCTGGCCGACGGCGGGCACCGAGGCGGTGGGGGCTGCAGGCTGCGCCGGGTATGGCGCCGCCGGTGCCGCGTAGGTCGGTGCCTGCTGCGGAGCGGCAAACCCGGGACCGGCAGGACGTGTCTGCTGCTGTGGTGGTGGCGCGGGGCGCTCGGCGGGAGCCGCGTCATACGTCGGCTGAACCTGGCGGGCGGTCGAGGGGCGCAACACGAAGACGCCGGTCTCGAGTGAGTCGTCCTCGACGAAGTGCACGCTGATCGGACCGCCCGGCGAGTAGCGCTGACTCTCGGCGTGCTCGGCGGCGCTCGCGATCAACTCGTCGGCCAGGTCGGCCTCGTGCTCGGTGAGCGCGTCGAAGTCGGTCGGGCTCAACTCGATCGTGAACAGGTTGGGCACCGTGAGGCGTTTGCCTTTGCCGGTGGAGGCGGCGCGGTCGTCCATGGCGCGGCGGATCTGGCTGGCGATCTCGACCGGCTGGACCTTCGAGCGGAACGCCTTGGCGAAGGCACCGTTGACACCACGTTCGAGGCGGCGTTCCAGTTTGTCGAAGAGTCCCACGATCGGCCGTCCTCCTTGTCTACTGGTCCACTGGCTGGTGTGGTGCACGGTGTCTGCTCTGGCGGCGGCCTGTTGTTCGGGCGGCTCGGCGCACACGGGTGCGCCCGGTCATGGTAACTGGGGCGGTGCCGACCTTTCGGCATACGCGCTGTTGACGGGCTGGATGACCGATCGGTTCCATGCGGCGGATCGGGCGCGTGATGGGCGTTGCGCGACAGAGGGGCCTCAGTTTGGTGAAACCGGCGTGGACAGGGCACACTGGTCCGGCACTCGCGCGAGTGGCGGAACGGCAGACGCGCTGGCTTCAGGTGCCAGTGTCCGAAAGGGCGTGGGGGTTCAAATCCCCCCTCGCGCACAACAGCCCCAGGTCTTGGACCTGGGGCTTTTTGTATGCCGAACAGTCGATGCACCGACCTGTATGACGGCCGCGCTCGCAGTTCTACTGCGATGTCAAGCGGTGATCGCCGGTGCGAGGACAGCGTCGACCCATTCGGTGAACGTGGTGCCGCCACCCGTGCCGTCCGCGGGCGGATACACCCCATCAGCCTGCGCCTCGGCCATCTCCACCATCGCCTGAGCCATCGCCTGACTCGCACCGAAGGATGCGAGTTGATCGCGGTAGTCGGCCATCGACGTCTGCCGATAGGAGACGGGCCCGTGCACCGCGTCCGAGATGATCTGCGCAAGCTCGGCGGGAGTGTGGTCCTGCGGCGCCCGAACGAGAACTCCGGCGTCGCCGGTCCACGACCGGTCAGCGAGAAGTCCGGCAGCGACGCGTGCGATGTCGGCGGTCGCGACCGTTGCAAACGGTGCGCCCGGTTCGGCCGGGAGTTCAAGGATGCCGTGGTCACGGATCGACTGCGTCTGATGCAGCAGGTTCTCCATGAAGAACGGCGGCTGCAGCGACCGATATGCGGCACCACTGCTTTCGAGCACCGAATCCATCCGCCAGGCGGACCCCAACAGTCCGCTCGGGCCGGTGTAGCCCCTGCCGAGCGATGACACCGCAACGACTCGGTCGACGCCGTGTTTCTGGACGGCTGCGGCGATCGGCTGGGCGAATGCCAGGTAATGGTCGGTCGCGTCGGGAGCGCGGAAATTCGGCGGGATCAGGACGAACAGTGCGTCCGCACCGACCAGCGCGGTGTCGAGCACCGTTGAGTCAGCATGGCTTCCAGCGATCGCGTCGGCGTTGTCGCGCACGGAGTCCGGCGGACGGGACGGATCGCGAGCGATGAGGCGCATGGGTCACCCGCTCGGTCACACAGCACGATTGCGTATGGCAGACATCGAGTCGCAGCACCGACAGTCGGGCCCGGGCGCGCACGTCTATGTGCCCGAGGGGGAACAACGGCCTCGGTTCTCCGATGTCGCGCAGATGCTGCGGCAGGTCGAGCTCGGACGGATGCTCACGTTGTTTCCGGCCTCACTCGCGGGCCGCTATGTGCGACCGGAACTGATGTGGCGGCCGGTTGAGGACGCACCCGATGCGGCTTTCGTGGTCGCGTGGGCAAGAGACTCGAGATCAATGGCGGTCGCAGCCTTTGTGCGCGCAGCGACCACGGTCGCCGGCCGGCGGCTCGGCGCCGACTGCGCGCGAATGATGCGCGACGCAGAGACAGCAACGCGGCCGGCGGCCGCACGACCTCGGGGCGTGATGCCCGAGTCGCCGGCGCCGACCGCGTCGATAACCTGACAAATTTGAGTAGATCTTGGCAATACCCAAAATTTACTGTTCAGTATTTAGATAGTGCGGATTTCTACTTAACCGGAAGAACGCTCTGCAAGTCGTTCTTGAGTTCGTCGGAGACATTCGAGTCGCCGATGGTCTGCTTGCGCACCGCACGCTGGAACATGCCGTCGATCTGGGCGTCCATGATCCATGCCGGGATGCTCTCGTCCGCGCCGAGCTCCGCCAGCCGCGCGTGCATGCGTGCCAGGGCGTCTTCCCACGGCTTCTGCAGCATCTCCGAGTGCTCGCGCAGCTCCTCGTCGAACAGGCTCTGGTTGCGCAGGTCGTAGCGGATGCGGTGCAGGTTGGCGCTTTCGGCCAGGCTGGCGCACAGTGCGTCGGTCAGTGCGGCGGTGACGCCCGCGACGTCAGAGGCAGCCTCGATGGCGCCACCGGCGTCGATCTGAGTGCCCTGGCGTGCGATTTCGACGCACTCGGCCACAAGCTCGTCCTTGCTGGCGAAGTAGTAATGCACCATGCCATGGGAGAACCGGGTGCGCTTGGCGACGTTGCGCACCGAGACGTGCGCGTAGCCGTGCTCGCTCCAGGTTTCGACCGCAGCAACCGCCAGGTCGTGGCGTCGGTGTTCCTGGTCGGTGCTGACACGGCGTCGGCCGGACAGTCCTTGTTCGGTGGGAGGTGCGTATGGGGTCGTCACACTCATGTTGTCAATCCTCGCGTGTCTGTTGTCGAGAACGGATGGGATTCTCGATGTGGATCGTCGGCAGGCCGGAGTCGGCACTGTTCGTGCGTCGTCCGGTCGACCTCCCTGGCCCGCGTGCCAGTTCACGGTGGCGTACGGGTCAGGGTTACTCAGATAGGGTGGGGGCTCTCGACGGTTTCTGTTGGCCGAGTGTCCTGCCTCATCTGAAAAGAACATTAACCGGTATAGCTTCGAATTGTCCAGTCACTTGTCAACTAATTACCTAACGCGCATAGACGCCCGCTCTGGTCGGACGACTTAGCCGCATGCCTAAATCGACACGGACACGATCGGGAGCGCTCAATCTCGCGGCTCTGACGGTTCTCGGAGTCATCGGGGAGGGTCCGACACACGGGTTTGCGATCGTCGGGCTCTGTGGTGCTGACGGGCAACTCGGGCACGTCTGGCGCTTCTCGCCCGCAGTGGTCTACCGCGAGTTGGCGCACCTGGTCGACGTGGGCCTGGTCCATGAAGACGGTGTGGACACCGATGGACCTGGCCCGGCGAGAACCATCGTCGTCATCACCCCTGAGGGCGAGAAGGTGCGAAGCGAATGGCTGGCTCGGCCGGTACAAAGAGCGCGGGACGTGCGTTCGGAGTTTTTACTCAAACTTGCACTATTGGATAGGTCGAATATCGACTCCGGCGCTCTGCTCGCTGTACAGCGAGAGGTAATGGCGCAACGATCCGCGTCGCTACGTGATGAGATCGCCGCAGCCGCGCCCGGCTTCGAGCGCACCCTGCTGCTGTGGCGGTTGACCTCGACGCAGGCCGTCGTGGATTTTCTGTCCACCGTTGGTGCTCAGCGGGCCGGCCAGGATCCGCGGTGATGAGCCACTAGTCACTTTGAGAGTAGCTGCTGCTAGTTTGCTCTCCGTGACTCTCTTCACTCGCCGCGCGGCGCTGACCACCACTCTCTTCGCTGCGGGCACCGGGCTGCTCGCAGCGTGCGGATCGTCGGGCAGCTCCGGCAAGACGGGCGCTTCGTCGTCATCGACCGCGTCAGGAAGCCCGAGCGGTGCCATGACCGGCTCCGGGACAGTCAACGTCCTGTATGCCGGATCCCTCGTCGATCTGATGGAAAAACAGATCGGTCCGGCGTTCAAGACGAAGACCGGATACACCTTCACCGGTTTCAGCGCCGGATCCACCGCTCTCGCCGCCCAGATCAAGGGCAAGGTCCGCAAGGGCGATGTCTTCGTCTCCGCCAGCCCTGACGCCGACACGCTGCTCATGGGCTCGGCCAACGGCGACTGGGTGAGCTGGTACCTCACCTTCGCGACGGCGCCGCTGGTGCTCGGCTACAGCACCAAGAGCACGTTCGCCGAAGACATCAGGACCAAGCCCTGGTACGACGTGATCACGATGTCCGGCTTCCGCGTCGGCACCACCGACCCCAAGACCGACCCGAAGGGAAAGCTCGTGGTCAAGGCGCTGACCGACGCCGGCAAGGAGCACCCCGCACTGCTGAAGATCATCAAGGACACCAGCACGATCTTCCCCGAGGAGACCCTCGTCGGTGACCTTCAGTCGGGTCAGCTGGACGCCGGATTCTTCTACTCCAGCGAGGCGAAGGCCGCCAACATTCCCACGGTGCCGCTGACCGGTCAGGACCTCAAGGCGAGTTACACCGTCTCGGTGCTCAAGGGCGCGCCCAACGAGTCCGGCGCCGAGGCCTTCGTGCAGTACCTCCTCGGCTCCGAAGGTCAGGCGGTGCTGACCTCGGACGGTTTCAGTCTCGTCACGCCGCCCAAGACGACCGGGACCGGTGTGCCCTCGTCGATCGCCGGGCTACTGTCCGGGGCGTGACCCTCGTTCGTGCCGTTGCCGGCAGCAATCGTGCATCCGGCACGGCACGTCGTTCCCCGCTCGCCTGGCTCGGCGCGCTGCTCGTCATCTATCTGGGCGTGCCGATCGTCGCTTTCCTGCTACGACTCGCCGGATCGCACGATCGCGGTTTCGGTGAGTCAGGACTGTGGGCCGCGGCACGCACCTCGGCTGTCGCGGCCACCGTCTCGATGGCGATCGTGGTCGTGCTGGGCGTGCCGCTCGCCCACTGGCTGGCGCGGTCACGCACCCCGCTGACCCGGGTGGTCGGCGTTCTGGTGCAACTCCCGCTGGCGCTTCCGCCGGTGATGAGCGGCATCGTGCTGATCTATCTCGTCGGTCCCTACACCTGGCTGGGTTCGTTGACCGGTGGCCGGCTGACCGAGTCCACCGCCGGAGTGGTCATCGCCCAGACGTTCGTGGCCGCACCTTTTCTGGTCATCTCGGCCCGGTCGGCCTTCGAGTCCATCGACCCCGCCTTGGACGATCTGGCTGCCACACTCGGCCACCGACCGCTCGCGCGATTCTGGCGGGTCGATCTGCGGGTGGCCGCACGCGGCATACGGGCCGGTGCGTTGATGACCTGGCTGCGGGCGCTCGGTGAGTATGGCGCGACGGTTCTGCTGGCGTACCACCCCTACACGCTGCCGGTGTTCACGTACGTGCAGTTCAGCTCATCTGGAATTCCCACCACGCAAGCGCCGACCGCGCTGGCGCTTGGAGCAGCCGCAATCCTGTTGCTGATGGCCGGTTTTCGGCTACCGGCTCGCCTTCGTCGGCGACCCGCCGTCGTCACGTTGCCGCCGGCTCATCATCCCGCGGAGTCACAACCGGAGCCGGTCGGCTTCACGGTCGACGCGCGAGTCGGGGAGTTTCACCTGCAGGCGACGCACCACGCCGACAGCCACCGCATTGCCGTGCTGGGTGCCTCGGGCGCCGGCAAGTCGCTTCTGCTGCGCTCGCTGGCCGGATTGCTCGGGCCAGGCGTCGGGACCGTCACGTATGGCGATACCGACGTTTCCGCAGTGCCGGTCGAGCGGCGCCGACTCGGATATGTGCCGCAGAACCACGGCCTGTTTCCAGGCCGAACAGCCTGGCAGCAAACGACGTTCGGCATACATGCCGACCCAGGAGCGGCCTCGTGGTGGCTCGACACGCTCGGCATCGCCGGTCTTGTGGATCGTCGTCCAGAGCAACTCTCGGGCGGGCAGCGGCAACGAGTGAGCCTGGCCGCCGCGCTCGCCGGACAGCCGCGACTGGTGTTGCTCGACGAACCCTTCTCGGCGTTGGACACTCCGGTGCGCCAGGAGTTGGCGGCCGAGTTGCGCAGGCTGCAACGCGAGAGCGGCTTGTCGACCGTGCTGGTCACGCACGACCCGCAGGAAGCAGCACTGCTGGCCGATGAGCTCCTGGTGCTGGCGGATGGGCGCATCGTCCAATCCGGCTCTGTCGCTGAGGTTTTCGGCGCGCCGGCCACACCGCAGGTCGCTCGCCTGCTCGGCATCGCCAATGTGCTGCCCGCGCAGGTGACCGATGGCGGCATCGACGCCGGCGGGGTGAACATCACGGTGAGTGGCGCGCTCCCTGCTGCCGGCGAGGCGATGTGGTGCGTGCGGCCGGAGGATGTCCGTTTCGCCACCGACGGTGCGTATCCCGTGCGGGTGCACGACATTGCAGATGTCGGCTCGCATCTGGCCGTCGACGTGGCGCTGGGATCGCTGCGACTTCGCGCGAATGTGGCGCGCGCAAGTGCTTGCGACATACCGGACGTCGGTCGTGACGGCCGGGTCGAGATCGATCCCGCGGCGGTGACCGTGTGGTGTCAGGAGCCTGCCGTCGGTCATTGACCGATGCCATGCCGTCGGCCGATGACGCACAGCCGGCTCACAACTGGGGCCAGCGCGAGGCATGGGCGGGGTTCATAGCGTGATCGTCGTTCCCGATCGGAAGGACCGTCATGATGGTGATCCCTGGTCTGGCGCTGGCGTTCACGCTGGCGGCCAGCACAGTGACCGCTCCGGTGACCTCATCTGCGCCTGCGGGCGTGCCCGTCTCAGTCCACACCTCCGGCAATGCGACCGTCGGAGCGTTGTTCACCAGCGGCAACGCGGGCGGAAAACACAGTTGCACCGCCTCCGTGGTCGCATCCTCGACACAGAATCTGATCGTCACGGCCGCGCACTGTGTCAGCGGCACCGGCGCCGGGATGACGTTCTCCCCCGGTTACGACAACGGTGACTCCCCGTATGGCGTCTGGCGGGTGACCGCGGCATACGTCTCTTCTGCGTGGAACAACGGCGGTGACACCGACGACGATGTCGCGATCTTGAAGGTCGCGCCGAACACGGTGGACGGGGTGACCGAGCAAGTGCAGCAGGTCGTCGGGTCGAACGCGCTGGTCGGCGCGCCCACGACGGGCACGTCGGTGACGGTGACCGGCTACAACGCCGGTTCCGGCGACCAGGCGATCACCTGCACCACGCCGGTGACTCTCACCGGTGACAGTCCGACGTTCACGTGCGGTGGGTATGTCGGCGGCACCAGCGGCAGCCCGTTCCTCGTCGACGACAACGGCACGTCCGAGGTGTCCGGCGTCATCGGCGGCCTGCACCAGGGCGGCTGCACCGACTGGACGTCATACAGCGCTCCCTTCGGCAACCAGGTGACTGAGTTGGTCCAGCGTGCCGAGAGTGTTGCCGCGGGTGACGTGGTCGCGGGCGCCGGCTCGGACGGTTGCTGACCGGTGGCTGCGGCACGTGCTCGGGTTCCCACCTCGCGGCGCCGACCTGGCCGGTCTTGGATCGCTGAACACGATCATGTACAACGAGGGCATGACAGCAGCAAGAGTCGGGTGGGAGTGTCTGGCGAGACTGGACTACGCGCCGCTGACGGTCAAGCCTGACCCGCATTCCCTGGACGCCTACCGGTCAGAGTGTGAAGTGCCGGGGTATGACGACGCCGTCGGCTTCGACGCTGAGAAGGCCCCGGAGATCCAGCGCAAGCCGGATGAATCACTATGGCGTCGCCGTTATCAGCTGAGCAGCTTTGCCAGGGCCAACGGCCTCACCTACGCGTTCCGGTCGAATCCGAAACGGTGGGCGGGAATGCCCGCCAAGCTTCCGCGCCCCTCCGGCGGCTCCTTCGACGACGTGTCGAAGATCCACGACGTGCTGGAGGCTGTCAGCAACGACGGCCGCGGATTCAGGACAGCTGCCATGGAACTCACTCAATGCAGTGGCGCGGTCACGGGCCGTGACATCACCTTCAGCCACCTCATCGTCGTCGCGGTGCAAACCGGCACATTGTCCGAGCAGGTCTGCCTGAAGCACCGCACGCGCCAGCATCTCGACGCCCCGGATCTGCTTGAGGCGAATTATTCACCAGGCGACCTGTTCGCCGGCTCGAAGACGGTGAAGGACACAGCCGGCCATTACGACCGCGCCCGGCGCGTGCTGACCCCGGAGTTGTCGACGCTGATCTTGCAGGTGGCGCCGGGCTACGACCTGTACATGTCGAGTGACTGGTTGTACCTGATGAAGTCGTACGCCTTCGCCGACGAGCACAAGAAGAACGCCGACCCGGACCTGCTACGCGAACGATTCGAGATCGCGGCGCAGATCGGTGCTCACACCATCCGCAGCGCCTGAATTCGGACGGTCCTGATGCGAAGGCTCACACCCGGCACATTCGCCGGAGCCAACCACGACACGGGTGGCGGCGAGTGCGTGCGTGGTGACAAACCTGGTGATGCGCAGCTGCGAGGTTCGACTCATCGGAGCCGACCATCACACCTCGGGGCCGGACCTGATTGTCGGCCTGATCCTGGGGCCGTGTCCGCGCCCGATCGTCCTGCCTGGCGCACGGGAAGCGTACCGGCGTGAGTCGGCGAGTGCAGCGGATCCGAAGCCGGAATGCGACCTTTCAGCAATGGCAGACGCTGCTGACCAATCGCACCAAGCGGCACCGGGCCGGGCAGTTCGTGGTGCAGGGCGTGCGGCCCATTTCGCTTGCGCTGCAACATGATTGGGACTTCGAGGTGGTGCTGCGCGCCATCGGTGCTCGGCCTTCGCAGTGGGCAGCGGACGTATGGCGGCAGGCTCCCGGCGACCGTGTCGAGATCCCGGCAGAGATGCTCGCCGAGCTCGCCGAGCGTGACCAGGATCAGGAGCCGGAACTCGTGGCGGTCGTGCGGATGCCGGCCGACGACCTCGACCGGCTCGGTGGGTCACCTGCCCTCATCACGGTCTTCGACCGACCCACGCAGCCGGGCAATCTGGGCACCCTCATGCGGTCGATCGATGCCTTCGGCGGGACCGGCCTGGTGGTCACGGGACACGCGGCGGACCCCTACGACCCGCGCGCGGTGCGAGCGAGTACCGGGTCGTTGTTCGCCGTTCCGACCGTGCGCACTCCTTCGAGTCAGGACGTGCTGGACTGGCTTGCTGTTCAACGGGATTCGGGTGTGCCGTTGCAACTGCTGGGCACCGATGAAGGCGGCGAGGAGGATCTGCGCCGCGTCGACCTCACTGGACCTACCGTGCTCGTCATCGGCAACGAGACGCGCGGGCTCAGCCGCGGCTGGCGGGAGGCCTGCGATCGGATCGTGAGCATCCCGATGGTGGGTTCGGCCAGCTCGCTGAACGCCGCGACGGCCGGATCGATCGTGCTGCACGAGGCGGTGCAGCAACGGCGGGCGCCGTAGCTGCGCTCACCGTTCCGGAATCTGCCGTCATCGGTGGGCTTCGCGTATCGGCATACAGCTCAGGAGCTTGTCGGCGCCATGGAGATCGACACGAGGCAGCCCGGGAGTGAGGGATCCTTCCGATCGCGATCCCGCCACTTGTCCCGCAACGCCTCCAGGTCGTGCTGCAGTTCACGCATGTCGGGTTCGGTGAGGTACATGCCGCTGATGCTCTGGTGCCTCGGGACCGACCTGGCCGACCTGATCCGCGGACCCGGAACCCGGTCGAAGTGCCCACTGCGCTCATCGAAGTGAATGCGCACGCAGCCACCGACCACCCACTCCGGCGCGGCAGCGATAAGCGACTGGGTCATCTGTTCGTTGGCGGCGCGCATCTGTCGGGCGAACAGATCATCGGGGAGCAGGCTCGCGGGCACGACGAATTCCGTTGCCACCGTGCGATATCGCTTGATCGCCCGACCCTTGCGTGCAGTCACCGACTCGATCTGCAGGAGATGGTCTGCGTGGAGCGTCTGAACCCAGTAGTGCGTCCTGCTGAGTGACTCGCCGAGTATGGCCGCGGCCTCCGCGACAGAACGAGCCGCCTCGGAGAACGGAAAGAGATAGTGGGCTGCTTGCGGTCGCATGAGCGATGTGGCCATCGCCGGGTCCGTGACGTTCACCTACTCAGAATATGCGCTAGCAACCGAAATAGGTTCGTATTTACTGTCGCTTGCCGTGGCAACTCTCGATATATCGCGTTTTACACCTGGGGCGGTCGGCCGGAGGGTCGTGATCTGGTTCGATCGCGAATTGCACTTCGCGCGGATGACGTGGCATGCGTCGCCGCCGTTGACGGCTGTCTGTGCGGCGCTTGTGGCCGTGCGCGGGTTCAGCGTCTGGCTTGCGGTCTACGCCAGCGGCCATCTCGTCCAGTCGATCGCGCAGCGAGACCACGACGCCTGGCACTGGCTGGTCTTGGTGGCAGTCGGCGTGTGCACCGAGCCGCTCGCGAGCGCGTGGCAGGACTCTGCGGTTGCTGGACTGCAGGCACGGTTCACGCGGCAGCAGGTTCTGCTCCTGAGCGAAGCGGCGCTGGCACCGCATGGCATCGAGCATCTTGAAAACCCTGAAAGCAGAGCGAGATTCAACGAGATCGAGCAGTATCTGCGCAACTACTTCGGCCTTAATGCCATGCAGGGCTGTTGGGCGGTCGCCGGATTTTCGGCAATCGGAATCGGCGGCATGGTCGCAGTCGGGCACTGGTCCTGGTGGGGAGCTGTCGTCGCGTTCACCGGCTACCGCGTCATGCGAATCTCGTGGCGGGCCTACCTCGATGTCGTGCTTCGGGACCTGGTCGAAAACGGCAGCGTCGATCGCCGACGGGCCGACTACCTGCGAGCACTGCCGCTCGAACGCGGCGCAGGGAAAGAGTTGCGGCTGTTCGGAATCACTCCCTGGGTGGTGACCGGTTTCGCGGAAGTTTTCCGGCAGGCGATGGTCGATGTCTGGGACCGCCGCTGGACAGCCCTGCGACCGGCGCTCGGCTGGTCGCTCGTCGGCACCGCCGCTCTCCTGGCGACCTTCGCCTGGGTGGGGCACAGCGCGTGGAGCGGCGACACATCCGTGGCCACGCTGGTGATCGCGATGCAAGGCATCGTGCAGATGGCCGGCCTTGGACCGATCGGTGACTACAGCGTGCAAGCGATGCGAGCGCGTTTCTACGAGAACGAGATTCGCGAGTTACGCTCGGCATACGGTTTCGGGCCGACGCTGGCCGAGCCGCACGCTGCGGGGCCCGGGACGAGACCGATGGCTCCGGCGATGCAGGCGCTTCCCGTCGACGTCACGGATGTGACGTTCACGTATCCCGCTCGCGATGAGCCGGTTTTCAAAGGACTCGACCTGCACATTCCCGCAGGGCAGTCCGTGGCAGTCGTCGGCGTCAACGGGGTCGGCAAGTCAACGCTGATCAAACTGCTGTGCGGGCTGTATGCCGCAGACGTCGGCAGCATTCGGATCGGCGGCGGAGATCCGGCAGTCGACGACGCGGTGCGGCGCAAGGTGGCCACGATCTTCCAGGATTTCGTGCGCTATCACCTGTCGCTGCGGGAGAACGTCGCGTTGCCGCTGCTCACCTCCGGACAGCCTGACGAAGGTGACGACATCGCCCGTCAGGCTCTCCACGATGCAGCCGGCGACGACGTGCTCGCCAGGGTCGACGGTGACTGGGACACAGTGCTCGAACCCGGATATGCCGGCGGCACAGACCTTTCCGGTGGCCAGTGGCAACGAGTTGCCATCGCACGAGCCCTTGCTGCGGTGGCGACGGGCGCCGGAATTCTGGTGCTGGACGAACCCACCGCCGCCCTTGACGTGCGCGCCGAGGCGGAGATCTTGAGTCGGTTCCTGGAAGTGACCCGAGGGGTTACCACGATCCTCGTCAGTCACCGGCTCTCGAGCGTGCGCCATGCCGACAGGATCGTTGTGCTCGGCCCGAACGGCGTGGTGCAGGACGGCTCGCACGACCAGTTGCTCACAGAGGGAGGCGTGTACGCAGACATGTTCCGCCTGCAGGCGTCCCGGTTCGAGAAGGCAGCAGTCGGCATCGTCGCCGAGGAGGATCAGCAATGAGATACAACGCTCAGTCGATCGGCCTGATCCTGCGGACATCGTGGCGGATTCAACGCAGCGCCACGATCGTTGCGTTCTTCGAGACCTTTGGGCGTGCGCTGGAATACCTGATGCCGTTGTTCGTCGGATTCGCCGTCACCGGTGTGGTGAATCACCAGGCGGCCTATCTGGTCGGTGGACTGTGCGGAGTCGGCGCCTCTCAGGGGCTGGCACCCTTGCTCTCCATCGTGGGGGTGCAGTCGCGGATCGGCCTCAACGAACGCGTCGGCCAGTTCTTCGATGCACAGATCGGCCGGTTGAGCGGGTCCACAGCAACCTTGAACCACCTGCACGATCCGCAGTATCAGGACCAGATGCACACACTGCGTGAGCGGATGGGCGCCCTCGGCATGGCCTACAACTCTCTGGTCAATGCGGCCAACCAGCTTGTGACACCGATCATCACGATCGTGGTCGCCGCGTCCGTCGACTGGCGGCTGTTGCTGCTGCTGGTGGTGGCGGTCCCGGCGACCTTCACTGCGCGCGCGAACATCGCCTGGGAGAAGCAGGCCGAGGACGACTCGGCGGAGGCAGGACGTCGAAGCAAGCATCTCGGTGATCTCACGCTGGAGCCGGTCCCCGCGTCCGAACTGCGTGTCTTCGGCGCTCGCCGATTGGTGCGGAACCTGCTTGGAATCCACTCACTCGAGTGGCGAAAGCCGTTCACCCGTGCTGAGATTCGCGGATCGTTCATGGCCACCGTGGTAACCGTGGTGTATGTCGGGGCATCGATCGGGATTCTGGCGTGGCTGCTGCATGACGCGCTTGCCGGCCGGTTGTCGGCCGGTCGCTTTGCCACCGCCGTGTTGGTCGTCGGTCAGTTGCGTGACGCGGTGAGTTCGCTGCAGAGCAGCACGCAGAATCTGGCCCAGATGCTGCGCACAGCGGGGAGGTACCGCTGGCTGGTCGACTATGCCGAGGGTGTTGCGGCGGACCATGCAGGCGAGGGCGCGCCGCCCGCCACGTTGCGCCACGGCATCCGGTTGGAGGGTGTGACCTTCCGCTACCCCGGATCCGAGCAGGACGCGCTACGTGGCCTTGATCTCGATCTTCCGGCCGGGGCCGTGGTCGCGGTCGTCGGCGAGAACGGTGCCGGAAAGTCGACGCTCATCGGGCTGTTGACCGGGATGTTCGACATCGCGGACGGACGAGTGTTGGTGGACGGCGTCGATCTGAGGGCGATGTCGCTGGCCGCGTGGCGTGAGCGCTGCGCGGGGGCCTTTCAGGACCACCTCCGGCTCGAACTGACGGCTGGGGAAGCGATCGGCGTGGGCGATCTGCGCGAGGGCCGCATACCGGGCAGTCCGGCTCTGGAAGGTGCTCTGGCAGACGCCGCCGCCGGTGACGTGATGAGAGCCCTCCCAACGGGATTCGCCACGCAGCTCGGACCGTCCTGGCCAGGGGGTGTCGACTTGTCCGGTGGCCAGTGGCAGCGTCTCGCCATCGCGCGGGCCATGTTGCGCGCCTCACCGCTGCTGCTCGTGCTCGACGAACCGACATCGGCCCTTGATCCCGCGACGGAACATGCGTTGTTCGACCGGTATGCCGCGGCCGCGAAGACCACGGCGCGAGCGGGCGGTGTGACGATCATCGTGACCCATCGGTTCTCCACGGTCGCCTCAGCCGATCTGGTGGTGGTTCTCGCCGACGGCCGCGTTGCGGAGCAGGGCACCCACGCCGAGTTGATGGCGGCGGGCGGCGCTTATGCGCAGCTCTACGGACTGCAGGCAGCCGGATATCGCTGACGCCATTGTCAACGAACGATGCGGCACTGGGTCCGAAGAAGCCCTCGGGCGTGTGCTTTCGGGCATTCGGCTGCTGCTGATGCACCTGTGAGCGGTCGGTGATGTGGTTGGGTTCGAGGCATGGCTGATCGCACGCGTTCTGCTGCCCGGACCCTGCAGTTGGCGGAGGAGATGGCGGATGACCTCAGCGCCATACGTAGGCGGTTGCACCGGCGCCCGGAGATCGGGTTGCGGTTGCCGGTGACCCAGCAACTGATCGTCGACGAACTCGCCGGCACGTATGACGAGTTGCACCTCGGGGCAGCGCTGGATTCGGTTGTTGCAGTGATCCGCGGCGGTGCCCCGGGCGCTTCGGATGGACCGGTGGTGCTGCTGCGCGGCGACATGGACGCCCTTCCGGTGACTGAGGCCGTCGAATCGTCATACACCTCAGAGGTTTCCGGTGCGATGCACGCGTGTGGGCATGATCTGCACGTGGCCGGGCTGATCGGCGCGGCACGGATCCTGCACCAACGGCGCGAACACCTGGCCGGTGACGTGGTGCTGATGTTCCAGCCCGGCGAGGAGGGCCCCGGTGGGGCGATCCCGATGCTCGACGAGGGTCTGCTCGACGTTGCCGGACGACCAGTCGATGCGGCATACGCGCTGCATGTCTTTTCGGCGGAATACCCTCGTGGGCAATGGTTTTCGTTGCCAGGTGCCGTCATGGCGGCAGCGGACGAGGTGGCGATCACGGTGCGCGGACGCGGCGGGCACGGCTCTGCGCCGCACACAGCTCAGGATCCCGTGCCGGTCGCCTGCGAGATCGTGCTGGCGTTGCAGACGGCGGTGACGCGTGGATTCAGCGTCTTCGATCCAGTGGTGGTCACGGTCGGGTGCATCCAGGGCGGCACGAAGGACAACATCATTCCCGACGACGCCACGCTCGGGGTGACGGTGCGGACGCTGAGTCCGGCGAACCGCGAGGCGGCGGCGGCGATGGTGGAGCGGGTGGCTCGTGGTGTGGCGGCCGCGCATGGCTTGGGTGTCGACGTCGTGTGGGCCGACGGCTATGCACCCACGATCAACCATCGTGCGGACTACGACCTCGGGCGCGAGGTGGTCGCCGACCTGTTCGGGGCTGATCGCTACGTCGACCGCGATTACCCCGAAATGGGTTCGGAGGACTTCTCATTCGTGCTCGAACGCGTGCCTGGTGCGTATTTCATGCTCGGCGCCTGTATGGCGCAGGATCCGGCCGCGGCTCCGGACAACCATTCGCCGCGCGCGGCCTTCGACGACTCGGTGCTGCCGGATGCCGCGGCGTGGCTGGCCGAGATGGCGTTGCGCCGGTGCGAACGCGGTTGACGCGATAGCTGCGGCATACGTAAGGCCTGCTCATCATCGAACAAGCCCACCCCACGTTCGCGAACGTGGTTGACGCGATAGCTGCGGCATACGTAAGTCGCCGATGCGGTCGATTTTGGCACCTCACGGACCACATACAGCGCATGAGTCCCAGAAGCCACACACAAGTCGCCGATTCGGCGGGTTGGGGTCGTGCGCGGCCAAGCGGGCGCCGCTGGTCGTCGTTCGCTCTGCGAAATGTCGGTTTTGGTCGGTTTGCGTGATCGTTGCCTCCGCGAGGTGTCGGTTTTGGTCGCGGTGGTCGGGTGGTTCCGGCAGATCCGGACATCTGGTGGGGATGGGTCATCCGAAAGTCGCCGATTCGGCGGGTTGGGGTCGTGCGCGGCCCTGCGGGCGCCGCTGGTCGTCGTTCGCTCTGCGAAATGTCGGTCTTGGTCGGTTCGCGTGATCGTTGCCTCCGCGAGGTGTCGTTTCTGGTCGGTTTGCGTGACCGTCACGTCGCGAGATGTCGTTTTTGGTCGGTTCGCGTGACCGTTGCCTTCGCGAGATGTCGTTTTTGGTCGCGGTGGTCGGGTGGTTCCGGCAGATCCGGACATCTGGTGGGGATGGGTCATCCGAAAGTCGCCGATTCGGCGGACTGCATGCTCTTGCGGGCGCCGCTGGTCGTCGTGCGCTCTGCGAGGTGTCGGTTTTGGTCGGTTCGCGTGACCGTTGCCTCCGCGAGATGTCGGTTTTGGTCGCTTCGCGTGACCGTCACGTCGCGAGATGTCGTTTTTGGTCGGTTCGCGTGACCGTTGCCTTCGCGAGGTGTCGTTTTTGGTCGCGGTGGTCGGGTGGTTCCGGCCGATCCGGACATCTGGTGGGGATGGGTGATCCGAAAGTCGCCGATTCGGCGAGTTGCGGGCGGCCTCGTCGGCTCCGTTGGCTCGGGCCAGGCGTGGCCCCCCGGTTCAGGTGCGGCCCCTCAGGCGTTGCTCCCCGGTTCAGGCGTTGCCCCCGGTTCAGGCGTTGCCCCCGGTTCAGGTGCGACCCCCGCCGCGGCGGCGCGATTCAGGCGCGCAACGGCTTCAGCGCGCCGGCCCAGCGGGTCAGCTGCGTCAGCATCGCGTCGAGATTGCCGGCCTGGTAGTCCCTCGGCGCCATCTCGGCGAAGTCGACCATGTCGTCGTAGATCGACAGCGACACCTGTGCGCGCACGGTCGCGATCTGCACCTCGCCGAGTGTCGCCTTGAGCGCCTCACCGGCTCGCAGACCACCGCTGGATCCGTAACAGATCAGCCCGGCGGCCTTGTCATTCCACTCCGTATAAAGGAAGTCGATGGCGTTCTTCAGCGCCGCCGACACCCCGCGGTTGTACTCCGGGCTGACGAAGACATACCCGTCATACTCCTCGATCAGCCGCGACCAGCGGCGGGTGTGATCGTGCACGTAGTGCCGTGCGGCGGCGGGTTCGGGCTCGTCGAGCAGCGGCAGTCCGACATGTGCCAGGTCGATCAAGTCGTATGCCGCATCGTCGCGACGGCCGGCGAGATCGAACGCCCACTCCGCGACGGCCGGCCCCACACGGTCGGGACGGGTGCTGCCGATGATGAACGCGATCCGCGGGAGTGTCACGACTTCGAACTATAGGTGCCCCTTCGCGCGTTACCCAAGGGAACGCCCCGGCCATTTGCGCAGTCTGACTGCAGGCGCGGGTGGGGGTGTCCGAGACCCACGCATGTACATAAGGTGAGATCCGAACCGGGGGCCGTGGAACGACCGCGGCACATAGGAGGCGTCAAACATGTCCGACCTCGATCTGAGCGGTGGGCTCGGCGATCAGTGGCAGAACAGCAACGGCCAGCAGGCA
Source organism: Rudaeicoccus suwonensis (assembly GCF_007829035.1). Lineage (NCBI taxonomy): Bacteria > Bacillati > Actinomycetota > Actinomycetes > Micrococcales > Dermacoccaceae > Rudaeicoccus > Rudaeicoccus suwonensis. The sequence continues at coordinate 543,613 of NZ_VIVQ01000002.1, forward strand.
GGTAGCCCGCTGGGACAACCGCAGCAGCCGTATGCCGCGCAGCCCGGTCAGCCGCAGCCTGGTCAGGGCCAACCGGCATATGGGGCGCCACAACAGCCCGCCCCCCAGGCGCCCTACCAGCAGCCGCCGGTCCCGGTGCAGACCCAGGCGCCGATGGCCCCGCAACTTCCGCCGGTGGCTCCGCCCAGTTCGACGTCGTTGGTGCTCGAGGCTCCTCAGCCGGTGCCGGTGATCAACGAGCAGCAGGCAGTGCAGGCGGTGCCGGTCGCACCTGAGGCGCAGACCGAGCTCGACCGCAAGGCGGAGGCCTTCGTCGGTGAGCTCACTGCGATGGACATGAAGGCCCCGGCCTTCAACGACAAGGTCAACTCCATCATCAACATGGGTGACGCTGACATCCGCAAGTCCTCGGACGTCTCGAACCGTATGCTGCAGCGCCCGGCCGCGCAGATGGGCAAGGACTCCGCACAGAGCAAGGTCAGCGGCACGCTGATCGACCTGCGCCGCACGGTCACCGACCTCGACCCGAATCGCGCCGACCTCAAGGGCGCCAAGAAGGTCCTGAAGTTCCTGCCCGGCGGCAACAAGATCGAGAACTACTTCGCGAAATACCAGTCGGCGCAGAGTCACATCGACCAGATCATCCGGTCACTGGCCAGTGGCCAGGACGAGTTGCGCAAGGACAACGCTTCGATCGAGGTCGAGCGCAACAACATGTGGCAGGCCATGCAGAAGCTCGGCGAATACAACCAGCTGGCAACAGCACTCGACGGCGCGGTCGAGCGCAAGGTCGCCGAACTCGAGGCCGCGGGCCGCACCGAAGATGCCCAGATCATGAAATCGGACGTGTTGTTCGCGGTGCGCCAGCGCCGGCAGGACATCATGACCCAGATGGCGGTGTCGGTGCAGGGCTATCTGGCCCTGGACCTGGTGCGCAAGAACAACCAGGAGTTGATCCGCGGCGTCGACCGCGCACAGACCACGACCATCGCAGCGCTGCGCACGGCCGTCATCGTCAGCCAGGCGCTGGCCCAGCAGAAGGTCGTCCTCGACCAGATCACCGCGGTCAACGCCACGACCTCCAACCTCATCGAGGCCACCTCGGAGCAGCTCAAGGTCCAGGGCACCCAGATCAACCAGCAGGCGGCATCGAGCACGATCGAGATCGAGAAGCTGCAGCGCGCCTTCGACAACGTCTTCGAGACGATGGACACGATCGACCAATTCCGTTCGCAGGCAACGCAATCCATGTCCCAGACGATCGGTGCCCTTGAGGGCCAGGTGCAGCGGGCCAAGCCCTACCTCGAGCGGTCGATGCGCGGCCAGGGCATCGATGCCACCACCTCGGCGACCTTCAACCCGACCGGTCAGCCGCAGCAGCTCGGCCAAGGCCCCACCCCGCCGCAGGCGCCGTATGGCGGCGGCCAGCCCGGCCAGTAGGGTCGCGGTGTGGGACTGCTGTCACGACTGTTCGACCCGGACGGCTCGTCTCGCCAGCTGCGCGCCAGCACGGTCGGTCAGCTTCGCGAGGCAGCTGCAGCACCGTTGCGCCCGACAGAGCCCGACTCCCCCGAAGAGCTGCTGCAGCGCACGCAGGCGCTGATCCTCGAGATCAACTCCAGCGCCGCTGACCTGCCGGGCATCGGCGTGGTGCTGGCCCGCGCGGTGACCGACACCGTGCAGGCGGCTCTCACCGGGCCTGACGCAACGCGCATCGACATCAACGTGCGGGTCGCGTTCAATGCCACGCTCACCGACTACCTCCCGGGATCGATCCGGGCGTATGTCGCAGCCGTGCGCTCGGCCGGTCGCGATGGCGAGGCTCAGGCCACAGATGCACTGGTGGAACAGCTGACCACGCTGCGGCGCAGCGTCGAAGATCTCGCGCGTGCCGGGCGTGACCGTGACATGAGCGCATTGCAGGTGCACGGGCGGTTCCTGGAGGACAAGTTCAGCCAGTCCGAGCTCAACCTGTGAGCCGCCGGACCAGATCGACGACGAAGGACGCATCGTGAGCCCGATGGCCAAGGGGGCGAACATCGCCCTCCGCAGAGAGATCCCGAACCTCACCGGGGTCGTGGTCGGCGTCGCCTGGGACGGTGGTGGCGAGCGCTCGCTGACCGACAACCTGGCGCTCATGACGATCCTGGTCGGTGCCGACGGCCGAGCGCTGTCACCGGACCACGTCGTCTTCTTCAACCAGTTGGTGTCGGCGGATCTGTCGACCGCGCAGCTGCAGCAGGCACTCGGCGGCGACGACGAGCAGGTCGAGGTAGACCTGGATGCCGTCCCCGCCGAGGTCGAGCGGATCGTCACCGTGCTCTATCTGTCGGAAGGCAGCGGCAACACGCGCACCCTTGGGCAGTTGCGCAGCCTGGTGGTCCGAGTGCTCAACCTCGACGGCGGTGCCTCGATCATCTCGACGGTCAATCTCGCGGACGGCCTGCAGAGCGAGACAGCGCTCAAACTCATCGAGCTCTACCGCCACAACGGCGAATGGAAGCTGCGGGCGCTCGGCCTCGGTTACACGGCTGGACTCGCAGGAGTGGCAAAGGAATTCGGGGTGCCGCTGTGACCCAGCGGACGGATCTGCCGTTCCTGCGGCGCCGGTCTCTTCGCCCGCCGGCGCCGCCTCAGGCACCGGTCGCCTCAGCACCGGTCGCCTCAGCACCGACGGCAACTCCGGCCCCCTCTTCGGTGCCACCGGCACCGGCGAGCACCTCCCTCGATCTGAGTGGGCCGCCGCCTGCCGCGGCCGCAGTGTCGGCCGGAACCTCCCTCGATCTGAGTGGGCCGCCGCCTGCCGCGGCCGCAGTGTCGGCAGGAACCTCCCTCGACCTTGGCACGTCCACCCCGGCCACGGCATCGGCTGCTGCGCCGCCGCCCTCGCAGACGAGCACTTCGCTCGACCTCGATGCCCTGGCAGGTATGCCGCAGGCCCCCGCGCCGCGCACCTCCCGGCACGCGTTGCCGCCGTCGCACGACCTGCAGCTGCCCACCATCGGCTCCGACGAGCGCCGGATCCTCACCGACCGCGAGCCGGTCGTGCATCTGACGCGGCTGCAGTCCGCGGCCGGCAGTCTCGAGGTGCGCGTCGCCGTGGCGACACCCAGCGAGGTCGCCCTCGGTTTTGTCTTCGAGACCGGTGACCGTCGCGAATCCGTTGTGCTGCCGGGGCTTTCCCAACAAGGCCCCGACCCGCGCTCGCCGATCTTCCGCGCCACCACCAGCGGCGCAGCGATCAATCTGCGGCGGGTGAGCGATGTGCACCGATTCCTGCTGTTCGCGGTGCCCACCCGGCCGAGCAAGCAGATGCCCGGCGGCACCGTCGCCCTGACGACGTATGCCGGTGCCCGTCTCGAGTTGCCGCTGGTCGCCGGCCCCACCTTCGGCGCCCAAGCTCTGCTGACCGGCCACGTCGTCGAAGGGCGCATCGTCATACGGGCCGAGCACGACCCCTATTCGGGCACCCTGCAGCAGATCTGCGGGGCCTACGGCTACACCGAACTGTCCTGGCGGGATGCCTTCACACCTCTCGTCTGACCACCGACTACAGAGCGCAACAGCTCTGCAACGAAAGGAAACTCATGGCAGTCAGCCTCAGCAAGGGCGGCAACATCTCACTGGCCAAGGCAGCACCCGGCATGGTCAACGCCGTGATCGGCCTCGGCTGGGATCCGCGCACGACGGACGGAGCGCAGTTCGACCTCGACGCGTCGGTGCTGCTGCTCGCGGCCAACGGCAAGGTCCGCCGCGACCAGGATTTCGTGTTCTACAACAACCTGTCCGGCGACAACGGCGCGGTCGTGCACCAGGGCGACAACCGCACCGGTGAAGGAGACGGCGACGATGAGCAGATCAACGTCTCGCTCAACCAGGTGTCGGCCGACGTCGAGCGGATCGTCGTCGTCGCCTCCATCGACCAGGCGGAGGCACGTCAGCAGAACTTCGGTCAGGTTGCCGATGCCTACATCCGGATCTACGACCTGGATGACCCGAACAATGCCGACAAGGGTGTGCGGTTCGATCTCGGTGAGGACGCCTCGACCGAGACGGCGCTGATCTTCGGTGAGTTGTATCGCCACGGCGGCGAGTGGAAGTTCCGTGCCATCGGACAGGGTTACGCCGGCGGACTGGCGAGCGTCATACGTGAGTTCGGCCTTGACGTGAACTGATATTCGGCTGCACTTCGCCTGAATCAGGCAGATGCTCGGGCCGACGGTGGGGAACCCGTCGGCCCGAGTCGTCGTTGGACGGGCCGAATACCCCGGTGGGACACTCGGGCACGCAACCGGTCGGCACACGTCATCCGTCGACCGGATCCGTCGGTCGGCAGGCCGGCTGAGCACCCCGCCCATCACGCCCGTCACGCGAGAAGAGCACTCACCTTGCAAGCCCTGAAGCATTTCCGTATCGATTTTCTGATCACCGTGATCGTCCTGGCGATCGCGTTCGTGTACGACAGCTGGACCGGAATCTGGCTGTGCGCGATCCTGATCGTCGTCGAGATCGTGTTCTCCTTCGACAACGCCGCGGTCAACGCCAAATATCTGGTGCGACTCAACGACTTCTGGCAGAAGATGTTCTTGACCGTCGGCGTGCTCGTCGCGGTCTTCGGGATGCGGTTGATCTTTCCCTTCGTCATCGTCTGTGTCTCCGGATCGATCAGCCCGATCAGAGCGCTGCACCTGGCGCTGGAGAAGGGCGACCCGCACGTCCCCGGCACCTACGGCTACATCCTCAACGAGGCCCACCCGAGCATCGCGGCCTTCGGTGGCATGTTCCTGCTGCTGCTGTTCCTGGACTTCATGTTCGACCCCGACCGCGAGACCACGTGGCTGTCCTGGATCGAGAAGCCGCTGCAGCGTCTGGGCAAGCTGGATGTCCTGTCCGTCGTCATCGCCGGTGTCTTCCTGCTGGTTGCCAGCGAGACCCTGGTGCACAAGACCGCGGTCCACACCGACGTGCAGATGCGCTCGATCGTGCTGTTCTCCGGGCTGCTCGGCATCGTGCTCTATCTCGCGGTCAGCGGCCTCTCCCAACTGATGGAGAGCCGCGAGGCGGCCAAGGACGAGGAGTTCGAGAAGGCTGACGCACGGTCCACGGGCCAGACGGTGCTGCTGGCCGGCAAGGCCGCTTTGTCGATGTTCTTCTTCCTGGAGGTGCTGGACGCGACCTTCTCCTTCGACGGTGTGATCGGCGCCTTCGCGATCACCCCCGACCCGATCATCATCATGATGGGCCTGGGTGTCGGCGCGATGTACGTGCGATCGATGACGATCTTCCTCGTGCGCAACGGGACGCTGGCCGAGTACCGCTTCCTGGAGCACGGCGCCCACTGGGCGATCGGCGCGCTCGCGGTGATGCTGGTGCTGAGCATCAAGGTGCACCTGGGCGAATTCGTCATCGGCGGGGTGGGCATCGCGCTCATCGTCGCCGCCTGGATCTCCTCGATCCTGGCCAACAAGCGTGAGGCTGCGGCAGAGGGGCCCGCAGCTTATGAGAACACCACGGATGAAGGAGCACACGTATGAGCGTCAACCTGTCCAAGGGTCAGACCGTCGACCTGCGCAAGCAGGACGGCGGCCAGTTGAGCCGGGTGCGGATGGGCCTGGGGTGGGACGTCAAGGTCATCACCAAGAAGGGTCTGTTCGGGGGCACCAAGCAGGTGCAGCGCGCGATCGACCTCGACGCCTCGGCGCTGGTCATCAGTGGTGGTCGTGTGATCGACACGGTGTACTTCGGTTCGCTGCGCTCGGCGGACGGCGCCATCCAGCACACCGGCGACAATCTCACCGGTGCCGGCGATGGCGACGACGAGTCGATCATCGTCGACCTGCCGCAGGTGCACGGCAGCGTCGAGCACATCGTCTTCGTCGTGAATTCCTACAGCGGCGAGACGTTCAGCGAGATCGACAATGCCGTGGTGCGGGTCGTCGACTCGGCCGCGGGTGACACCGAATTGGCGCGCTTCGCGCTCAGCGGGTCGGGCCCGCACACCGCTCTGGTCATGGCACGTGTGTCACGCACGGGTGCAGGGTGGGCGTTCACCGCGATCGGAACCCCCGGTCAGGGTCGCACCGCCCGAGACCTCGAACCGCTCGCGCTCGCAGCTGTCTGAGTTCGGATGCCGACCAACCACGCCTCGGGTGCCACGCACCCGAGGCGTGCCGTCGCAGGGGTGTCGCTGGACATCTGGGGCACGCTGCTGGGCAGCGACCCCGACTTCAAGGCGGCGCGCAACCGACTGCTGCGGGATGCGTTGCTTCCCTCGGTCGGTGCCGAGCAGTTCGACCAGGTGATGCGGCAGGCCGACCGCGATGTCGACGACGAGTGCGCGCGGACCGGCGCCGATGTGGGTTTCGTCGGTCGGATCGTCGCCTGCCTCACCCGGTTCGGTATGCCGCAGAGTGTCGCGCTCGACGCGGTATCGGTGGCCTGTGACGACCTGATGTGTCAGCAGGAGGCGCTGGCGCTCATGCACCCGCCGCGACCACTGCACACCGAGCTGCCGGCGGCGGTGCTGGAGTTGCAGGTGCCGGTCGTGTTGACGAGCAACACCGGCATGCTGCCGGGAGCGCTCATGCGGAAACTGTTGGCGTTGGCCGGTTTTGGCGGTGTCACTGGTGTCTTCTCCGACGAGGTCGGGGTGGCGAAACCGGCGCCGGCGATCTTCGGCGAGACGCTCGCGGTGTTGGGGCTTCCGCCGCCGGACGTGCTGCACGTCGGTGACAACCCGGTCGCCGACGTGGCCGGCGCGCGGGAGGCCGGTCTGCAGACGGCGCTCGTCATACCGGACGGACTGTCGACGCTCGCGGTGCTGCGAGAGCTGTCATGACCGTGCAGCGCGTGATCGCCCATCCACTGACCGGACCGGCGTCCCGACCGGTGGACATGCGCACCGGTGCGGCTTTCGACGCCGAGACCTATTCCCTGATGAAGCACGGCGACTTCTCGGCCGCGCTCACGTTCGGCGCCGAGGTCGCGACGCGACTGCTCGACGAATGCCGCTGGCTGTTGACCGAGGAGCGCCCGGTGTTGCTGCCGGTGGCTTGTCACGTCACTGTTCCCAGCTGTCATCTGCTGGCCGAGGTCGTTTCGATACACCTCAACACGGCGCGCAAGGGGATGCCTGCCGCGCAGATCACCGATGTGCACAAGAGCTCGGTGACGCACATCGACTACGCCCGCTCCACCGAGGCCGAACGGCGGAGAGACCTCTCCGGGATCGCTTTCGAGCTGGTCGAGCCGGTCACCGGCGCCAATGTGGTCGTCGTCGACGACATCCGCGTGACGGGTATGGCGGAGCAGACGATGCTGTCGGTGCTCGAAGGCGCGGGGGCCACGCGGGTGATCGCGGCATACGTCGCGTCCTGTGATGACGCACTGGCGGCGGAACCGAGCATCGAGAGCCGACTCAACACCGCTCGCGTGCGGTCGGTGTTGGATGTCCTGCCGGTGGTGCGCTCCGGTCACTTCCGGGTGACGATCCGGTTTCTCAAGCGGCTGCTGGGTGAGCCGGAGACTGCGGAGTTTCTCGCGCAGTGCCCCCGGCCTCTCGCGTGGGAGCTGCGCACTCAGGCGGAACGGAACGGCCGTGACTTCGTTGCGGCATACCCCGAGGGGATGCGTGCACTGCGCGAGGCGACACCGGGCTGGCCCGAGCGGCCGGAGCCGATCGAAGGGGAGGTGTGGGGATGGCGAATGGGATCGACGACCGAAAAGCACTGATACGGCTGCATTCTCAGTACGGACTGCCTGCCAACGGCCGTGTCGAACGCGTCGGCTACAGCCGCTTCAAACATGGTGATGCGGCGATCGGCCGTGGGTATGCGCGAGCCCTGGCTGCGCTTGTCACGCCGGAACTCTCGGCCGAGCGGGTGATGGTCACGACATCCGGCTTCGACCGGGTGCCGCCCGCCGCGCACAGTCTGCTCGCGCCGTTCGCGGCCGAGGTGCGGCGGCGACGCCCCGACATCGCCGTCGAGACTGTGAAGGTCGACCGGCGTGGGGTGTCGTCCGACGACTATGCCCGGATGACGACGACCCAGCGTGCTGCCGAGATCGGCGCGGACCGACTGAGTGCACCTGCCGGCGTGGCTGGTGCGGTGGTGCTCGCACTCGACGACATCCGCGTGACGGGCACCCACGAGCGTGCCGTCGACCGCTGCCTCAGCGAGGCGGGTGCTGCAAGCGTCTGCCATCTGTATGTCGTTGACGCGTCGAAGTTTTCGGATTGTCCGCAGGTGGAGGCGGTGCTCAATTCCGTGGCGGCCGCCGATGCTTGCGCGTTGCTGTCGGTGACCCGCTCGATGCACTTCGTGCCCAACGCACGGCTGTGCCGTCAGGTCGTGCGGTTGCCCGCGGAGCAACTGACGACCTTCGTGCAGGGTGCGGGCGAACGACTACTGGCATGGCTCGACTGGGCGATCGAGACCGACGGCCTGGCGGGCCTGCCGTCATACGCGTGCGGGGTTTCGGCCTTCCGGGCCGAGGTGAGCGCGCAGCGCGGCATCGGCGTTGCCACCGGCTGACACGAGCGCACGACTGTCCGATGTGAACCCTCGCTGGTGCGGTTTCCCGTCGGCGTCAGGCGTCAGGCGTCGGCGTCGCGCTTGCGGTAGGTCAGCATCGCGTTGCCGACAGTCGTGATCTGACTGTCGATGAGTTCCAGCCGCACCGGCTGCTCGATGCCGTCGAACAGCCTCTTGCCGGTGCCGCCGGACGCCGGGTGGATCGTCAGCGTGAGGGCGTCCAGCAGGCCGGCGACGAGCAGTTCGCGGATCACCGAGATGCCGCACACGGTGATGTCGCCGCCATCCTCGTGCTTGAGGCTGGCCACGTAGTCGAGCAGATCACCGTCGATGACGGTGGAGTTCTGCCAGGCCAGCGGCCCGGTCAGGGTGCGGGTCGCGACGTGCTTGCGCATCGGGTTGATCAGCAGACCGAAATCCTCGTTGTGGTCGGGCCAGTAATCCGCCCACTCGGTGTAGATCACCCGGCCCATGATCGCGTCGGTCACCGCCGCCATCGCCTCACCCATCGCGGTGCCCTCCTCGGCGCCGAAGCTGTCGAACTGGAACAGATTCGGGCTTTCGACGACTCCGTCGATCGAGCTGAACAGGTGGGCGACGACCTTGCGCATGAGTGATCCTTGACGGTGGTGGCGGACGGGGTGAGTGTCCAAGAGTCTGCCTGTCGCGAGGGCTTTTGGGTGGTGAAACCGGCACATCGCGATCGGGCCCGCGGCAGGGTCCTGCGGTGGCATTCGAATGGCACTCTGCAGTGCCCCGCGCTGTGGGGCACTGCAGAGTGCCGTCCAGGAGGTCCGCCACACATCCCCGCGCCCAGCCCAGGACCCCTGCCGGCACGGTGATCCGGAGTTGAGGGGGGGTCGGATTCACCCGCTCCGGGTGGCCATCTGCGATCGGGCTGGGCGTACCTTGTGCGGCTATGAGCACGGATGCCGCACCTGCCACCCGAGTCCACGCGTTTCGCGACGACGCCCTGGGCGACCTCGATGCAACCGGCGTCGCCGACCGTATCCGCACCGGCGAGATTACCGCCAATGAAGCCGTCGATGCTGCCATCGAGCGGGTGCAGGTGGTCGACCCGCAGCTGCATGCGCTGATGTACGACGACTACGAGCGGGCACGCGAGCGCGCCGCCCGATCGATCAGCTCCGGTGAATTTGCAGGCGTTCCAATGGTTTTCAAGGACAACATCCCCGTCGGTGGGATGCCGATGACCGAGGGTTCGCTGGCCTTCCCGAAGGATCCGCAGCCCAAGGACGGAGCCGTGGCGGCGCAATTCCGTGCCACCGGCATGATTCCGGTCGGCACCTCCACGATGCCGGAGTTCGGCTGGACCTGCTCGACAGAGACGCGCCAGTTCACCACGCGGAATCCCTGGAACACCGGCTTCTCCGCCGGCGGAAGTTCCGGTGGGTCGGCGGCGCTGGTCGCCTCGGGCGCCATACCGATCGCACACGGCAACGACGGAGGCGGTTCGATCCGCATCCCCGCCGCCATGTGTGGCCTGGTCGGACTCAAGCCGACACGGGGGCGGCTGCGCACCAACGAGGGCAGCGCGACGATGCCGGTGCGTATTGTCGCCGACTCGGTGCTCGCGCGGTCGGTGCGGGATGTCGCGCGCTTCTATGTCGCGGCGGAGCGCCAGCACCACAATCGTCGCGTGCGTGCGCTCGGCGATCCCCAGGCGCCGCTGCACCGGAGGCTGCGCGTCGGCATGCTGCTGGACGCGCCCTTCGCGTCGGCCACCGACGCGCCGACCCGCGCCGCCGTGGAGGCATTCGCGAGGACGCTGGAGTCATTCGGTCACATCGTCGAGCCCTTCGATCTGAAGGTTCCGCAGACCTTCGTCGACGACTTCAGCCGCTACTGGCAGCTGCTGGCGATGCTTGCGTCATACGGCGGGAAGCTGTTGTTCGACAAGGGATTCGACAATTCCAAGGTCGAACCGCTGACCGCCTATCTTGCCAAGGAGGGGTTGCTGAACGTGTGGCGCTCGCCGGCATACATCGCACGGTTGGGGCTGATGAGCGCGTTCTCGCGGCGGATGTTCCACGGCGGACCGGACCTCGTCCTCACGCCGGTCCTCACCAAGGTGACCCCGCAACTCGGCTACCTCGGACCGGAGCTCCCGGGCGAGGAGCACTTCCGCCGGCTCGTCGATCTCGTCGGTTTCACACCGCTGCAGAACGCCACCGGCAGCCCCGCGATCTCGCTGCCGTATGCCGCAACCGACAGTGGCCTGCCGATCGGTGTGATGCTCACCGCCGATCACGGTCACGAGAGTTTGCTGTTGCAGGTGGCGGCGCAGGTCGAGCACGCGCACCCGTGGGCACGGATCCAGGACTGAACCTCGGCGCCGCCGGCGAATGCTCAGCGCGACCAGCGCGTTTCGCCGCCGACGACTGTCTGCAGCACCTGGGCGGTGCGAATCCGCAGCGGTTCGTCGGCAATCAACTCAGGATCGGTGATGTCGGTGTCGATCGCGATGAAGTCGGCCAGCCGTCCGGCGGTGAGCCGGCCCTTGCGGGTGAAATCACCTGTCAGTCGCGCAGATCCGGCTGTGTGTGCCGCGATGGCCTCGTTGATCGTGACGCGCTCGTGCGGCTGCCAGCCACCTGCCGGTGTGCCGTCGAAGCGCTGCCGGGTCACGGCGGCGTGCAGTCCGAAGAACGGGTTCGGATCCTCCACCGGCGCGTCCGATCCGAAGGCGACCGCGACTCCGGCATCCAGCAACGTCCGCCAGCCGTAGGCCACCAGAGGGCTGTCCGGCAGCATGGCCTCGCACAAGGTGATGTCGCTGGTGCAGTGCGTCGGCTGCATCGAGGCGGTGACCCCCAGCTGCGCCATCCGGTGAACGTCGTCCGGTTGCAGGAACTGGGAGTGCTCGATGCTGAGCGTCATACTCGTGCCGGTCTCGGCGCGCAGTTGCTCGTACGCACCCAGCACCGTGTGGGCGGCTTGGTCGCCGATCGCGTGCGTTGCCACGGCGATTCCGGCATCCGTCGCGCGTCGAGCGTAGGCGAGGACCTGCTCGTGCGACAGCACCGGCATGCCGTGGTTGGACTCGTCGCCGCGGAATCCGTGGCTCATGTGACAGGTGTGCGAGCCGAGCGCGCCGTCGCTGAACAGCTTGACCGGACCCACCCGGAGCCAGTCGTCACCGTCGCCGGAACGACGGCCCTCGGCGATCGCCGCGTCGAGGTGAGTGACCGGAATTCCTTTGGTGACACGGATGTTCAGCCACCCGTCGGATTTCATCCGCAGGTATGCCGCACGTGCGTCCTCACCGTCGAGGTCGGTGACGCTCGTCAGTCCGACCGACAAGAGGTGTTCCTGTGCGGCGGCCAGCTGGTCGGCGAGATCGCCGGAGACGGGTGAGGCGTAGACCCGCTCGACGGCCTCACAGGCGGCTTCGCGCAGGATGCCGGTCGGAGAGCCCTGGTCATCGCGCGCGATGACTCCGCCCGCCGGATCGGGAGTGTCGAACGTGATGCCGACGGCGCTCAGCGCCGCGGTGTTGACCCACATCGTGTGGCCGTCGATGCTGGCCAGCGCCACGGGATGGTCGCCACTGACGCGGTCGAGGTCATGCCGGGTCGGCTGCCCGGGCGGGGTCCACTTGTTGCTGTCCCAGCGACCGCCCATGATCCAGGCGCCGGACGGGATCGTCTCGGCATACTGCTGCACGTGCTGGAGCGCCTGCTCGAGGGTGGTCACCCGGCGCAGATCGAGCGCTGCCAGCTCGCGCGCAAGGCTGGCGGTGTGGATGTGCGCGTCGTGCATCCCCGGCAGCACCAGCGCTCCGCCGAGCTCGACAACGGTCGCCTCGCGATGCTGGACGGCCAGGCTCTCGAAGTCGCCGATCGCCAGGATGACGTCATCGTCTGCGAGCAGTCCGGTGGCATACGGTCGCTGCGGGTCGCCGGTGTAGATGCGGGAATGGCGGTAGAGCACGGTCACCTTGCAGAGCTTAGGCATCGCCGGTTCGAGGGCCGCACGGACGACTGTCAGGCTGTCGCGGTCGCGTCATTACGGGTCGTCGCGCGGCGCGTCATACAGCACCGGAGCGGGTATTCGGGGTTTGATAAGGCGTAGCCATGCTCTTCGAAAGGTGGTCGGTGCGTTCGCTTTTCGCGGCAGCCGGTGCGTTTCGCAGCAGCGACGACGACTGACAGGAGCACTTCGTGGATTCCGCGGACACTGCGGCGCCGGACGGTGCCGGTTCGCCAGACCCGGACCGTGACGAGCCGTCGACGCGGCGCGTGCGCAAACCCCGGTGGCCCGCGCTGGTGCTCGCAGTGGTGGTCGTGCCGGCGGTGGTCGCTGCAGCCGGTGGGGCAGTAACGCGGCACAGCATCCAGGACACCCTGCACACGCAGGCCGTCGACGCCCTGCAGAAAGCCGGAATCACAGGCGTTTCAGTGCGTTTCGATGGCCGTGACGCCATCCTGACCGTCGCCGACGCCAGTGACGAGACGCGCGCGGCCGACGTCGTCGCCGGCGTCCAGGGGGTGCGCTCCGTCACCGACGCCACGGCCACCGCCGTGCCGAGCCCGGTCTCGACGTCGTCGGCATCGCCCACCGCCAGCTGCTCCGGGCTCAACGGCAAGATCAGCGCGCTGCTGTCTGCGAACAAGCCGAGCTTCGGGTCCGGGTCCACGCAACTCAGTTCGCCGTCGAACCCGGGTTTGGATCAGATCGCGACTCTGATGAAGGGCTGTCCGACGACGCGTTTCCAGGTCGCCGGTTACACCGACAACACCGGTGATGCCAGCACGAACCTCACGCTCTCCCAGCAACGTGCGCAGACGGTCGTCACCTATCTCGTGGCCCACGGTGTCGCCGCCGGCAATCTGACCGCCAAGGGCTTCGGCCAGGCCGACCCGATCGCCGACAACGGCACCAGCGCCGGGCAGGCGGCGAACCGCCGCATCGTGATCACCGAGCTGACCGGCAGCGCGAGCGCCTCCGCGTCGCCGAGCCCCTCGTCGAGTTCCAGCGCCTCGGTGAGTGCGGCGTGTTCGAACCTCAACGCCACGATCAGCGGCGACTTGTCCGGCAATCAGCCGGCCTTTGCGGTGGGCTCGACCCAGTTGGCCCCAGGTGACAACCCGACGCTGGATCAGATCGCAACCACGATGAAGGGCTGCGCGAGCGATGCCTTCGTCGTTGCTGCGTACACCGACAACACCGGCGATCCGGCGAGCAACCTGGCGTTGTCCCAGGGGCGCGCTCAGGCGGTGCTGAATTACCTTGTCAATCAGGGTGTTCCGAGCGGCAGTTTGTCTGCGCAGGGGTACGGCGAAGCCGATCCCATCGCCGACAACAGCACGAGCGCGGGCCAGGCGGCCAACCGGCGCATCGTGATCACAGTGGCGGGAGGCTGACATGAAGTGGTTGTTGCTGCAGACCTGGATGTGGTGCCTGCTGGCGTTCCTCGTGGGAGCGGCGATCTCACTCGCCGTTGCCTACCTGGTCTTCCCCTCCGAGCGTGACGCCTTCGCGGACGGCCCGCAGGAAGCAGGGCAGCGCTGATGATCTGGCTGTTGAAGCACGAGATCCTCTGGATCACGCTGTCATTCGTCCTCGGGCTGGTCGTGACGTGGGTCCTCGTCTCGCGACCGGCGACCCGACAACGGCCGGTGCGCCGCCAGGGGCCGATCCCGGCCGAGGCGCTCGCCGCCCACGGTCTGACACCGGTCCGGCCCGGTGAGCGGGAGCGCATGATGCGCAGCATCGAAGCCACGCGCCGCGTCGGTGCGCCCAATCCGGGGGCGCACAATCCCGAGGTCACTCCGGTGCCGCTGCTGATCGACGACGAGATCGAAGATCTCACCGAGTCGTATGCCGTGTGGCCAGATTTCGCCCGAGGCGCCCATCGGACGGGCGATGCCACCGACGCAGCGACCGACACCGGCACCCCCGACGACGCCTCGCTTCCTGCCGACGGTCGCACCGATGCCGACACCGAGGCATCGGACGGCTTCGATGCCGATGAGGTCGTGGAGCCACACGACACGGGAGCGCCCGAGGTTCCGCCGTTGTCGCCGTGGCTCGCCGGTCCTGGCGCCATCGACGATGAGGTTGAGGATCACCGCCCCACGCTGGGGTCCCTCGCGCGAGAGACCGAACGGCAGTCAGCACAGTCGAAACAGGCGGATCGGTTGGAACGTTCGGAGCCCGACACCGATGGCGAGAACGCATCGGACATCCACCGATCGGCACACGCCGCGATCGCGGCCCTGCGGCCGCTGCACGAGCAGCAGCCGGCCGCGCCGGCCGCGCCGGTCGCGGATGAACCGGCGGCGGGACATGTCCCGGTCGAACCCGATCAGCGCAGCGCCGCAGGGGTCGAACCGCGCCCCGTCGATGCGGCCGTGTCCGAGCCGGTAGCCGTCGAGCCGACCGTCGGCGATCCCGCACTCCTGGATGCGGCGACGCCGGAGGACCCCGTCTCGCCTCACACCGGTGAGGCACAAGGGGGTCTGACGCCCTGGTTCACCCCCGACCTCGCCACCGTCGCGGAGCCCGGCGACCCGACGCTCGCCCCGGGTTCGGTGCCGATCGCGCCGGCAGGCGACGCGGTCACGTCCGAGTCGGCCGCACTGCCGTCGGAGCTGTCCGGGCCGGATACCGCAGATGCCGCTGCGCTCGTCCAGCGATTGCACACCGCACCGGTGGCCGGGTACCCCCTCACCTCCCGGCATACGTTCACCCCACACATCCCGGCGGAGTCGGACGCCGACGTCGACCCGATGGTGCGACGCTTCGGCGAGGGCGCTGCCTCGCCCTACGCCGACGGGCGCGGTCCCGAGGGCTACACCGTGATGGGCAACACCGACTCGATGCTGTTCCACACCCTCGACAGTCCGCTCTACCGCGACAGCCCGCTGTACCGGGCCACCCCGTCGAGGGTGTGGTTCCGTGACGAAGCGACAGCGACCGCTGCCGGGTTCACGCACTGGGACCGCAGCAAGCGCCAGGAGCCCGGGAAGACCTTGGCTGACGGCATCCCTGACTTCAAGCGCACGTCACGCGACGGCTAGCTCGAGGTGCGCACCGTGTCATCCATTTCAACGAGTGACATCGAGATCTCGATATCACTCGTTGAAATCGATGACGGCGTGGTGATGGGATGACCCGGTGAGCGAAACTGCGGCGGTCCACCCCACCGGTGGGGCGGATGGCGCGACCGGTGTGGGTGCTGGTGCCGGCAACGGTGGGCGTGGCGTGCTGCGGAACCTGTGGCGCGGTCCTCTGCGCGTTCCGCGCTCGCGCCAGTCACCGCGGATGATCGTCATCGAGACGGTCTTGTTGCTGCTGGTCAGCCTGGGGTCGTCGGCGATCTACTCGATCCTGTCGATCATTCGTGCGCTGCAGTCGAATGTCGCGCTCAATCAGCAGACGTCGTCGCTCAACAACGCCCAGGCGAGCCAGTCGTGGCTCGACCTGATCTATCAGCTGGTCGGCGTCGGCCTCGGCGTCATACCAGCGATTTTCGCGATCTACCTGCTGTCTCGTGAGATCCGTCGTCCGCTGCGCTACCTCGGCCTCGACCGTTCCCGCCGGATCCCCGACACGGTGCTGGCGTGCCTTCTCGCGGCTGTGATCGGATTGCCGGGTCTTGCGCTGTATGTCGCAGCGCGTGACCTCGGCTTCAACACCACCGTCGTCGCAGCGAATCTCGGCAACACCTGGTGGGCGCTGCCGGTGCTGGTGTTGTCCGCCATACAGAACGCGGCGCTCGAAGAGGTGGTGATGGTCGGCTATCTCTACACGCGGTGGAGTCAGGCCGGTTGGCGGCTGCCGGTGATCATCGTGACCTCCGCGGTGATCCGCGGCAGCTATCACCTCTATCAGGGATTCGGTGGGTTCCTGGGCAACATCGTGATGGGTCTGATCCTCGGAACGGTGTACGTGCGCACCCGCCGGGTGCTCCCGCTGGTGATCACCCATTCGATCCTGGATACCGTGGCGTTCGTGGGATACGCGCTTCTACACACACATGTCAGCTGGCTGTCGTGACACCGACCTTCACCAAGATCGTCGCCGACAAGGTCACCTGCACGGTCAACAAGATCGTTTTGCTGCCGCCCACCTCGTTGACGATCAAGGCGGGCGAGAACATCGCCATCACCGGTCAGAACGGTTGCGGCAAGACGACCTTCCTGCGGGTGCTGACCGGCAACCTGCGCCCGACCGGCGGCAAGATCACCCGTGACGACCAGCCGATCGACGAGCGTGACCCGGCGACCCGCCAGGTCATCGCGCCGCTCATCGGGCCGGTTGCGGGTTTCCGCGATCTCACGGTTGCCGACCATTTGATCATGGTCGACCAGACATGGGGCGGCGACCGCGAGGGTGCCTGCGAGCGGATCGCCGCGGTGCTCAATCGTCTTGACATACTGCAGTTCGGAAACCGGTTCATGCACGAATTGTCTTCCGGTCAGCGGCAATTGGCTGAACTGTCGATGGTGCTGCTGCGGCCGTCGGCGCTGCTGGTGCTTGACGAACCCGAGCAGCGTCTCGACGAGGGTCGCCGGACGTTGCTGGGCGAGGTGTTGCGTGAGCGGATCAAGACCGGCTCGTCAGTCGTGTGGGTGTGCCACGACAAGGCGATGGCTGAGGCGTCCGCGACCCGCATCGTGCGCTTCCCACAAGGCTCCTGATGGCCGACGTCGCCACCAAGGACGAACGCGAACGCCTGTCCGACGCCTACGAACTCCGCTTCAAGGGCGAGGGCGGCCCGCTGTCGGCGGCGTTGTTCGGCGCCTACCTGCTCGGTCTGCTTGGTGTCGTCTACGGCTCGGTCCTGTCGCACTACGTCTTCGACACCTATCCGGCCGACAAACGCTGGATCGTGCACAATCCGCTGCTGTCCATCGCCGCGGTCATCGTCATCCTGTGCTGTATGGCGGGGGCCGCCTTCCTCGCCGGCCGCACTCGCGGGCCGGTGCTGCCCGAGCCGGGGCAGATCGAGTTCATCGTCGCCACGGACCTCCCGCGCCGGCTTGCCCTGCGCGACTCGTGGCGCGGCGCGCAGCTGGTCGTCATCGCGACGCTCACCTGCCTGGGCGTCGCAGTGCCGGCCGGCCTGGCGCTCAGCGGTGGACCCGGCATCGGGGTGCTCATCGGATGTGTGCTCGGGCTGCTCGGCGGCATCGTGATCGTGCAGTGCTGGCTGCGCGGGCAGGTCCGTGGACACGGTCCGATCGGCGGGTTTGCCACCGGTCCGATGCTGGATTCGTTGCCCCACCAGGAGCTGCTGACCCAGTCGCTGATGTCCGAGGCGGTCACGACTGCGCTGGTCGCGGCCGACACCAGACGCGCTCGGGCGCAGGCGTTTTCGTTGAAGCTGCGGCGTCGCCCCGAGCGCATCCGCATCGCCGGGCGCTATTTCACCGTGGTCATCGCAGATGTCTACGGACTGCTGCGCACCGGTGTGTCGTCGCTGGTGTGGCTGGTGGCTGCGATCGTGACGGTGGGTGTGGCCAGCAGCGCGAGCATCCTGCACGCCAAGTCGGTGTTGTTGCTGCCGGTGTTGCTGTTGCTGGTGCACCTGAGCGCGTCCGGCCTGGTCCGTGGCCTGCAGTCGCAGGCGTCCGCGGCCGGAGAGCAGTCGTTGCTCGGACTGCCCTGGCGAGTCGAGTCGGCGCTGCACCTGGCGCCGTTGCTGGTGCTGCAGTTCGTCGTGTCGTTGCTGGTGGGTCTGATCACCGGCGTCGGTGCGCTCGCAGTTGTTCATGCGCTGGCGCTGGTGCTGCTCATTGCCGGGAGCCAGTTGCTCTATGCGCACAAGGGACCACCGCCTCCAGGTCTGATGATGAACGGGCCTGGTCGTGGCGTCGGATTCCTGTGGGCGATTCACCCGGCATTGGTCGTGCTCGCGGCCGGTTTCGCCTTCGGCCTCGGCGCCGAGACGGCCGTGATCGTCGGCGCGATCGTGTTGTGGCTCGGTCACACACGTGCAATGGCCCGGTTCGCGCCCGCGAAACTGCGCGACAGCATGCTCAGCTGACGCCTACGGCGCGACCGCACCGCGACCACGGCGCGAGCTGGGGGAATCTGTCCGCTTGACGGGCACGGTTCACTTGATGGCGATGAGTCGCATGTTCGTGGCGGTCGTCCCGCCCCTGCCAGTGAAAGAAGACCTCGCCGAGTTCCTGCAGCCACGCGCTGAGCATCCGTGGATCGATGCCGACCAGTGGCACGTCACGTTGGCCTTCCTGGCCGATGTGCAGGACGCACGCCTGGACGATCTGATCGATGGGTTGACCGCGGCCGGCGCGAAGCGAAAACCTTTCGGACTGCAGCTGTCCGGCGCCGGCGCCTTTCCCGATCCGAGCCGTGCGAAAGTGCTCTGGATGGACCCCACCGGAATGCCGGGCGACCTCGCCGAACTCGATCGGCTGGCTGCCAACACCCGCGCTGCTGCCGCACACAGCGGAGCTGCGCCCGACGGACGGACCTTCCGTCGGCACCTGAGCGTGAGTCGACTCAGCAGGCCCTCGCAACAGATGCGCTGGGTGCAGGTGCTGGACACCTATCGCGGACCTTGTTGGCAGGTCGAGGACTTCGAGCTCATTCGGTCGTATCTGGGCGAGGGGCCGCACGGCCGGCCGCGTTACGAAACAGTCGGGACATTTCCACTCGGCGTGTCCGGACCTGCTGCGCAAACGTGAGCCGCGCCATACAGTTGCGGCATGACCAACCTGGCAGAGAACCTCAAGGCGACCGCCGTCGCCCACCCGGATTCGATCGCGATCCGCCTCGACGATCTGACCATGACGTATGCCGAGTTGCGGGATGCAGCAAGCAGATTCGCGACCTATCTGGTCGAGCGTGGAATCGCCGCCGGCGATCGTGTCGCTCTGTCCCAACCGAACCTGCCGACCTTCCCGGTCATCTTCTACGGGGCGCTCTGGGCGGGCGCCACCGTCATACCGATGAATCCGCTGTTCAAGCCGCGTGAGATCGAGTACTACCTGTCCGACGCCGGGGCGTCCTTGATGTTCGGGATGCCGGGCGACGCCGCCGAGGGCGCGAAGGAGGCGGATGTCACATTCGAGGCGGTCACCCCTGAATGGCTCGGCGGCGATTGGCGCAACAGCGAGCCGATGCCCGAGCCGGTCGCCCGCGAGCGTGACGACACCGCCGTGCTGCTCTACACCTCCGGCACCACCGGTCGGCCCAAGGGCGCCGAACTCACGCATCACAACCTCGATTCCAACTGCCATCTCGTGGTGCGCACCCTGCTGGAGTCGGACGAGACCGACGTCATCATGGGCTGCCTGCCGTTGTTCCACGTCTTCGGCCTCACCTGCGGCCTGAACTCCGCGGTGTTGTGCGGCGCAACGCTGACGCTGATCGCACGCTTCGACCCGGCCAAGGCGCTGGAGGTCATCGAGCGTGACAAGGTCACGATCTTCCAGGGCGTGCCGACGATGTACAACGCCATGCTCGGCGCGGCGGACGGGCACGACGCCGACCTGTCGTCGCTGCGCACCTGCTGCTCCGGCGGATCGAGTATGCCGGTGGAGGTCATGCGTCGCTTCGAGGAGCGCTTCGGCGCGAAAGTGCTTGAAGGATATGGGCTTTCGGAGACGTCACCGGTGGCGTCCTTCAACCTGCCGCACCTCGAACGTAAGCCCGGATCGATCGGTGTGCCGTTGGAGACGGTGCAGATGCGCCTTGCCGAGCGTGACGGTTCGGACACTCCCAAGGGCGAGATCGGTGAGATCGCCATACGCGGGGATCTGATCATGAAGGGCTACTGGGGCCGCCCGGAGGCGACGGCCGAGGCGATCCGCGACGGGTGGTTCTACTCCGGCGACCTGGCGACCGTCGACGACGACGGCTACTTCTTCATCGTCGACCGCTCCAAGGACCTGATCATCCGCGGCGGCTACAACGTCTACCCCCGCGAGATCGAGGAAGTGCTCTATGAGCACCCGGATGTCGTTGAGGCCGCAGTGGTCGGGATTCCCGATGAGCATCTCGGCGAAGATGTCGCGGCATACGTGGTGCTCGCACCGGGATCGAATCTTGATGCCCACACGTTGCAGGAGTGGACCAAGGAACGTGTCGCGGCCTACAAGTACCCGCGGCAGATCACGTTCATCGAGGCGCTGCCCAAGGGCGCGACCGGCAAGATCCTCAAGCGCGAACTCCGCGAGCGGCAGGGTTGACATTACATAGTTCAACTATGTAACTTTGTGCCATGAACGACGAACTGAACGACACCGGATCGCGGCTCCTGTCGGCTGTCGCCCGGCTGAATCGGTGGGCGACCCGTCATGCCGAATTGCGTATTCCTCACGCCCAGGCGCGCCTGCTCGCGCTCATCGACCAGGTCGGCCCGGCCCGGATCGGTGAACTGGCGGTAGCTGACCACTGCAGTCAGCCGACCATGACCACGCAGGTGCAGCGGATCGAAGCCGCCGGGTGGGCGTTCCGCACCAGCGATTCCAAGGACGCGCGCGTCGCGATGATCGATCTCACGCCTGCGGGTCGCGCTGAGTTGCAAGAGCTCCGCATTGCGCGCGCCCGCACCCTGGCGCCGCAGTTGGACAAGCTCACCGACGACGAGCGGCATGCGCTGGAGAGCGCGACCGAGATCATCCTGCGTCTGGTCAGCGACAGTTACGAGCCGACCGCGGGCAAAACCAGCGTGCAGTGAGGCGCGCGCCGTAACCTGACCGTATGTCGCACCGGCACCCTGCTTCGCGCCTCGAGGACGCGGTCAACCAGACCGTCGCCCGTCGCCTCGCCAAGCGCGGCTGGCGCCTGCAGGTCATGCCGTTCATGGGGTATGGCGGTGCGGATTTTGCGCGGATCATGGGTCGGGTCGTGCTGGCCAAACAGGGCCAGCCCGTGACGGCGCCGACCGCCGATGAGGCGCCGGCGCGGCGCGGTTTCCGTGCATTCTTCACCGCGCCGCTCGCCGATGTCGACGTAGTCGTCCGATGTGGCGGTCAGACCGTCGCCGCGACCACCGATCGCGGCGGTTACATCGACGTGGAGGTCCGCGACCACGGTTTCGCGCCCGGGTGGCACACGGCGACGATCACAGCGCAGGATGTCCACGCCGAGGCACCCGTGCAGATCATCAGCGCCGAGGCGCGCTTCGGAATCATCAGCGACATCGACGACACCTGTCTGATCACCACACTGCCGCGGCCGATGATCGCTGCGTGGAACACCTTCGTGCTGGAGGAGACTGCCCGCAAGGTGGTGCCGGGGATGCCGGCGATGTATCGCTCGCTGCTCGCCGCGGATCCGCATGCGCCGATCGTGTACCTGTCGACAGGGGCATGGAACACCCAGCCGATTCTGACGCGCTTCTTCCGACGGCACGGATTCCCGGCAGGTCCGCTGCTGCTGACCGACTGGGGGCCTACCACCGACAGCATCTTCCGCAGCGGTCGCGAGCACAAACGATCGACGCTGAGACGACTGGCACGGGAGTTTCCGGACATC
Organism: Rudaeicoccus suwonensis; assembly: GCF_007829035.1. Lineage (NCBI taxonomy): Bacteria > Bacillati > Actinomycetota > Actinomycetes > Micrococcales > Dermacoccaceae > Rudaeicoccus > Rudaeicoccus suwonensis. The sequence continues at coordinate 565,626 of NZ_VIVQ01000002.1, forward strand.
AAGTGGTTGCTTGTCGGCGACGACGGCCAGCACGACCCGGTGATCTACGAAGAGTTCGCACTCGAACAGCCCGAGCATGTCGAGTGCATCGCCATACGTCAGCTGACGGCGACGCAGCAGATGCTCTCTCACGGGCACCCGCTGGCCCGTGACGACCTGCGCGGCCGGCCGGTGCGCGTGATGGTGTGCGAGGGTCCGGATGGCTTCGCGTTGCACCGGCTGGTGCGCAAAGCGCGCGCGGCTTTCGACGAATTGGCAATGTCATCAACGGGTTCCGATGACACAGCTGCACTGGAGCAACATCATGCCTGAGCTGCCAGAAGTGCAGGGGCTGGTCGACTTCCTGCGGGGGCGCATCGTCGACGAGGCCGTCGCCGGCATCGAGCTGGGATCATTCTCGGTGCTCAAGACCTTCGACCCGGCGCCGCAGGCGCTCGCCGGACTGCTGGTCACCGACGTGACGCGGCACGGCAAGTTCGTCGACATCGACGTCGACGGGATCCACCTGATCTTCCATCTGTCGCGTGCCGGCTGGCTGCGCTGGTCCGACGCGTTGTCGACCACTGTGCTGCGGCCGGGCAAGTCCCCGATCGCGTTGCGGTGCAGGTTCGCCGACGGCGCCGGCTTCGACCTGACCGAGGCCGGCACGCAGAAGCGGCTGGCGGTCTACCTGGTGCGCTCGCCGGCCGAGGTGCCCGGGATCGCGTCGCTGGGCCCCGACCCGCTGGAGATGTCGCTGGAAGAATTCACGGCGCTGTTGGCGGGGCGTCGCATGCAGATCAAGGGCCTGCTGCGCGACCAGTCGGTGCTCGCCGGGGTCGGAAATGCGTACTCCGACGAGGTTCTGCACGCGGCCCGGCTCTCGCCATACGCGATCGCGGGTTCCCTTGACGGTGAATCAGTTTCGCGGCTGTATGACGCGCTTCGCGGCGTCCTGTCCGATGCGATCGCGGCGGCGTCGGGCAACCCGGCGAAGGAACTCAAGGACGTCAAGCGCGCCGGGATGCGCGTGCACGGACGCACCGGCGAGGCCTGCCCGGTGTGCGGCGACGTGGTGCGAGAGGTGTCGTTCGCGGATCGGTCGATGCAGTACTGCGCCACCTGCCAGACCGGTGGCAAACCGCTGGCCGACCGGCGGATGTCGCGCCTGCTGAAGTAAGCCGCCGGCCGCACTCTCGATGCACGTGCGCGCTGGGGGCGCACCCTGCGGGCGGCTGTCAACTGTGCCAGCCGGCCAAGGTCGTGGCGATCAGAGCCAGGTCACCGTGGCCGCTCGCAACGGCCATGACGAGGTCGAATGCCGGGTCGTCCGGTGCTTGGACGTCGATGCCGTTCAGGCCGTAGAACACCACGGTCGAAAGCCAGCCGAGACGCCTGTTGCCGTCGACGAGCGCATGGTTGTCGACGAGTGACTGCAGCAGCGCAGCGGCTTTGCGGTCGATGGTTGGGTACGCCTCCTTGCCGTAGAGCACGGCTCGCGGCCGATGTGCCGCTGAGTCCAGAAAGTCCGACATCGCGCACCGGTCCGAGGCCGAGATCATCGACGAGCGAGAGCAGGTCCTCGACAGTGAGATATGAAGTCATTCGCCGAGGCGCTCCAACACCTCGGCATATCGCTCGCGCGCCCGAGCCGACAGCTCGCGCACCTGCAACTCGTGTCCGCGTCGGGCTGCGGCCTCGCGAATCGCTCGCACTGTCGCCTCTTGTCGGCTCACGCCCTCCGACGCGGCGAGTTCGGCCAGTGTCTGCTCATCTTGCTCGGACAATCGCAAAGTCATCGCCATACCTGGTGATACCAATCTGGTATCACCTCTGCGTTGACTGAAATGTCTGGCAGCGGTCTTGACACGAACCGCCGGGCGGCGTTGTTCGGACGCCGTGCGGTGCCCCACATGGCGGGGCAGCGCAGAGTGCCGCTCGAACAGCCCCCGTTGCGGGGCGGGTTCGCACGACCGGCCCGGCATACAGCACGATGGAGCCATGAGCCACCAGTTGAACCCGAGCGACCTGACCGACGACGCCGTGATCCTGGACGTGCGCGAACAGAACGAGTGGGATGCCGGTCACGCCGCGAACGCGATTCACATCCCATTGGGCGAGCTGCCGGCCCGTTTCGGCGAGCTGCCCGAGGTCGACGAGGCCGATCCGCTACCGGTGATCTGCCGGGCCGGCGGCCGCTCCGCGCGTGCCGTGGCATGGCTGACGCAACAGGGCTACGACGCGGTCAACGTCGACGGCGGCATGCAGGGGTGGCAGGCCGCCGGCAAGGCGATGACCACCGACGACGGTTCCGACGCCACCGTCATCTGAGGCCACCGCTCCCGCGAAAACCCATGAAGATCCTGTCGATCCAGTCCTCCGTCGCCTACGGTCACGCCGGCAACAGTTCGGCAGTCTTCCCGCTGCAGCGCCTCGGTCACGACGTGTGGCCCGTTTACACCGTGCACTTCTCCAATCACACCGGGTATGGCGAATGGCGCGGGCCGGCCTTCGAGCCCGACACAGTGCGTGACGTGATCACCGGCATCGAAGAGCGCGGTGTGCTGCCCAGTTGCGACGCTGTGCTGTCCGGTTATCAGGGTGGGGAGCAGGTGGGCGAGGTCATTCTCGACGCGGTCGCGCGGGTGAAGGTCGCCAACCCACGCGCCGTCTATTGCGCCGACCCCGTCATGGGGGACGTCGGCCGCGGCTTCTTCGTGCGGCCCGGCATTCCGGAATTCATGCGCGACAAGGTGATTCCGGCTGCCGACATCGTCACGCCCAACCAGTTCGAACTCGACTATCTGACCGGTGACGAGGTGCGCTCGGTGGCCGACTTGCTCGCTGCGGCGGATGCCGTGCGCGACCGCGGACCACGCACGGTCTTCGTGACCTCGGTGCAGACAGACGAAACCCCTGCGGACTCAGTGCAACTCGCAGTTGTCAACGACGACGGGGCGTGGCTCGTCACGACACCACTGCTGCCGATGTACGTCTCCGGGGCGGGTGATGCCACAGCGGCGATCTTCCTCGCTCACCTGCTTGAGGAATCCGCCGCGGAAGCACTCGCCGACACTGCGGATTCGATCTATTCGGTCATGGAGCGCACAGATCGCGCCGGCACCCGAGAGATCCAGCTCGTGGCGTCCCAGCACGAAATCGCGCATCCAGCAAGGCGTTTCGAAGCAGTGCAGCTGCGCTGAAGCGCCGGCGTGACAGACCGCGGCATACGTGCGCAGGTATGCCGCGAGGCCAGGGCGGCAGCGGTGATCTGCAGGTGACCGCTGGTCAGGCCCGGGCGTTGGGCGCACCGAAGCGCAGGCCGTCGAAGACCAGATCGACCAGCGCGAGCGAGGTCTCCTGTCCTTCGGGTGACGTGGACGCGAGGCAGATTCCGCCGAGCGCTCGGATGAGTTCTTCCGGTGTGGCGTCGGCGCGAACGGCGCCGGCGACGATCGCGGGAGTCAGCACCCGGGCAGCGGACTCGCGCATGACGGCGCGGGTGTTCTCGAAGGTGGAAGGGTTGCCCTGCATCATCGTGCGCAGCAGGTTGATCATGCCCATCTTCACCGCGTAGTAGTCGACGAATCCGCGCATCCACTCGTGCAACGCCTCGCCGGGCTCGTGCAGGCCGGGCAACTGGTGACTTCGCTGTTCGAGCGCGTTCACCTGGTCGCCGTAGACGGCAAGCACCAGATCGCAGCGCGTCGGGAAGTGTCGGTAGAGCGTGCCGATGCCGACGCCTGCACGTCGCGCGATCTCGTCCAACGGCACGTCGACCCCGTCGGCGGTGAATGCACGGGCCGCTTCGTCGATGAGCTTCTGGCGGTTGCGGGCGGCATCGGCTCGCAGCGGCTTTGCAGGCTCGACTGATGAGCAATCGCCTTCAGTTGCAGCAATTTTCGTGCCTTCGGCTACAGCCGTGGCGCCATCTGCGGGCGTCTTTGCCGCGCTCACCTTGGCCATTGTGCGTCACACCTCACAGGGCCTCCGGTTGCATAACCGGAGGAACCCTCCGTATAGTTCTAACCGGAGCCAAGCTCCGCTTCTTATTCATGGTACCTCGCTCTCGCGAAGGACACATCTCGTGACTATTGCTACCAGACTCGGCCGCCCCTCGGCCGACGACAACATTTCCACCGACGCCATCGCCTCGGAGGGCGCGACGTCGACGAACCCGGCGTCGACGCCGCACTTGGCCGAAACCCCGACACCGGTCAAGCGCCGGTATGCCGGACTGATCCTGGCCGTCGTCCTGATCACCCAGCTGATGATCGTGCTTGATTCGGCGATCGTGAACATCGCGCTGCCCGACATCGGCTCCCAACTGCACATGACGTCGACTTCGCTGTCGTGGATCGTGAACGCCTACACCCTGGCGTTCGGCGGACTGCTCATGCTCGGTGCCCGCGCGGGTGACATCCTCTCCCGGCGCAACACCTTCCTGGCCGGACTTACGATCTTCGTCGCGGCCTCGCTGTCGGGCGGTGTCGCTCAGGACCAGACCCTGCTGCTCGCGTCCCGTGCACTACAGGGTGTGGGCGCTGCGCTGCTCGCACCGTCCGCGCTGGCGATCCTGATGTCGATCTACACGACCGGTCGTGACCGCACCCGTGCGATCGGCTACTACACCGTGGTCTCCGCTTCCGGGGCAGCCATCGGTCTCATCGCCGGCGGTGTCCTCACCTCGGTCGCCTCGTGGCGCTGGGTGTTCTTCGTCAACGTGCCCATCGGCATCGTCGTCCTCGCCATCGGGGCGCGGGTGTTGCCGCGGGCGAAGCTGCAGCGCGGTTCTGTCGATGCAGTCGGTGCGGTGCTGGTGACCCTCGGAATGACTTCTCTCGTCTACGGATTCATCCGCGCTGCCTCGGATGGCTGGGGTGACACCGGGACGCTCGCGGCTTTCGTCGCCGGCGTCGTGCTGCTGGCGGCGTTCGTGTCCATAGAGCTTCGCGTCGCCGCGCCGATCATGCCGCTGCGGCTGTTCGCCGATCGTGACCGCGCCGCGGCATACGTCGCACGCCTTCTGCTCGTGGCCGGCTCGATGGGGACGTTCTTCTTCATGAGCCAGTACATGCAGATCGTGCTCGGTTGGTCGGCCTGGCAGTCCGGTCTGGCATTCCTGCCGATTCCCGTCTGCGTCTTCACCGCGTCTCAGCTGGTATCGCGCGTCATCGCGGTGCGGGTCTCGACGAAGGTCATCGCGGCCGTGGGCACCCTGCTGTCCGGCATCGGGCTGGCGCTGATGGCGACCCTGGGCGCGCACAGCACATATGCCGACATGATCCCCGGCCTGGTGATCTTCGGCCTCGGCAACGGAATCGCGTTCGTACCGTTGACGACTGCCGGTCTCAGTGGTGTCGCCCCGGCGGACACTTCGGTGGCCTCGGGTCTGGTCAACGTCACTCAGCAACTCGGTGGGGCGCTCGGCCTGGCGATCCTGGTGACGGTCTTCTCCACGGCGGGCTCGAACCCTGCGGTGGCGCCCGGCTCACCGGCGCACGCCGTTGACGTCTTCGTCAATGGCGCGGACCGCGGGTTCCTGGTGGCCGGCGGCATGCTCGCTGTGGCCTTCGTCCTGGTGGCGCTGGTGATGCGCCGCCCCAGCCGTGCTGCCTCAGCAGCTGCGCCGGTCGACGGCGACGGTTTCGACGCAGCCGAACTGATGGCGATCGAAACGGCGACCGAGGCTCTCGCAGAGGCCTGATCGGTGTGCCGGGCCGACTCCGGCCCGGCACCTGGCCGTGGAAACCGGCCCGGCACATGACCGTAGAAAAGTGTAGAAAAGGACCCCTTTTCTACACTTTTCTACGGTTCGGCCGCTGCTGCCTTGCAGCGCTCGCGCCAGTCGCTCACGCTGGGGCCGCTCTGGATCGAGCCTGGGAGCTCGCACCGAATCACCCGCCCTCGTGTTGACACGTCACCAACCCGTGGGCAACGTCGAAGGCGCGACCGAGCAGTGAGTCCATCGGCAAGGGGAAGCAATGAGACGACGTTCAGGCATGGTGGCGCTGGCCATCGGAGCAGTGGCAGTCATGGGGGTGGTGCCGGCTGCGCACGCCTCGACGGGCACCTATCCCGCACCGCGAGTCGGCTCGAAGATCACGACGGCGAACATCGCCGATCCGAGCATGCTCAGCGGCGAACACAACGGGCATTACTACCTCTACACGACCGGCTCCGGCGGCATCGCCGTCTACCGCAGCACCAAACCGGGCAGTGGATACACCTACGACCGAACAATCAGTTTCAAGGGGTACTCCCTCCAGTGGGCGCCGCACGTCGAATATGCCTCCGGGCGATATTTCCTGTTCTTCACCGCGGAGCACAACACCTCTCAGCACTGTGTCGAGATGGCGGCGTCGTCGACACCCGATCGCGGCTACACGGCATACGGCGCCTTGAAGTGTGATTCCCAGATCAACCAGGGCTGGGAAGCGATCGACCCGACCGTCTACGAGACGGGATCACACAACTACTACCTGGTATGGCGCCGCGGTCATGTCGTGAACTTCCCGGGCGGGCAGTACCAGATCATGGCGGAGGCCATCACGCTGCACGGCTCGGGCAAGCCGGTCACGATGACGCCGAAGAAGGAGGCATTCGCGCTGACGCCGATCCAGAACAGCGTGATCGAAGCGCCGAGTCTGGTGTTCCACAACGGCCGGTTCTGGCTGTTCGTGTCGCGGAACGCGTACAACACCGCGACCGGGCCTTCGGCATACCTGACGCAGGTCTGGTCGGGCACCAAACTTGGCATGTTCACCAATCGCGGGACGGTGATGTCGTCCGGGGCGAAGTACGGATATGGGCCGGGCGGCGGCGAAGCCACCCTGACGAACGGCACGACGTATTTCGCCTACGAATTCATCACGGCCGGCTCGGGCACCAACCATGTGACACGGCACGTCGATATCGCGACCATCTCGTGGAAGTCAGGATCGCCGGTCGTCGGATAGCGCCCGCAGTCACCATTCCCAGCGCATGCCGTGCACCCCGGCGACGGCGTGTGTTCGACGACCATTGTCACCATTCCCCACGTGTTGATGGCGAGTTCGCGGACGACGATCTCGTGACCTTTGTTGTAACTGGGTCGGCGAATCTGCAGCATTCGGCTCGGGAGGTGGTCCTTGGGACATTCGACGTCAAGGGAGAACGTCGTGCCGCTGCTGCGAAAGCCTTTGAGCGCGCAGCGGGCGGGCTCTTCCTCCATCAGAGATCTGGTGCCGTATCGCACGGTGGCGCCGTACGAGCAGGTCTCGCCGGACGCCACCGTCCAGATTTGTCCAGATCCTCAAAGCGGACCCGTCTTCGTGTCTACCGTGAACGGCGTTCGGGTGTGTCGGTTGACGGCCCGGAGCCGATGCCTTTCAAGGGGAGAGCGTCGTCCCCGGGCCGCCGACCGACCGCCCGCAGCATCGGTGTGCGGTTGATCCCGAGCGTGGCAAAGGCCTCTTCGGCCGCGATGGGGAGATCGGCTATCCCCGAGTTTGCGCGAACAGCGCCGCGCCACTCGCGTCCCTCATCCGCCAGTGTCACGGAAGTGACCCGATCGCGGTCAATGAGGGGCGATTCCGTCCCACTCGCGCGCGGTGGAGGCGATTGCGTACCACTCGCGGATGGCCAGGGCGCGCCCGCGTCATTCGCGTCACCTCATCCGCCAGTGTCACGGAAGTGACCCGATCGCGGTCAATGAGGGGCGATTCCGTCCCACTCGCGCGCGGTGGAGGCGATTGCGTACCACTCGCGGAAGGCCAGGGCACGTCCGCGTCATTCGCGTCCCCCTTACCCGCCAGTGTCACGGAAGTGACCCGATCGCGGTCAATGAGGGGCCATTCCGTACCACTCGCACGCGGTGGAGGCCATTCCGTACCACTCGCGGATAGGCAGGGCGCGCCAGTGTCACGGAAGTGACCCGATCGCGGTCAATGAGGGGCTATTCCGTCCCACTCGCACGTGGTGGAGGCGATTGCGTACCACTCGCGGATAGGCAGGGCGCGCCCGCGCCAGCCGCAAGTGCCCAGGGCAGATGCGCCCTGCGCTGACCGGACGCGGCAGTGAGTTGTCAGCGGTTTCAAAGCGCCAATTCTGCTGACAAGTAGTGCTTTTCGACGCCAGCGTCGGTTCAGTCACCAATCTGCTGCAGGAGTATGACGCTGGAGCGAATCGCGGCCCGCATGTCAGCGTCGGCACACGGGTCGCTCTCCACCTCGATCAGCGAGCGGATCACCTGCTCGCGCGTTTGCTCGTTTCGAGCGACGTCGCGATCGGACCGTCCGGCAAGCGTGGCCAAGATCTCTTCAATCGACATGCGTAGATCGGCTACTGATGGCGGGTAGTCCGCGGTCGGGTCGTAGCTGTAGGGCTTCAACAGGTCGAAAGCCTGTGACACGCGTCGGTTGTCAGCTCTATTCACTGTCGCGACTCCCGTTCTCGGCGGAGATTGGCGCTCGCGCGGACTCTTGACCAGATGTTGACCGCGCGCTGACTGAAGCTTCGACCGCAGTTTGCGAATTTCCTGGGAAACCTCCAGGAAGCCTGAGAAGCATAGCGATTCGTCACTTACGTCATCCCGACGACGCCTCAGGAGGCGCCATGCCCCGTCGAATTCCCCGTCTCACGGTTGCGCTCGTCGCGACGACCGCCTTCGGTGCGGTCGCTGCCGGAACCGTCACGGCCGCAGCTCCCGCGCACGCCAGCACCAGCAGCGAATACACCCTCATCACCGAGCCCGCCGACAACTACCAGCAGATCTACACCTTCATCGACAGCGCCAAGAAGACCCTCGACATGACGATGTACGAGCTGGTCGACACCACGGCAGAGCAGGACCTCGTCGCCGATGCCGCACGCGGGGTCGACGTGCGCGTCATACTCGACACGAATCTGGAGAAGTCGAACAACCAGGCGGCATACACCTACCTGACCGATAACGGCGTGCATGTGGTGTGGGCCAACACGACGTATGCCGCGACTCACCAGAAGACGATCACGGTGGACGGTGACGAGTCGGCCATCATGACTGGCAACCTGACGTCGCGCTACTACTCGACATCTCGTGACTTCGCCGTCCTCGACACCAACAAGGTCGACGTCGCAGCGATCGAGAAGGTCTTCAACGCCGACTACTCGCACACCGCGATCACGCCGACCGATGGCGACAACCTGGTGTGGAGCCCGACCGACGCCGAGACGAAGTTGCTGGGCGTGATCAACTCCGCGACCACCTCGCTGAACATCGAGAACGAAGAGATGAGCTCTTCTGCCATCGTCGATGCGCTGTGCAATGCCGCTGAGAACGGCGTGCAGGTCGACGTGACGATGACCGACAACAGCGACTATGACAGCGAGTTCACCCAGCTGACCGACGCTGGAGTCTCGGTGCATCTGTATGCCGAAGACGCGCCCCTTTACATCCATGCCAAGGTGATCGTCGCCGACGCCGGCCAGAGCGACGCCCAGGCGTATGTCGGTTCGATCAACTTCTCGACGGCTTCCATGACCAAGAACCGCGAGCTCGGCTTCATCACCAGCGACTCCGCGATCGTGAACGGCCTTAATTCCCAGCTGTCTTCGGACTTCGCCGGCGGGACTGCCTACAGCTCCTGAGACCTCCGACAGGTATGCCGCAACTGGGCCCCACGTGCACTCGCGTGGGGCCCTTTTTTGGGCGTCGGATGACTTGCCTTTGTGGCGCGCACACCTAGCTGAAAGGGCGAATCAACGCCAGTTTGGTCTGCGGTCCCATTGCCACACTGTCTCATCCAGGATGAAGCTGAATGGCACGCATTGGCTCACCGGTCTCTGCGGATCTTCCCCTTGAATTTTACGGAGGCGCGGATGACGCTCCGAATACAAAGACAGCCTGCCGAAATCCGGGCATGATCCGACGCATTCGCCCGTAGCAATGGGACAGAAAAATACCGGATTGATGAGTGCGCCGGTTTATGAACAACGTTGGCCCTGCACTCAGAAAGCGATCAGGGAATGATCGGGAAGTACGATACGAAATATCAGTCTTGATCACGTGGATCCCACTTTTCGTGGATCGGATGCAGAGGGCCATAGTCGGGCCGACGATGAATCTAGGAGCATGACGCGCTTGCTGACGTGACGAAAATCGTTGCACTGCATAGGCTTTGGGAGATGGGTGAGAGGACCAAGGGAGCCAAGGGCGGCACGGTCGTCGACGATCATCTGAGCAGTCCGTCCACAAAGTGTGGAATAACTGGTGTCCAAGACGGTTGTCCATGAGACTGTAGGGGTCGAGTGATCTTCTGATGGCGTTGAGTGCAGGCCAGCACGGTTGGGCCGGCCCAAGGCGTGAATGGAGTTGGGGAAGACGGTGGCCACTACACGAGCCATGCGTCGTAACGGGAGGAAAAATGGGGGTCCGAGAAGGCCGGGAAAACGTCACGTTAAACAGTAAGTGGCACTTATTCGACGAGTCGCATTGTGACTTGTCGCGAGAAAGAGAAGAATAAAAGCGTGAAGAATGTTTCCGATGCTGGCAAGCCGCAGTTTGGTGAGGACGTGGCCACCGAATGGCTGTTGGGCTCCGATGGAGCGATGAGTCTCCGCATGGGCCGGGCGTCCGCTGGTCAGGGACGAAGCGGCGAGCCTGCCTTGGGGAAGGCGGCGGATCACTACGTCCGCCGCCTTCATTTCATCACAGCTGCGATCGACCTGTGGGGCGCCTGCGGCTACTCCCACGTGACCATCAGCGGTCTCGCGGAACGCACCGGCGTGACGTATGGCTCGATGCGTTCGTGCTTCGCGAACAGGGATGAACTTGTCCAAGAATGTGTTCGAGTGGCGCGAGAAAGGATCGGCCTCGACAAATCGGGGTACGTTGCTGCAGCGCATGACGCGAATCAACTCGTGGAGACGTTCATCGATGATGTCTGCACAAGTATGCGAGTACACGCATCGCTCCATCGGATTCGATATGACCTGCTGAGCCAGAGCATGTTTGATGAAGGTCTTGTCGCTGATGCACAGTCGATTCATGCGGCGTGGATGAGCGGAATCAGCGGCTTTGCCGAGCGCCTTCACGCATTGGGTGGGTCGGGATCGGATGCCGTAGTCACAACCCGGGTGATCGAGGATTTGTTCGCTCGAACGATGCATCGTCACACGGTGGACAGCGCCGATGCCGCTCGCTTGCTGGCGGCTGACCTCCGGGCGTATGTGGAGCACCTGCTCGGCCGCACGGCAGATGAAAGCATCTGAATGATCCGCCTCGCGGACGCAAGGACGATGCCATGGTTGGGCGGCGGCGGTATCACCCACGAGTTCGCACGGCATCCGGCAGAAGGCGACTTCGGCTGGCGGCTGAGCGTGGCGGAGGTGCAGCAGGACGGCCCTTTCTCCCGGCTCGATGGTGTCGACCGGGTGATCGTGCTCTGCTCGCCCGGGCGGATGGTGCTGCATGTGCCGGATCCGCTCGAGTTGCAACGGTTTTCGCCATACGTCTTTGACGGTGGTGCCGACGTCCGCTGCATCATTCCCGACGGGCCGACGCTCGATTTCAACGTCATGACCCGGCGCGGTGTGTATGTCGCGGACGTGGTGACCCTCGCGAACGAGACCGCGGACATCGACGTGCCGACGGACGGGCTTGCCTTCGTGTTCTGTATGGACGGCACCGTGACGTGCGGCGACGAGCTGCGCACGTTCGACCTGGTTCAACTGGACAAACCTGCAACTGTCGACGCCGGAGGCGGCGCAGCAGCCGTTGTCACGATCGTGGCGGCACGACCCGGCGTCGCCTGACCAGGTGAGGGAGTCGCGCAGCGGCATACGTCATCGGCCGGACCGATAACCGCCCTGGAATCCGTTCTCGCCCTCGTCCAGGATCTGTTTGCCGGAGCCGACGATCTTGGGGTCGGGGTAGCCGATGATGGCGCGGTCCTTGTTGGGGTAGTCGAGTTTGTCGAGCACAAATCGCATCGCCTCGATACGGCCGCGCTTCTTGTCGTTGGATTTGATGACCGTCCACGGCGCCCACGGGGTGTCGGTGTGCTCGAACATCGCCTCTTTGGCGTCGGTGTATGCCGACCACTTGTCGAGGCTCGCCAGGTCGGTCGGGCTGAGTTTCCATTGCTTGACCGGGTCGACCGCTCGGCTCTCGAACCGGCGGATCTGCTCCTGCCGCCCGACGGAGAACCACAGCTTGACGAGCGTGATTCCGGAATTCACCCACATCTGCTCGATCTGCGGGCACGAGCGCATGAACTCGGCATACTGCTCGTCGGTGCAAAAGCCCATGACATGCTCGACGCCCGCGCGGTTGTACCAGGACCGGTCGAAGAACACGATCTCGCCGCTGGCCGGAAGGTGCTGCACATATCGCTGGAAATACCACTGCGTGAGTTCGCGCTCCGTCGGTTTCTCCAATGCGACAACGGTGGCGCCGCGGGGGTTGAGGTGCTCGGTGAAGCGTTTGATGGCGCCACCCTTGCCGGCCGCATCACGCCCTTCGAAGGCGATGACCACTTTTTGCCCGGTTTCTTTGACCCACGCCTGCATCTTGAGCATTTCGATCTGCAGCGAGAGTTTGATCCGCTCGTACTCGCCGCGGGTCATCTTCACGTCGTACGGATAGCCGACCTTCCACACTTCTCCGCTGCTGTCCGGCAGCTTGAGACCCTTGCCGCCCATCATTTCGGTGAGACCCGGTGTGGTGCCGGTGTCGGTGCGACCGTCGTGGACGGTCGGTGCAGGCTGCGCGTGCTGTATGGCGGGAGTCTCGTTGTCGGTCACGTCCACAGTTTGCCGGTTGCCCCGTCGCGCGTGCACGAGTTCGGGTCAACTACCGGAGCGGCTGACTCCGAGGGGAAGGGCAACCCACACGATGACGAAGATCGCCACGGCGATCACGGCCGCGACGATGCCGGCGACGAAGTTTACGAGCATGCTGAAAACCAGCATCAGCACCAGCGTCATCGTGATGCCGAGAGCGGCCAATCCCGCCTTGGCCAGCCGGTTTCCGAGGGTCAGCAGCATCTGCCGGTCGTGGTGACGGAAGAGCAGCCGGTGCGAGCTGACCGGTGCGATGAGCAGCATGGTCGCCCCGATGCCGAACGCGAGTGCCAGGCCGTAGATCCACTTCTGCCGCACTTCAAGCGATGCGAATCGCTGCTGGAAGGGCAGTGTCACGAGGAACCCCGCAAGGATCTGCACACCGGTCTGCGTGACGCGCAGTTCTTGGAGCAGTTCTCGCCAGTTGCGATCCCGGATCTCGTCGGCCGAGCTGTCGTCGTCGGAGTGCGCGTCGTTGTTCATCCTCCAGTTCTGCCACACCACGCCTACTGGTCGCGAGATCGCACCCGGAATCTCACCCGGCTGGGCGACACGATTGCCGGCGCTAGGCAAATATCAGGTGAGCGGTAGAAAGCGGCATACAGTCCTCGCGTGGATCCGATACGCAATCCCTATGCGCCCGGCGCCGGGCAGCGCCCGCCGGAACTGGCCGGCCGCGACGAGCAACTTCAGACGTTCAACGTGGTGTTGGAGCGGGTGTCGCGTGGGCGGCCCGAGCGGTCGGTCGTGCTGACCGGGCTGCGTGGCGTAGGCAAGACGGTGTTGCTGAATGCGTTGCGGTCAGCGGCTGTTCGCGCCAAGTGGGGCACCGGCAAGCTAGAGGCCCGTCCGGACCAGCGGCTGCGTCGGCCGCTGTCGTCGGCGCTGCATCAGGCGGTTCGCGAACTCGGACACGCGCAGACCGAGGACGTCGACCAGGTGCTCGGCGTGATCAAGTCGTTCGCGCAACGGGATGCCGGGACCGGCGCGAAGCTGCGCGACAAGTGGAGCCCCGGCATCGACGCGCCCGCCGTCACCGGTCGTGCCGACTCGGGCGACATCGAGATCGATCTCGTCGAATTGCTTTCTGACGCAGGCGGATTGGCAGCCGACCTCGGTCGCGGCATCGCGATCTTCATCGACGAGATGCAGGACCTGCATCCCGACGACGTGTCCGCGTTGTGCGCCGCGTGCCACGAGATCAGTCAGGCTTCGCTGCCGGTGATCGTGGTCGGCGCGGGACTGCCGCATCTGCCGGCGGTGCTGTCGGCGTCAAAGTCATACAGCGAGAGGCTTTTTCGCTATTCACGCATCGATCGGCTGCCGCGCGAGTCGGCGGACCTGGCGCTGCAGTCGCCGGCCGAATCCGAGGACGCCAGCTTCGAGCCGGCCGCCCTCGACGCAATGTATGACGCAACCGGTGGTTACCCCTACTTCATCCAGGCCTACGGCAAGGTCGCGTGGGATGTCGCACCCAGCACACCCGTGACCGCCGCAGACATCGCTGTTGCGGCCCCTGCGGCGGAGGCTGAGTTGGCGGTCGGATTCTTCGGATCCCGTTATGACAGAGCGACTCCCGGCGAACGCGAGTACCTGCGTGCGATGGCCGATGCCGCCGGTGAGTTGCCCGTCGAGGAGCGGGACGAGGTGGAATCGGTGCCGACGGCGGCGGTCGCGGCGGTGCTGGGGCGCAAGCCGCAGTCGCTCTCGCCGGCGCGCGACGCCTTGTTGAAGAAGGGCCTGATCTACTCCGGCGAGCGGGGACGCATTGCGTTCACCGTCCCGCACTTCGGCCGCTACCTCCGTACGGCGGGTTGACGCCCGGCGTCACGGAGCATCATGGGATCAGACGGACGAGTCCGTGCCTTGCTCTGCGGCGTCCAACGCTGCTGTTACGACGTCCCTTCAGTTCGCTGATCTTCAGTCGGTGCTTTTGGGCGTGGAGGGTCTCCCACGGGATTTCTGTATCCATCGCGATCTTGTGAGCAGTGATAGCGACGAAATCTTCGTATAGATCCTGATCGCGGATGGTCAGTGCTGACCATCCAGTGCTGGTCCCCGTATCCGCGTCGCACCAGCGCGACACCGCGGGCTAGGGCAGATCGGGACCGATGGTCTGGACGAGCAACCGCGTCATCCCTGCGCCGGATTTGCGCTCCCTGGATAACTGGAAGTGCTCCGTGCGAGTCCACAGGTCACCGTCGTCGCTGAGGGCATATCGAGCACGATCTTCGCCTCCGCGGATCAGTAGCCACACCCTTGGGCGATCCTCATCGGAGTGAGCGGCCTGCCATTCGCGATGGTGCGGATGCAGGTCCGCCGTTCGCTCGGTCAGGTCATGACTGCCGCTGTAGGAATACCACGGATACTCCGAAGCCATCTGAACCGCAAGGAATTGCGCGATCCATCGCAGCGAGAGCGAGCTGGGTGTACTGGCCGGAAGCCCATTCGATGGTGGCATCAAGCCGAGGTCGATTTCGCGTCGCCAGATCCACTGACGAATCGGCATCTCCACTGCCTTGAACGGGTTTGGATCAGACGACTCTGCAGACCGATACGCGGTTGAGGCCTCGGACTCGACAAGATCTCCCCATGCTGAAGTCCACCGAACGACCGGACCACCCTCGGTGTTGACGCTCGCACCGGTTCCCGTGCGGTTCACGTACAGCACGCTCTTCAATGTGGCGCGGTCACACAGTGCCAGGCAGTCATAGGGAACGCCGTCAATCGGCCACGCGTCGCGGATCCAGAACCGGCCCGGATGCCGGCGAACCATTTCGGTCAACAGCCGCCAGGCAGTCACCTCGGCCAAGCGCCGCGGAAACTGGCTCGGCGCATAGTTCTCCTCGTCATCGAGGTCAAAGTGCTCCAACGCGAGCATGCTTACACCTCCAGGCCGTCGACCACGTAGGGAGCGTCGTCATCGATTTCAACCAGCACCGAAGCAACATCATCTGCGGTTGATGAGTTGTAGGGGTCCGTGGGTTTGAACTGCACCGATTCGAGTAGCTCCCGCAGCACCGCACCGGTCACCACGGACTTCATTTCCGCGATGTTGTATCGAGTTGGTGCCATCTTGCCCGCCTGCGCGAGTTGGAACGTCGCGTGGAGAAGGTCCGTCGCAGGCCCAAACAGGCCGTTGTGGAACGACAGCAGACTCTCGCCAGCGGCAGTCTCGACGTAGAAATCGACAGTTGTCACGGTGTTGGCCTCCCTGTGTGCCCGCGGTGCCTTGGAGTATGCCGCAATGTCTAACCCCCCGTCGCCAAGGTGACGTCGTAACTGCACCAACACGGACCGGCGGTCCTGGCGCCTCGCTTTCGTTTGATCAAGGGCTGTGGGACGTCCTCGGCGATGCGGTTCGGGTGCTCTTCGGGCAGCTGGCCCGACCCAACCACACTGGTGTGAATGCATCTCTGAGGCAAATAACTGTGAATCTAACTTCCATGTTGACACCCGAAATGGATCATGCCATGCTTCCTCTACCGGACCACGAGGATCGGATTCACATAGAGATTTGGATTATTCGATGTACACAGCAATGGCGGAAGCGCTCCCGCTCAAGAAGCGTGCACTGCGAGGGCGGCGACTCGTCCTGGTTGACATTGAGAACGAGATTGGTGGCGCCGTCATCGACGAGGCAGAGGCCGCGCTGGCGCAACACGCGATCGACGAAGCCATCTGCTTGGCCGGATGCGATCAGGTCGTCATTGGCGTGAGCCACATTGGAGTGTTGCCGACGTACCTGGGCTGGCCGGGATGTCGCATCGTCGTGCGATCGGGCCCGGACGGTGCGGACCTCGCGCTCTTGGAAGTGCTGAACAAGGAACGCATCGCGGAGCGGTTCGACGAGGTGGTCCTCGCATCTGGTGATGCCATCTTCGCCGATGCTGTTGCCGCTCTGGGTGCGGCTGGCGTTTCGGTCACTGTTCTCACGCGGATCGGGAGCTGTTCGCGGCAGTTGCGAATGGCTGCAGGTAAAACTGTGTATGTGGATGCATGCGCGGCGCGATTCGGAGGTGTGGCGTGAAGAGTTCATCCGGAGGCCTTGTGTCCCCCAGCGACATGGCCGACATGGCTGGGGTGTCGCGAGCCGCGGTGAGTAACTGGCGCAAGCGAGACGAGGAGTTCCCCGGTCGCGTCAGCGGTTCAGCGTCGAAGCCCCTGTTTTCTCGAGAGGACGCAGTTGCCTACCTTCGGGCCCGGGGGTACAGCCCGAGTGAGGGTGACGCACGGCTTGCCGTCTGGTCGGCGATGAACCTCTTGCGGGGAAAAGTTACGACGGAGGAGTTGGTGGAGCTTCTGCTGGCTGTTGCGGTTGAGCAGATGACAGGTGGAGACACCCGGTCTCTTCGTCCGCGGGTCACTGCCGAACCCGTCGTGAACATGAAGAGGGTTCTCGCGACGGTCCCGCCTGAGGAACTCGCCGATGTCACGGACTTCGCGCTTGAGCGCCTTGCTCGAGCTCAAATCAAGATGGGCGCAGACTTCGGATTTGTCGGGTCCCGAACGACGAAGCTTCTTGCCAACCTCGCTGCTGCCAGAAGGCCCAAGACTCTGTACGACCCGGCGTGTGGCATTGCTGCGGCACTTCTCGCGACAGTTGGCCTCGGCGCGACACCAGAGCGTCTGATCGGGCACGACGTAAACAAGCGAGCGCTCACGATCGCTGCTCAACGCGCCGCGCTTCAGAATGTGGAGCTCGAACTGACGTGCACGGATGTCGTTGGCGAGGATGTCGACCCCGACCTCCGTGCTGACACGATCATCGCGGAACCACCATTCGGGCTCCGCCTCACGAATGCGGATCGCCTGACGGATCGTCGCTTTGTCGCCGGTCCGCCACCGGCTGCCTCAGCTGATATGGCGTGGTTGCAGCATGTGATCGCACACCTGACCGACGAAGGCCGCGGATATGTGGTAACCCCGAATGGCCCGCTGTTCCGGGGAGGTCAGGAACGAGCGATACGTGCCGAACTCGTTCGCCGTGGATGTGTTGAAGCCATCGTCGCGCTGCCCGGAAAACTGCTGCCGCATACGGCTCTCCCGCTCGCGGTGTGGGTGCTGAGACGGCCCGCCGAAACGCAGGCCGACGGCGCCGTCCTCTTCATCGACGCGACGATGGAACCCGCGCCCGAGGACTCGGTTGCGAAGTGGCTGAACGATCCGTCGTCATTGGACGGCGTCCCGAACCGTGTTGTGCCGGTGACTGATGTGCTGGTCGGCGACGCTGCTCTTCAGCCTGCCCGTTGGGTCGAGCCAGAGACTCCCGAACCTGCCGAGATAGCAGGGCGCTACTCCTCCGGTTGGCACATCATCGACCAGGAGATTCAGGAGCTACGTGCTGCAGGGTCATCGGCAGCCCCCGTTCCAAACTTCCCTGCAGCCCGTGTGATGACGATTGGTGAACTCATCGATCAGGCAGTCCTCGAGGTACGTGCCGGGCAAACCAAGCACAAGCTTGAGGAGCTTCCGGCCGACGTACGTTCTCGGGTCGTTACTGCCACTGACCTCCGAATGAATGAGCTACCGACGCACGACAAGTTTATCGATCACGCAGACCTGACACAGCCCGGAGATGTTTTGGTCAACACCACCCCGGCCATCCGCGCGCTGGTGGACGCCAGCGGAGGCAATCTGCCGACGGCCGGCCTCCACCGCATACGTGTGCTTGCCAGTGATGCCCTCGCCGCGGAGTACCTCTGTGCGGTGCTTGCGGGCCCTTGGAACGACCGCTTCAGAGGTGGCAGTACCGTCCAACGAGCGCGGCTCCTCGATCTGGAGATTCCGATGCTGCCGTTGGCCGATCAACGTGCCGCGGTCGACGCGCTGCTCAATCTTTCACAGTTGCAGTCGCGGGCGAAAAGCCTTGCCGATGGCGCCAGCAACACGGCGACCTCCTTGCTCGAAGCCCTCCGCTACGGTGCGTCATTGACTGACACTTCGACAGGCGATGTCGGCGATAGCCAGGACAATGCTGAGAAGGCCACGAAGGGGACCAAGTGACCGCGCCGCACATAAGTCTTGCCGAGCTGGAGAGTTATCTCGGCAAGGCCGCAGATCTGCTACGGGGCAGCATCGATCAGTCCGACTTCAAGTCGTACATTTCCCGCTGATGTTCCTCAAACGGATCAGTGACGTCTACCTCGAGGAGTATTCGCAAGCCCTCGATGAGTCGAATGGTGACCACGAGTTTGCAGGATTCGCAGAAAACCACCGATTCGCGATTCCGCGGGGAAACCTCTGGCCGGATATCCGCAACCGCACAGAAAACATCGGCACCGCCTTGCAGACCGCGTTCCGAGAGATCGAGAAGGCTAACCCTGACACCCTCTACGGCATCTTTGGCAACGCCAGCTGGACCAACAAGGACAAGCTGCCCGACCGCAAGCTCGCCGACCTGATCGAGCATTTCTCCACCAAGACGCTGTCCAACGCGAACGTAACACCGGACGTGTTCGGCAACGCGTATGAGTACCTGATCAAGCGCTTCGCGGACCAGTCCAACAAGAAGGCGGGTGAGTATTACACGCCGCGGTCCGTCGTCGCGTTGCTGATCAACATCCTCGACCCGCAAGAAGGGGAGACCATCTACGATCCGGCCTGCGGCACCGGTGGGATGCTAATCGAGGTCATTGAGCACGTGAAGGCCGCCGGCGGTAGCCCCAAGACGCTGTGGGGCAAGCTCTACGGTCAAGAGAAGGTCCTTGCCACCTCAGCAATCGCCCGCATGAACCTGCTGGTGCACGGCGTCGAAGACTTCCGGATCGTTCGCGAGGACACCCTCCGCAGCCCGGCGTTCTACGCGGACGACAGTCATCTGGTGCAGTTCGACTGCGTCGTCGCCAACCCACCGTTCTCACTCAAGAACTGGGGTGAAACTGCCTGGGCAACCGACAAGTGGGGCCGCAACGACCTTGGCGGGGTGCCACCGAAGGGCTACGCCGACTGGGCATGGGTGCAACACATGCTCATCTCTGCGAAGTACGCAACGGGCCGAGTTGCAGTTGTTCTCCCGCAGGGCGCGTTGTTCCGTCAGGGCGCCGAAGCACGCATCCGCACCGACATTATGAAGAGCGGTGCTGTCGAGGCGGTGATCGGACTCGCTCCCAATCTCTTCTACGGGGCAGGCCTGGCCGCGTGTGTCCTCATTCTGCGGACGAAGAAGCCAGCGAATCGGCGGGACCAGGTCTTGTTTATCAACGGTGAGACCTTGTTCAAGCGCGGTCGTAACCAGAACACGCTTGAGCCGTGCCATGCCCAGCAGATCCTCGACGTCTACGAGGGGTATGCCGACGTCGAGGGCCTCGCACATGTTGCGTCGTTTGAGGAGATCGCCGGCAACGGCTACAACCTCAACATCCCTCTGTATGTCTCACCGGTCGACACCGGCGAGAGACTCTCACTCGCCGACGCGCTGGCTAACCTCGAGGCGGCGCATGGCGAGGTAGTCAAGACCCGGGCGGGGTTAGAAGCAGAGTTGGCGAAGTGGGGACTGGGGGAGATCGCGTGAGCAAGCAGATCACTCAACGCGAGTTGGAGACTTACCTGTGGGGTGCAGCGGTCGTGCTCCGTGGGCTGATCGACGCCGGTGACTACAAGCAGTACATCTTCCCGCTCGTCTTCTTGAAGCGGATCTCGGACGTGTATGACGAAGAGCACGCGGGTGCGCTGAAGATCTACGACGATGAGGTACTGGCCGATTTACCGGAGAATCACCGCTTCGTCATCCCCGCTGGATGCCACTGGTCCGACGTGCGTGAGACGTCGCAGAACATCGGCGAAACCCTGAAGATGGTCTTTCGTGAGATCGAAGCTGCCAACCCCGACACGCTTACGGGCGTGTTCGGCGACGGCGACTGGGGCAACAAGAACCTGCTGCCCGACTCCACTCTGAGCGATCTGATCGAGCACTTTTCCACCGAGACATTCACCATCGCGAACTTGCCTGAGGACGAACTCGGGAATGGCTACGAGTACCTGATCCGGAAGTTCGCGGACGACTCGGGTCACACCGCGCAGGAGTTCTATACGAACCGCACTCTCGTTCACCTGATGACGCAGATGCTCGAACCCCACGCGGGCGAGTCGGTGTACGACCCGACCTGCGGTACCGGCGGCATGCTCATCTCCGCCGTGGCGGAGCTCAAGAGGAGAGAGAAGGAGTGGCGTAGCGTCCGGTTGTACGGGCAGGAACTCAACTACGGCACCTCCGCAATCGCCCGGATGAACCTGTTCCTGCACGGCATCACCGACGGACACATCGCCCACGGAGACACCCTCGCCCGGCCCGCGTTCCTGAACGCCACAGGCGGACTCGAAACGTTTGACATCGTCCTGGCCAACCCGCCGTATTCCATCAAGGCGTGGGACCGCGCGAAGTTCGCCAAGGACCCGTACGACCGCAACAGGTGGGGGGTCCCGCCGCAGGGTCGAGCCGACTACGCGTTCTTCCAACACATCGCCAAGAGTCTCGACCCCAAGACCGGTCGCGCCGCGATCCTCTTTCCCCATGGCGTGCTGTTCCGCCAAGAAGAAGGAGCACTGCGCGAAGCACTCGTGAAGTCCGACCTTCTCGAATGCGTGCTCGGCCTCGGAGCCGGACTGTTTTACAACAGCCCGATGGAAGCCGTCGTAGTCACACTCCGCGCTACCAAGCCGGCCGAGCACAAGGGCAAGGTTCTCTTCATCAACGCGGTCAACGATGTCGCCCGCGAACAAGCGCAGTCCTTTCTCCGCGAGACCCACCAGAAGAAGATCCTCGACGCCTACCGGGATTTCGGTGCCGTCGATGGGTTTGCTTCGGTCGCAACGCTTGACGAGATCGCCCTCAGGGGCCACAGCCTGGCCATCCCGCTGTACGTCACTGGAGCGAAGACTGCCGATGTTCGCGACCGGGTCCACGTGACTGACTCCGTCGCCAACTGGCGCGCCGCTGCCACCGAATCCGAGGCGGCCATCGCCGACATTCTCACGCGCCTCCGATCGGAGGCGCCCGCGTGACTCCTGATATCGACAAGTCGAGTTGGAAGCGAGTCGTGTTCGGCGACGTCATTGAAAGCATCACCGATCGTGTCGACGACC
The DNA here is from genome assembly GCF_007829035.1 of Rudaeicoccus suwonensis. Lineage (NCBI taxonomy): Bacteria > Bacillati > Actinomycetota > Actinomycetes > Micrococcales > Dermacoccaceae > Rudaeicoccus > Rudaeicoccus suwonensis. The sequence goes on from NZ_VIVQ01000002.1 coordinate 587,493, forward strand.
CGTCGGCAGCTGGGGTTGATCGTTACGTCGGGTTGGAGCACCTCGACCCAGGGGCCATGACTGTCCGGCGCTGGGACACACCGGACAAGGTCGCCGCGCAGAAGCTGCGCTTTCAGAGCGGTGACGTGATTTTCGGTAGGCGCCGCGCGTACCAGAAGAAGGTCGCGCTTGCGGAGTTCGAAGGCATCTGCTCCGCGCATGCACTCGTGCTTCGCGCTTGCGCCGACTCCATGTACCCGGACTTCCTGCCCGTGTTCTTGTCGAGCGACTACTTCCTCGACCGTGCCGTCGCCATTTCGGTTGGCTCGCTGTCACCAACCGTGAACTGGCGCGACCTCAAGGTTCAGGAATTTGACCTCCCACCCCTCGACGAGCAGAAGCGCATCGCCGACCTCCTCTGGGCCATCGAGCGCCACCGGATGGCAGTGATCGACACCGAAGTGCCACTCACCAGATGCCAAACACCGCTCATGGAAATTGAGGCGACTTCGTACGTCACGGTTGGCGACGTTGTGCTGACTGCCAGGAGTGGCGCGACTCCTCGGCGTTCCAACAAGGCCTACTACGGAGGAGAGATCCCATGGCTGAAGTCGGGAGAGGTCACAGGGGATGGGCTTCACGCCACCGCTGAGTCGATCTCTGCAGACGGGCTTGAGAACTCCGCAGCGTGGTTGGTACCGACTGGCGCCGTGGTCGTCGCCATGTACGGAGACGGTAAGACGCGCGGTCAGGTCGGACGGATTGCGAGGCCCATGAGCACGAATCAGGCAGTCCTGGCCCTCGTCGCCGACGAGTCCAAGGTCGACCCAGACTTCTTATACTGCTGGCTCCGTTCACGGCAGGAGGAACTGAGGGGTAAGGGCGTCGGCGCAGCTCAGAAGAATCTGTCAAAGGGCCTCGTCACGTCTGAACCATTTCCAGACTTGCCCGTGCAGGACCAGTCGTCAGCGGTTGCTCAAGTCATCGCGATCGACCAAGCGCGGGACCAATTGCGCTCGGAAGCTGACGAACTCGCAGAGCTACGGGTGTCGTTTCTTGCGGAGATATTTGGGGGCAACTGATGGCGCAGTTCAACGAGGCGAATTCAGTGCGCGATTTCGTGCGGGACGTGGTCAGGTCGAGCGATGTTCATTTCGTTCCGGGCAGCGAGTTGCCACGTCGTCTGGACGAGGTGCTTTTGGAGGGAGCTCTCAAGGAGGCGCTGATCCGGCTGAATCCGGAGATCGAGTCCGAGCCGGCGAAGGCCGACGAGGTGATCTACAACCTGCGAGCGATCTTGTTGTCGGCTCGCACGACACCGCATCCGGTGGTGGCCAACGAGGAGTTGATGACTTGGTTGACGGGTCAGAAGTCGATGCCGTTCGGAGCGAACGGTGAGCACACCACCGTTCGTCTGATCGACTACGACCACCTTGACGACAACTCGTCAAACCAATGGATGGTGTCGACGGAGGTGACGTTCAAGCTTGGCCGGTTGGAGAAGCGGTTCGACTTGGTGTTGTGGTGCAACGGGTTCCCGCTGGTGGTCGGTGAGGCGAAGACGCCGATCCGGCCGGCATACACATGGATCGACGCTGCAGCCCAGATTCACGACGACTACGAGCAGAGCATCCCGCAGTTCTTCGTGCCCAACGTTTTTTCCTTCGCCACCGAAGGCAAGGACTTTCGGTACGGCACGGTCGGGATGCCAGTTGAGCTGTGGGGTCCATGGCGTGAAGACACAACTGACGAGAACGCGCCCGCCAAGATCGGGCTGGTCACGGTCCGTGAAGCCGTCGAAGGTGTCCTGAATCCACGGGCGGTTTTGGAGTTCGTGAGGTTCTTCACCCTCTACGCGACGGACAAGAAGCACCGCAAGATCAAGATCATCGCCCGGTTCCAGCAGTTCCAGGCAACCAACCTCATTGTGGAACGAGTCCTGCTCGGCAAAGTGAAGCAGGGCTTGATCTGGCACTTTCAGGGGTCAGGAAAATCTCTGCTGATGGTGTTCACCGCGCTGAAGCTGCGGGCGATGGCCGAGTTGACCAACCCGACGATCCTGATCGTGGTTGACCGCATCGATCTGGACACACAGATCACCGGCACCTTCAACGCCTCGGACGTGCCCGGGCTGGTCTCCACCGACTCTCGTGCCCAGTTGCAGAACCTGCTGAGTCAGCGGGCGCGAAAGATCATCATCACCACGATCCACAAGTTCGGTGAGGCACCTGGTGTGCTGGATGACCGGCAGAACATCATCGCGATGGTCGACGAAGCCCACCGGACACAGGAGGGCGATTATGGGCAGAAGATGCGCCAGGCGTTGCCGAACGCGTTCTTGTTCGGCCTGACCGGGACACCGATCAACAAGCGCGACCGCAACACGTTCATGTGGTTCGGGGCACCGGAGGACGCAGGAGGCTACCTGTCGCGCTACACCTTCCACGACTCGATCCGCGACGGTGCCACCCTCCCGCTGCACTTCGAGCCGCGACTGTCGGAGTTGCACATCGACCAGGAGGCGATCGACGCAGCGTTCGACGAGCTGGCCACCGAGGAGCGGTTGAGCGAGTCGGACAAGATCGCGTTGTCGAAGAAGGCCGCGTCGATCGAGGTGCTGATCAAGACACCATCGCGGATCGCGAAGATCGCTGCGGACATAGCCGAGCATTTCCGCGCCAAGGTCGAACCGCTGGGCTTGAAGGCGCAAGTCGTGGTCTACGACAAGGCCTCCTGTGTGGCCTACAAGACCGAGTTGGACCGGCACCTCGGGCCGGATGTGTCGACGATCGTGATGTCCAAATCCCGTGGTGGCTCACCGGATTGGGCGCCGTGGACCCCGGGCGCGGACGAACTCGAGCAGGTGCTGGCCCGGTTCAACGACCCGGCGGACCCGCTGAAGGTCATTATCGTCACCTCCAAGTTGCTGACCGGGTTCGATGCCCCGATCTTGTTCTGTCAGTACTTGGACAAGCCGTTGAAGGAGCACACGCTCCTGCAGGCGATCACCCGCACCAACCGCGTCTACCCACCCGACAAGACGCACGGCCTGATCGTGGACTACCTGGGCATCTTCGACGACGTGGCCAAGTCGTTGGCGTTCGACGAGAAGTCAGTGCAACAGGTCATCTCCAACATCGAAGAGTTGAAGAAGCAACTCGCGCTGACGATGGAAACCGCGTTGTCGTTCTTCCCCGGCGTTGACCGGACCATTGGCGGCTACGAAGGACTGGTGCAGGCACAGTCAGCCATCGCAGATGAAACCACCAAGGATGCCTTCGGGCTTGCCTACAGTGTCGTCTCCCAATTGTGGGAGGCGCTCAGCCCGGACCCGATGCTCGCGCCGTACCGCGACGACTACCGGTGGCTGACCGACGTCTACGAGTCCGTGCGTCCGTCGGATATCTCGGGCCGGCTGGTGTGGCACGCCTTGGGTGCCAAGACGATCGACCTGATCAACGAGCACGTTCAGGTCGAGATCCCGCAAGGTGACGAGACGATCGTGCTGGATGCGCAGACGATCGAAGACCTGATGACTGGCAAACGCCAGGATGTGCCGGTCGAAGAGATCGAGAAGCAGATCACCGCACGCATCGCACGCCACCTCAACAACCCCGTCTTCATCGAACTCGGACAACGCCTCAACGCGTTGCGGGACAAGTACGCCGACATCCAGCAGTCCAGCCTGGAGTTCCTGCGTGAGCTCCTCGAACTGGCCCGTGACACCGTCGCTGCAGAGAAGGAAGCCAATGATGTCCCACCGGAGGAGAAGGGCAGGGCCGCGCTCACCGATCTGTTCGAGGCGCTCAAGGGCGAGCACACACCGATCATCGTGTCCAATGTCGTCGACCGCATCGACGAGGTCGTCAGGGCTGTTAGGTTCGAGGGCTGGCAGTCCACGATCCGCGGAGATCAGGAAGTTCGGCAGGCGCTGCGCAAGACGTTGTACGTCCAGTTCAAGATCCGGGACAACGACGTCTTCGAAAAGGCGCTGAAGTACATCCGCGAGTACTACTGATGCCCGCGGCGACAGGCAAGGGAACCGGGTGGGGCTGGGACCAGACAGGTCCCGCCTGGGGTGTCCGGGCTTTCGCCCCGAAGTCTGGCCAAGACCATCTCGGACTCGGATCCGTCAGTTCCGACCGGATTCTTCCGGCCCTATCGCCGGGCATAAACGTGTTGACTGTCCATCCACGCTATTGGTCGTTCTACTCGTGGGTGCTCGACGAATTTTGGGTCCGTGAACTTCCGCGCACACGGCGAGCGTTCACAGACTTTTACCGCCCGCGGGAAGCCCTCTTCGCCATGTCGTGTCATGTCTGCGAGGCGCCCGAGCACGGGACATTGTTGGCAAACGTTGTCGGAAGCCGACGCGTTGGACCACTGGTCGACGAGGACATGTTCGATCCCGGATTCGACTACATCAAGGAGCCGCTCGGCGGTTACGGGCTGTACTACCGCTCCGCGATGGAGCAGACCGGCGTCGTCATTGTCGCGCGACCCTCCAACGGCTTCCCGTTCGACGCGCCCACGCCCACCGGGCGCGCCCTCGCTGACGCCTTTCGCCGCGCTATCGCTGGCACCCGGCTCATGGTCGCCCTCAATAGCGACCCCACAAACCCCATCCCGCGAGATGACCTGGTCGACTTCGCCAATTCGGCGTGTCTGTGTCAACTTCAAGTCGCGACCGACTACGACCTCCCTCTGCTGCAGGACCTCTTCCTTCATTCTGGAGTTTCCGATGAGACAACCTCCCGCAGTCAGACATTGCGTTTCCTGCTGGATCTGAGCCAATGCGCACCTGCCTGGCCGATCTACCAGGACACGTTTCGACAACTCATCTATTTCCGCACCTTGGGCGGACCTGAGTACACGCCACGACCTGAACTGCTCGACGTCGCCCGACGCTGGCGCGTGTACCAAGGGCGCGAATACTTCGCGTTCGTGTTCAACCGCCTCCTGCGGTGGGTTACACGCCGCGGTCTCGATGAGACCGAGGCTGGCCTGACTCCGATGCCGCTGGAAGACGTATGGGAACTCGTCGCTGACGCGATCAACGACGGGACCCACAACCCTGACATGAACCTGGAATTGCCATCGGTCACCGCCGATACCGCCGCCGGGGACCTACTGAGGGAGCTGAAGGACGGCCTGGACATCACCGGGTCTGCAGATGCTCCGTGGCCGCGCGACGAGACCCGCGATGAACACGCGCTCTACGAGGCTTGTCGCTACGTCGACGTCGACGACGGAGCAACACTTGTCGCGCTGCTCGCGTTGCTACTTCTCGTTCGCGAACGGTTCGGCTTACCAGAACGCGCCGCCGAATTCATCGACGAGCGACTCGTCCTGGCTGAGGGCGGCGCGCTGCGCATTGGCATGTCCAGGTTCATGCATCTGCTGAATCAGCGCATGCTGCGCAACCCGACCCTGGCTGAGCTGTTGCAGTGGCTCATCCAGGACTTCGTCATCGTCCAACACGAGCGCGTGGCAGCAGCCAAGCTGCCCGACGACACCTACCGGCTTCGTCGAGTCGGTGGCAGCCTTCGCTTCTTCCCACAAGACGTGCCGGTACGGCTCAACGACAGTCGTTTCGGAGCGCTCAGCACCATGGTTCATGAGTTGGGTTGGGCGACGCCATTTGCGTTGTCGAACAGGAAGCTGACCCGGTCGGGCCGGGCACTGCTCGTCGACGGTGATCTTCCAGCTGGTGCCCTCGCGGCCGCTTCCGAACAGTTCGAGGTCGAGAAGCCGGCGACAACATGAGCGCGGGCCGCACTGAAAGTACGAGTCTGGTCGTCCCCGAACTGCTTCAGGGCCAATGGACGACGGCCATCATCAGTACCTTCGGTGCGAATCTGACGTTCTTCGAGTCGCGCCTGATGGGCCAACTCGCGCAAGTTCCGCTCCGGATCATCCTGGCCGATGGCCAACAACTGCTCCGAGGCCTGGAGGAGGCAGCGCGGACGGGGCAACGGCACAGGTTGGCAAACAAGGCGTACGTGGCGGCGCCAATACGGCACCCGCATGCGGCCCACGCCAAAGTCATACTTCTGCTTGGGCCGACCAGTGGCAGGCTGATCGCAGGGTCGGGCAATTTGAGCTACGACGGGTACGCGTCGCCCGGCGAACTCTGGCACGTGTACGAATACGACGACGACCAGCCCGAACACCTCAAACAGTTCACCGCTGCTAGGGCCTTCTTCGACTCTCTCGCCGACCGCAAACACATCGACCCTCCTGCGATCGATTTGCTTCAAACGGCCTGGGGCAACTCAACGTGGCTCCCGTCCGAGGTGCCCGCCCAGGCCTCCCTGGTCAACAACTTCGACCGCCCGCTCATCGCACAGCTGCGTGACGCGGCGTCTGACCCGGTTCTAGAGATGGTCGTACATGCGCCATTTCACGACAAAGACTGCGCGGCGCTCGACCAGTTGCTCACAACCTTCCAACCGAAGCGGCTTCGCCTCCTGGTCACCCACGCAACATCCGCTGAAACTACGAGCATTGAACGAATTCTCGGGGCGGACCCGTCCCGGACAGTCGAGCTCGTAGACGTAGTGGACGAACCATCCACATACCTGCACGCGAAATGGGTACATCTGATCCACAGCAAGAGCGAGACGCTCTTGACCGGGTCGGCGAACCTCTCACGATCGGCTTTGCTCCGAACAACCGCCGCAGGCAATATCGAGGCAGGCATCATTTCTGCTGGCGCGCGCGGCGCGTTCGATGGAATCTATGCACACGTGCAGCGGCAGCCAGTAACGAACCTCGGCTCTCTTGGGCTCTCAATACACGAGGTCGCGCCTGACGACGAGGCAGTGATCGACGGCCTCGTTGCCCTGTGGAGCAGGTTGGATGGTAACCAGCTGGCAGTCACGTTTTCGGCTGCCGTGCCACTAACCTCGAAGTTCCAGCTTGAAGATGACGCCGGGGACGAGCTAGAGGTCGTCTCCGTCACGATCGACGACAACATGGCCACATTTGTCCTCGCCAAGAGATCGGCTGATCGTCTTGCAGAAGGTGGGCGTGTGGTGGTCTACGTCGACGGCGATGCCGACCAGCGCAGCGTGATGTGGCCGTATCACCTCCGAGATTTGCGACATCGCCTCAAGATTGCAGGGCAACGGGAGCAACTTCCCCGTGTCGGCACCCTCCCTGATCAAGACGCGGAGCTATACGACCTACTTCGCGAGCTGGACCAAACACTGATCATCGATCGTGAGGCCGCATGGCGGATTGCCTCGCCGGGGAAGACGGCTGACGACGGTGGTGGCGGCAGCGATAGTGGGGATGTCGTTCGTCTTGACGAACTCGATTGGGAGCGCGTCCGTCGCGATCCCCGATACCGCGCATACAACCCTCGTGGACGTGCGCCGGGGACAGCGCCAACTGATATCCAGGTGATACTCGCGGCCATAGCCAGGCGGCTAGGTGACCTCGGAATCTCGTCACCAGACACCGGCAGCGACGATGACGACCTGGCGCATGAGGGCGACGTCGGCCTGGACGCGAACGACGAAGCCACCGACGACGAGCTCGAGGATGAACTGACGAGACATCGGTTACCGGTCAGCACCCGCACCAGGATGGCGTTCGATCGCTTCGTTCGGCGCTACGGCGACGCGCTCTCGGACAGTGGCTTCGTTGACGACTTAGGGCCGGTTGTCGCCGTCACGAACGCAGTGATCTTCAACCACATCCTCTCCCGCCTGCTCGAAAGAGAGGCCGTTTCGCCGCGCTATGCACTCGCAGCCCTGCTCGCAACGTGGCAGTTTCTGTGGGGCACGTGCGAAGAAGGCGGGGTGACCAAGGGCCTCGATACCGAGACACTCGATGTTGTCCGCACCATCCTGAAGGACAGTGAGTCACGAGCCGAGACGTTGCGAGGCCTTGTCAGTGCGCTCGGTTACGAGGACGCAGAAAACGTATGGACTTCGCTTCGCAATGTGACGCGATACCTGCTGACTGATTCCGAGTTCGCTCTTGACGCGGTGTTGGTGTCCGAAGCCGCCGGTGATCCGAGCATGAGTCTCATGGTGCTCGATGAGCTCACTCAACTGGCCGAATGGTACGCCGAGCGCGAGCTCTTCGATTTTGTCCTCGCTGGCGTCGGCTTGCCGGCCTCGGCTGCTGGGTGGCGAGTAGAAAGCGTCCGGCGCGCTGGCCGTGATTACCGATCGGTGACATTCATCGTCCACCCGCCGGTTGAAAAATTGACCGTTGAGTTGATGCGTGATCTCCTCCAGCGGGCGGCCGTTGCAACGTACTTCGCGGGCAACGATGGCGATTACATCCGAGTTCGCTTGGATGGAAACGGGAAGTCCGTTGCGTACTGGGATGAGGCTGCCGGTGAAGGCGTCGTGATGGTCGATGACGAAGTTGAAGAGCTCGACCCGATTGACCCACCGTGGCCAGTATGGAGCCTTCGCCTTGACGACGTTCGAAGTGAACTCGATGCAGCCGCGCCTTCGCAGGCTGAACCTGCATGAGCGTGGTACTTATCAGCTGTCTCTTCAGTGGTTGTTAAATGCGCCCATGGTAAGGGATGGCGATCGATGCCGTGGTGTTAATCGCCGGCATCCCACTGACTGTCATCGCGCCTTTCAAAACAGTAATTTTCACGAGATTTATTTCCCTGGGTCAGAGATATACAAGATTATCATGGATTCAAAGGCGATATTCACCAAGGAAAGGCGCGATGCAATAGAAAGAAAACGAATTAATAATGAAGCGCGCCAGGATGTTTGACTATAAACTTAGCTATAATCGTTACGTCTGACATAATTGCGTCGATCTGTGCAGTATTGACGATTTTATTCGTCTATCGTATGAATGGATATTGAGCGGTTACACGACTGCGGGTTGACCATTTGATTCGACGCGCCGACAGTCGCTGTCCGCATCTTCTGCCTCGTCCGTACTTCGGGCAAACGTGTCACCCGAAGTACGGACACGAGAATCTACGGCATGGCGAAAATCGTTCGGTGCCAGTCCTTGTGCGCATCGCCGGTGGTGTCGAACATGACGTGCTTGACGTTGGTGTATTCGTCGAGCGCGTACTGGCTCATGTCCTTGCCGTAACCGGACTGCTTGTAGCCGCCGTGCGGCATGTCGCTCACGATCGGGATGTGGTCGTTGATCCACACCGCGCCGGCGCGTATGTCGCGGGTCGCCCGCAGCGCACGGTGCACATTGGTGGTCCACGCCGATGCGGCCAGGCCGAAACGGCTGTCATTCGCCAGAGCCAGCCCTTCGTCATCCGTGTCGAACGTCAGCACGACCAGCACCGGTCCGAAGACCTCGTTCTGCACGATGTCCGAATCCTGCGCTGCACCCGTGATCAGCGTCGGCCGGTAGTACGCACCTGGCCCTTCGGGCGCGAAACCGCCTGTCACAACTGTGGATCCGGCGGCGCGTGCCGCGTCGACCATCGCAGCCACCCGGTCGCGATGCTGGTGTGAGATGAGCGGCCCCAGGTCGGTCGCGGGGTCATCCGTCGGGCCGAGGACGACGCGGTCATACAACTCGCCCACCGCGGCGACGAAGGCGTCATACAGCGGGCGCTGCACGTAGGCGCGGGTCGCGGCCGTGCAGTCCTGACCGGTGTTGATCAGCGAACCCGCCACCGCACCATGGGCGGCTGCCTCGAGATCGGCGTCGTCGAAAACGACGAAGGGCGCCTTGCCGCCGAGTTCCATGTGGGTGCGCTTCGATGTCGCTGCCGTCGCGGCGATGATCTGCTGCCCGACCATCGTCGACCCGGTGAACGACACCATGTCGACCTGCGGATGCGCGATCAGCGTCGCGCCGGTCGTGGCTCCCGGGCCGGTGACCACGTTGAAGATCCCGTCGGGCAGCCCCGCCTCGGTCGCCAGCTGCGCGAAGCGCAGCGTCGTGGATGGCGTCAGCTCGCTCGGCTTCAGCACGATCGCATTGCCGGCGGCGATCGCAGGCAGCACCTTCCACGCGGCCATCTGCAGCGGATAGTTCCAGGGCGCAATGGATCCCACGACCCCGACGGCCTCGCGACGGATGCTGCTGGTCGTGCCTGCGGCATACTCCCCGGTCGCCTTGCCCTCCAGGTTGCGCGCGGTGCCGGCGAAGAACGAGGTGTTGTCGATGGTGCCCGGCACGTCAAACTCGCGCGCCAGCCGGATCGGCTTGCCGGCCTCGCGCGACTCCAGTTGCGCGAGATCCTCCGCATCGCGTTCGAGCAACGCCGCGAGCTTGTTCAGCACCCCGGCGCGCTCGCCGGGCGTGACTCGCGACCACGAGTTGTATGCCGATCGCGCGGCTTCGAGCGCACTTTCGACATCGTCGGCGCTCGCGACGTCGACCGTGTCGAGCTGTATGCCGGTGGACGGGTCGATCAGTTCGAGGGTCTCGTCGGCGGAGCCGTTTCGGAGCCGGCCGTTGATGTATTGATATGGCATGACGGGCCTTTCTGAGCCGTGAAATGCAATGAAGTCAAAGGAAATTCAACAAGGCGCGCGAGAGCGCGACGTGAGCGGATCTGTCTGGTTATCAACGGAATCCGGCGCTGTTGCCGACGGCCGCCGCGGCGGCGAGCTCGGCAGCGACGCGATCGTGATCGTCGGCGAGGGAGGCGGTCGTCACGCGGACGTGTGCTGATGTGGCGTCCGCACGCACGGTGAACGGTGTGCCCGAGGCGACGCCGATGCCCCGACTGGCCAAGCGCACCATCGCCGCCGCCTCGTCGACCACGGGCAGCCACAGGTTGATGCCATCGCGCGCGTGCACCTCGACACCGTGCTGCCGCAACCGGTCGACCAACGCCTCACGCCTGCGGGCGTATTCACAGCGGGCAGAAGCGATCTGGGCGGCGACGGCGTCATCGGTCAGCAGGGTCAGCAGCAGTGACTGCAGCAGACGGGAGGTCCACCCCTGGCCGAACAGCCGCCGGTCGATGATCGGGTTCAGCAGAGCGGCCGGACCACCGATGGCCGCCAGTCGCAGGTCCGGACCGAAGGACTTGGAGAAGCTGCGGATGTGCAGCACCCGGTCGGGCAGCAAGTCGCCGAGGCTCACCGCGGCGGCGCTGGCCACGTCGCCGGTCGCGTCGTCCTCGACGATCAGCGCGTGATGCGAGCCCAGAGTGTCGGCGAGCTCGCGGGCGCGCTCGGCGGTGAGTGATGCGCCCGTGGGGTTCTGGCCACGCGGTTGCAGGATCACCATGGCGGGACGGAACCGCGTCAACGACTGCGCCAAAGCGCCTGGCAACAGACCGTTTTCGTCGATCGCAACACCGTGGGCGACCGCGCCGATCGAGTCGAGGATGTCGAGGATCGGCGGAAATGTCGGATCCTCCACCAGCACCACATCGCCGAAACGCAGATGGGTGTCGGCGATGAGCTGCATGGCGTCCATTGCCCCGTCGACGACGGTGACAGCTTCGATGGCGCTCGGCCAGGTCGACAGCAGCACCTGCGTCAGGCCCGGCAGGACAGGGTCGTCGAGATAGCTGGTCGGGCGGGCACGGCCGGGTAGCGCCTGCAACGCGGGCGTGATGTCCGGCAACAGCTCTGGGTCAGGCACCCCCGTCGACAGGTCGAGGGTGAAGGAGTTGCCCGACTCGAGCGCGCGCCGGTAACGGCTGGGCCGATGGGTGCCGGTGGCCACCCGCGTGCCCCTGCGGCCGTCGGTGGCGATGGCGCCGGATCGGGTGAGCAGCGACCATGCTGAACTCACCGTCGTCGGTGAGACCTGCAGGTCCCCGGCCAGGCTGCGGATCGGTGGCAGCACGTCACCTTCGCGCAGGTCACCGGTGCGGATCGCCGCAAGCACGGCGTCCGCCAACCCGCGGCTGGTCCGCTCGGTGAGGTTGAGGCGTGCTGCGTCGAACATTTCGTCACAGTACAACGTGTGGCAAAAAATGACAGTAGGTGAAGACGCGCCAGTTTCACATCATCTTGCGCATCGCCGACCACCAAAGCCACATCGCCCGGTATGACGCGGATTCACCGCACTTCAGCGACGGACCGGCACCGTCATACATCTCGATGCACCCACGATCAAGAAGTTTTGTAACAGATCAAAATAGGCATTGTGTCGCGCGTCACCATGTCGTACGTTGCGGTTATGACTGAGCGCATCGGGCAGTGGATCAACGGACATCTCGTCACGTCGGACGCTGCGACAACGTCCCCCGTGTTCAACCCCGCGACCGGTGAGCAGACCGGTGCGCTCGAGTTCGCGACGCCGGCCGAGATCGACGATGCCGTCCGCAGCGCGACCGAGGCCGCCCGCGAGTGGCGTCTGTCGTCGTTGTCCAAGCGCAGCGCCGTGCTGTTCGCCTTCCGGCAGATCCTCCACGACCGCTCCGACGAGCTCGCCGCGATCATCACCGCCGAGCACGGCAAAGTGCTCGCCGACGCGCACGGCGAGATCGCCCGCGGCCTGGAAAACGTCGAATACGCCTGCGGTGTGCCGGAATTGCTCAAGGGCGGCTTCAGCGAGCAGGCCGCCTCAGGGGTCGACGTCTACTCGATCCGTCAGCCGCTCGGCGTCGTCGCCGGCATCACCCCGTTCAACTTCCCCGCCATGGTGCCGCTGTGGATGTGCGCCAATGCGATCGCCGCAGGCAACGCCTTCGTGCTCAAGCCCAGCGAGAAGGATCCGTCGGCTTCGCTCTGGTTGGCGAAGGCGTGGCAGGAGGCAGGGCTGCCCGACGGAGTGTTCACCGTCATACAGGGCGGCAAGGACGCCGTCGATGCGCTGCTGGCCCACGAGTCCATCGCGGCGATCAGCTTCGTCGGCTCGACGCCGATCGCGAAGTACATCTACGAAACCGGCACCGCCGCGGGCAAGCGTGTGCAGGCCCTCGGCGGCGCCAAGAACCACGCGCTGGTGCTGCCCGACGCCGACCTCGGCGTTGCCGCCGACGCGATCGTGTCAGCGGCATACGGCGCGGCCGGTGAGCGCTGTATGGCGCTGTCCGTCGCCGTGGCCGTCGGTGACGTGGCCGACAAACTCGTCGACGCGATCGCCACCCGACTGCCGAAGCTGGTCGTCGGCGACGGCACGAAGCCAGGCACCGACATGGGTCCGCTCATCACCGCCGAGCACCGTGACAAGGTGGCCGGATACATCGACGCCGGAGAGGAATCCGGCGCCACGGTCGTCGTCGACGGACGCACCGGCGACCTGCCCGAAGGCGGCTTCTTCCTCGGCACCACGTTGCTGGACAACGTGACCACCCAGATGAGCGTCTACACCGACGAGATCTTCGGGCCGGTGCTCGACGTCGTCCGCGTCGACACCTACGAGGAGGGCCTGGCGCTGATCAACGCCAACCCGTTCGCCAACGGCACCGCCATCTTCACGCGCGACGGCGGCGCGGCGCGGCAGTTCCAGTTCGACGTCGAGGTCGGCATGGTCGGCATCAACGTGCCGATCCCGGTGCCGGTCGCCTACTACTCGTTCGGCGGCTGGAAGGCCTCGCTGTTCGGCGACACCCACATGTACGGCCCGGAGGGCATCAACTTCTACACGCGCGGCAAGGTGGTCACGTCACGGTGGCCCGACCCGGCGACATCGTCGGTCGATCTCGGCTTCCCCCGCACCCGCTGAGGTCGCCACCACCTCCACCAGTCGTCGCCGAGCGGCGGTCGTACGGCCCGCAACCCGAAAGGCACACCATGAGCAACCCGTTGGCCGGAATCCCCACCCAGGAGTCCGAGGTCCGCAGCCTGGACCGGGCGCACGTCTTCCACTCGTGGTCCGCGCAGGCGAAGATCGACCCGCTGCCGATCGCGTCCGCGCAGGGCTCGTATTTCACCGACTACGAGGGCAATCGCTATCTCGACTTCTCCTCGCAGTTGGTCAACGTCAACATCGGCTACCAGCACCCGCGGCTGATCGCGGCGATCCAGGAGTATGTCGCAAAGCTCGCGACCATCCAGCCGGCCTTCGCCAATGATGCGCGCTCGGAGGCCGCACGACTGATCACCGAACTGGCCGGTCCGAGCTTCCGCAGCGTGTTCTTCACCAACGGTGGAGCCGAGGCCAACGAGAACGCCATCCGGATGGCGCGGTTGCACACCGGACGGCCGAAAGTCCTTGCGGCATACCGCAGTTACCACGGCGCGACGCACGGGGTGATCGGTCTGACCGGTGACCCGAGGCGCTGGGGCACCGAGCCCTTCACCGTGCCGGGCATCGTGCACTTCTGGGGGCCGTACCCCTACCGGTCGGCGTTCTATTCGCAGACTCCGGAGCAGGAGACCGAGCGTGCGCTGCAGCACCTGCGCGACACGATCATGGTCGAAGGTGCCGGCACCATCGCCGCGATCATCCTCGAACCGGTCGTGGGGACCAACGGTGTCCTCGTGCCGCCTCCGGGATACCTGGCAGGTGTGCGACAGCTCTGCGACGAGCACGGCATCCTGCTGATCGCCGACGAGGTCATGGCCGGCTTCGGCCGGTGCGGCGAGTGGTTCGCCGTGCATCACTGGGATGTCGTGCCGGACCTGATCACCTTCGCCAAGGGCGTGAACTCCGGCTATGTGCCGCTCGGTGGCGTGATCGTGTCCGACGTCGTCGCGAGCACCTTCGACGACCGCGTCTACCCGGGCGGCCTGACGTACCAAGGACATCCGCTGGCGTGCGCCTCGGCGGTCGCGTCGATCGAGATCTTCAAGGACGAGAAGATCCTTGAGAATGCGCGCTTCCTCGGCACCGATGTGATCGGCCCGGAGCTGGAGAAGATCGCCGACAAGCACCCGTCTGTCGGTGAGGTCCGCGGGCTCGGTGTGTTCTGGGCGGTGGAGTTGGTCAAGGACAAGACGACGCGCGAACCCCTCGTGCCCTACAACGCCTCGGGTGCCGCCGCCACGCCGATGAACGACTTCGCCGCTGCCTGCAAGGCGCGCGGCATGTGGCCGATGACGCACTTCAACCGCACCCACGTCGTGCCGCCGTGCACCACCACCGAGGCCGAGGTCCGCGAGGGTCTGGCGATCCTCGACGAGGCGCTCGACGTCGCAGACTCCTTCTGCGACGCCTGACCTTGTGTATGCCGTGACCCGGGCAGCCCGCCCGGGCCTGTCGGCATACCCGATCGCGGCCTGATCCCTGCGACCCATTCGAACGAAAACCCAATGAAGAGGGTGACTTTCGCGTGTCCTACGAAGCGATGTACCGCGATGCGCGACGCATTCCGTTCTGGCTCGACCGGGCCGAGCGACCTGCTGCGCGCGAACCGCTGACCGGCGACCTGAACTGTGACCTGGCCGTCGTCGGCGGCGGATTCAGTGGTTTGTGGACGGCCCTGCTGGCCAAGGAGGCCGACCCCTCGCGGGATGTCGTGCTGGTCGAAGGCGACCGGTTGGCGTGGGCGGCCAGCGGTCGCAACGGCGGATTCTGCGCGGCCAGCCTGACGCACGGTTACGACAACGGCGCGACCCGCTTCGGTGAGGCCGCGATGCCTGAGATCGAGCGACTCGGTATGGCGAACCTCGACGCGATCGAGGCCACCGTCGAACGCCTCGGCATCGACTGCGATTTCGAGCGGACCGGCGAAGTCGACGTCGCAACACAGCCGTACCAGTTGGCAGAGTTGGGCGACGGCGACGACGTGCTCGATGCCGCCGCCATACGTGCCGAGCTGGACTCGCCGACCTTCCTCGGTGGGGCGTGGGACAAGACCGGTGTGGCGATGCTCGACCCGGCGAAGCTGGCCTGGGGGCTGGCGGCCGCCGCCGAATCGCTCGGCGTGCGGATCATCGAGCAGACCCCCGTCCGATCGCTCAACGCGGAATCGTCCACCGTCGAGTTGCGAGCCGACCACGGCGTCATACGTGCCGAGCGGGTTGCGTTGGGCACCAATGTCTTTCAGCCCTTGTTGAAGCGGCTGAGGTTGTTCACCGTGCCCGTCTATGACTACGTGCTGGTGACCGAGCCACTCACGGACGCGCAGCTGGAATCCATCGGCTGGCGCAACCGGCAAGGCTTCGGCGACAGCGGCAACCAGTTCCACTACTACCGGCTCACCGCCGACAACCGCATCCTGTGGGGCGGGTACGACGCGATCTACCACTTCGGTCGTCAGGTGAAGCCCGAGTATGACGACCGCCCCGCGACCTACGAGACGCTCGCCGGTCATTTCGTGCAGACCTTCCCGCAGCTGGCCGGAATCCGGTTCAGCCACCGCTGGGGCGGCGCGATCGACACGTGCACGCGCTTCTTCTCCTTCGCCGGGACGGCTGCCGGTGGGAAGGTCGCGTACAGCCTCGGCTACACCGGCCTCGGTGTCGGCGCGACGCGCTTCGGCGCGCAGGCGATGCTCGACCTGCTCGACGGCCGCGACACCGAGGTCACCCGCTCTCCGATCGTGCGCACCAAGCCACTGCCGTTCCCACCAGAACCGTTGGCGTATGCGGGAATTCAGCTGACGCGCGGTGCGCTCGCGCGGGCCGACGCGCATGAGGGCCGGCGCAATCTGTGGCTGCGTTCGCTGGATCGCCTCGGGTTGGGATTCGACTCATGACGGTGGAGAAGTCCGCGCACCCGACGTCCGGTCCGGCCGGCGCAGGTGATGGTGGGGCCGCGCTGCGCTCGGTCGACGTGCTCAAGCGTCAGGTGCGCACCCTCCCGCTGGTCGGCCTGATCTTCTTCAGCGTGTCCGGTGGGCCGTTCGGCCTGGAGGAGAGCGTCAGCAGCGGCGGCGCCGGCATGACGATGCTCATGCTGCTGGTGATCCCGGTGCTGTTCGGCATCCCATGCTCGCTGATGGCTGCCGAACTCGGCTCGGCGCTGCCGGTGGAAGGCGGGTACTACTACTGGGTCAAGGTCGGTCTCGGCAAATTCGCGGCCTTCACCGAGGGTGCCTGGCAGTGGATGAACAGCTTCCTGGACACCGCGCTCTACCCGATCGTCTTCGCCGACTACCTCGCCAACTACTGGGGCGGCGTGTCCCGCGGTCGGCACGTGTGGTTCTCGTTCTTCAACGGCCAATTCAGCATCGACACGCACTGGGTTGTCGCGGTGGCCTTCATGATTCCGTTGGCGTGGTTGAACATTCGCGGGTCGCGCCTTGTCGGCGACAGTTCGCTGTTGCTGATGGTCGTGGTGCTGCTGCCGTTCGCGGTGCTGTCCGTCTACGGGATCGTGCACATCATGCAACACGGCACGTGGAGTGACGCCACGTCACCGTTCACGCTGCCGGGGCAGAGCAACTTCAACGCCTTCGGCGCCTGCCTGGGTGTGGTCATCTGGAACTACATCGGCTGGGAGAACCCGTCGACGGTGCTGCCCGAGGTCGACGAGCCACGGCGAACCTTCCGGCGGGCCTTGATGATTGCGATCCCGCTGATCACGATCAGCTACGTGCTGCCGATGATCGCGGCGCTCGGGTCGGGTCTGCACAAGAACGACGCTGACTGGCAGGACGGCGACTTCGCGAATGTCGCCCGGTTGCTCGCCGGGCCGTGGCTGTTCTGGGTGCTGTCGATCGGCGTGATGATCGCACAGGTCGGACTGTTCTCCTCGTTGCTGATGAGCGGGTCACGCGTGCCGCGGGTGCTTGCGGCCGACGGCTATCTGCCCAAGTGGGTCGCCAAGGATCACCCGAAGCACAAGACACCCGCAGCTGCGATCATCCTGTCCTGCGTCATCTTCGCGGTCTTCTGCACGATGGATTTCTCCGCGCTGGTCGATGCCGATGTGCTGACGAACATGGCCGCGATCCTGCTCGAGTTCGCCGCCTTCATCGCGTTGCGCCGCAAACTGCCGGGTATGGCGCGGCCCTACCGCGTGCCCGGCGGAATGCTCGGAGCTGTCGGACTGGTCGTCTTTCCAACGGTTTTCACGATCTGGCTTGCCTGGAGCAGCTTGACCCAGGAGCCCGCAGCCTTCTGGATCGGCATCGTGATCCTGGTGCTCGGCCTGCTGTTTTACCCGCTGGCCAAGCGCACGCTGAAGAAGGGCGAAGCCGATGCTCCGGTGTTCAGCGACCTGGTCGACCTCGGCCCCGGCGTCGACACCGAGCAGGCCATGCGCTCCGGTCTGCTGGTGGCCGAGCGTGTGCCGGCCGGTGCGTGACAGCGCACCCCGACCGGCCACCGACCGAGACGTATGACGTGAGGATGTTCCGATGAGACAGCGGTTGTACGTTCCCGATGTGACTGCGGGCGAGTTGGCGCAGTCGTGTCCGCCGGGCACGAGCGTCGTGCAGGGAGAGCCGACTGCGGCATACACGGAGTTCGGCGGTGACGGTGATGGCGACGCTGTCGCCGACGACGGCCTGGACATCGGCCTGTGGGAGATGACGCCGGGCATCGTCACCGATGTCGAGCAGGACGAGTGCTTCCTGGTGGTCGCGGGAGAGGGTTCGGTGACCTTCGAGGACGGCACGACGCTCGCGTTGCGGCCCGGGACCCTCGTGCAGCTGCACGAGGGTGAGCGGACGACATGGACCGTCATACGCACGCTGCGGAAGGTCTACGTCGCCGGGCGCATCGCACACTGACGAGCGCTGTCGCGGTCGATCACCCCCAATGCCTCGTCAGGGCGAGGTGAAGTCATCGTGGTCGCCGACGCGTCGCCAGCGGCATCGCAGTTCACCATCGACGGTGATCAGTTCGACCGTCGCTCGGCCGTCCGCGCTGGCAAACGACCACGTCATCTCCAAGATGCCGGGAGCCGATCGCACGGATTTGATGCGCAACGATTGCGGCCATGGCGTTGCCGGGTCTTGGGCGAAGGCATCACATGCCGGCGCGAACTTCTCTTGAACGACCTTTCGGAAGGCGGCAGCGTGCTCACGTTTCAGTCGCTTGTAGTCGCTGTCGAACGCAGCAGTCGTTTCGAATTTCACTCGGAGTCGAGGTCGTCGAGGTGCTTCAGGAATGCATCGGTGGATTCGTGAACTGTCACGTTGCCCGCTGAGGTGTGCTCATCGACCTCGCGCTCGCGCTGCTGCCAGCGTTCGGCCCAGAACCACCGCTGATCTGCGGGGACAGGCAAGGCCGGGCGTAGCTCGATCACGCCGTCGGCGCGCTCGGTGATCTCCAACTGCGCGCCCGGTTCGTCCAGGTGAAGCCGCCGACGAATGTCGGCCGGGAGCGCAACAGTGCCGCGGCTCTGGACGCCGACGTAACGCGGGGCGGGCGACGTTGTCATACGTAGATCATACTGCCGCTCAGCGGTATTACAGCAAAGCAGCTTTCTTTCAGTTGCTCTGCAATGGCCCACATGTTGGGGCATTGCAGAGTGATGTCGGAGTGGCTGCGGCTAGTGGGGAGTGTCAGCGCTGCGGCATAGCCTTCACGCATGCGCACTGCACGGCTCTCGCTCGATCGTCCGCGGCACAGCGACCTGGCCGAATTGTTCGCCATCTACAGCGACCCGCGAGTGTGGACGCATTACCCGAGTCATCGGCATACCGAACCGGCGACGACCGAAGTGATGCTGCAGCGCTGGATCGACGGCTGGGCGAACGACGGCTTCGGCATGTGGATCGTGCGGACGCTGGACGATTCCGCGATGCTCGGGCACTGCGGATGCACCGTGCGGGCGGGTGCCTTCTGGAATCTTGGCTACTCGCCTGGTCTATGCCGATCGCGAGCTCACCCCGAACGAACTTGCGGCGACCCTGCGATGAGGTCGTCCTCGGAGGCCGCAACGGGTGTCGACGCAGTTGCGGAATGATGGCCCGATGGGGAGCACGGGGAAATCAGCCCTCGGCGGCGCGATCGCGATCAGCCGGAGGGCGTGAGCAACATGAGTCCTGAGAATCTGCACGAGTTCTTTCTCGGTTCGACTGGGGTGGCCGGTGCGCTCATCGGTCTGCTCTTCGTCGCGGTTTCCGTCGCCGGCGACAAATCCGCTGCGGCCGCCATCCCGCCGGAGTTGTATCGGGTTCGTGCCCAAGCTGCACTCACGACCTTCGTGAACAGTCTGGTCGTCTCACTGGTGGCGCTGATTCCCGCAGATGCGCTGGGTACGACCGCTCTTGTCGCTGCGCTGATGGGATTGGCGTCCGTGGTCGGGTCGTTGTTCGTCCTGCTCAGACGGCACCAGTCGAGGGTCAGCAAACGGGATGTCACGCTGCTCGCGTCACTGTTCGTCTTGTTCTTGTGCGGTCCCAATTATCCGCAATTCCTGCGACGCTGACTCTTGATAAACAGTTTTGACCTGTTGGGGGGATCAGGTCGTGCACGACTTTGCGGGTGTTCTGCCCGTTCCACCTAGCACCGACAGAGACAAGAAACTCGTCGTCGATTGAGCATTCTCTGTCGAGACAGCGGAAGTGCTGGTCCTTAACGGGTTGTGGTGAGTTCGTTCAGGATGACGGGCCATGCTTGAGACCCGAGTTCGCGATCAGCGTTTTCGTTCCCACCCCGCATCATGGTCGCGCCCGTTGTGACTGGGTGCTCGCCGGGGAGGATGGTGCGGTGCCCAGCGTGAGGATGGACGATCAGCTGGGTCACGAGGCCTGCCTGTGCACGATGCGCAACGATTCGCTGGGCGTGCGCGACACTGGGCCAGACTTGATCGTCCCCGCCGGCAACCAGCACTAAGCGGTTGATATGTTCCACTGGGATTCGCGCGGTGGTGGCAGCGTGTCCTGCTGTGCTCCAGGACTTTTCGTACAAGGGTCGGAAGTGGGCCGGGGTCTGTGCCACGTGCTCGTTCCAGTCGAACGGCACGTACGGCAGTGCCTGGCCGCGGAGTGTCCAGTGCGATGTTTCGCGGTCGCCGTCGTAGCCGGCCCACACGACGTCAGAGGGCGCGAACGCGATGACTTCCGCGACGTCATCAGACAGTGCGCCGACCAGCAGTGCCGCTTCCGACCCGAACGAGGTACCGGCGACCCACACCCGGTCACACTCAGTCTTCAACCAGTCGATGCGTTGAAAGAACGTTTCGAGTGGGATCTCCCAGGGGCTGGTGTGCTGGCCGGTGCCACCGAACCATCGGGTCGACTCCGCCAAGCATCCATGTTCAGCGAATATCCGCGCTCGATCGGTATCGATCCGGCCGCTGGAGCCCGCAAGAACCAGGACGCCGGTGCCTGTCGGTCGCTCGGGTGCCCACCGCACACCGTCCGGATCGGAAAATTCAACGGGAAACACATCGCCATTGTGTCGGTGCACGCCATCCGTGCCATGACCGCCGCCTCAACCGCTTGCTAGAGGGATCGTCTTCGGATCATCCACACTGCCCGCACCCCACGCGACGCATACTCTCGATAAGAGGTTTTCGCCCCTCCCGAGCCTCGGTCCGTTCGCAGGGTCGTGATGATCGGATCGGGTCGCGGAGTGTTCAGTAGGGGGATCGCTAACGTGACAGATTCGCAGCGGGTCGACCTGCGGGCACTGCTGGGCTTGTGCGACGACACAGACCCTGGTGAGACTGCTGACGTGACCCGAGCAGGCGCCAGAGATTCCTCCTGGCATGACCATGACGTCGCGATCGCTGCGACAGCCTGGTTGGCGGCGCCCCGCAATTCCGACGCTTACCGGCGTCTGGTCGAGGCGGTCGACCGGCGGAATCAGTGGCTTCAACCCGTGCTCACCGAATCGAGCGAGCAGCCCGAGATTCTCGATGAGGTTGGGGCTGATCGGCCGCCGGCCAGTGTCGGCGACGTTTTCGGCGGGCTCGACGCGAGAGCGGCGCTGGAGCGCCTGCGGCGAGGAATTGACGGCTAGGTGTCAATCGCGCAGGGTCCGGGAATGGAGCCGCCCCGCGGGCCGGATCGACTGCTGAATGCGTCCTGGCCGAAGTATCCGCGGGCAGTGAAGCTGGCACCTGAGCCGATCGAGGTCGAGGTCCGATTGGTGTGGGATGACGGCGAGGAATGGTGCCGCGGCCGACCTGACCGGTGGACTCAGCGACACGTGTCCGTCAAGCTCTGGCATCCACGAGTCGCGCCGGTGCAGGGGGTGTGGGTCGCGCCGGACGACGTGCGGCGTGTCTAGCTGTGCGGTTCGTTGCTGGGGTTGCGGAGTGAGTGGCGTATCGAGCTGATCGCGGCGGTGATGGCGGGTTGTTGTTGCGCGGTATGTCGGGTCACGGCAGTGAGGCGGCGGTTCATGGGCCGGGGAAGGGTTGTGCGGCCTAGGCGTTCCTGATGGGCGCGGGTGACGAGTTCGGGCAGTAGTGCCACGCCTGCCTCGGCGCTGACGAGGTCGGCGATCGTCAGGAGTCCTTCGAACTCCCACCGCCGGAGGGGCTCGGCTTGTAGCTGCTCGAGGAAGTGGTCTCCTGCGATTCGAGATCCGTGGCCGCGCGGAGCGGATATCCACACGTGGCTGCTGATGAGTTGGGCGAGTTCTTCACGTGTCTGTGGGGCGTTGTAACGGCCGGCGGTGGCTGGGTAGGTCAGGTGGATGGGGTCGGTGTGGAGCAGGTAGGGGCGTAGTCCTTCTGGGGGTGATGCCGGTGGGGATGCCCATGAGTCGATGACGGCTAAGTCCGAGCGGTGCGATGTGACGTCGAGCAGCGCGGTCTCCGCGCTGCTCTCTTTGAGTGTTAGATCTAAACCGGGGTGGTCCGCCTGGAGACTGATCAGGCTCGTTGCGACGACGGCCGCCAGGTTGGGGATGGTCGTGATGACCAATCTGCCGGTAACGGTGCCAGCCAAGTGCGCTAGTTCCGATTCGATGTCCTCAGCGAGGGCGAGAAGATCTTTCGAGCGTGCTACGAGTGCGCGGCCAGCAGGAGTGAGGGAAGCAGAGCGGGCCGTGCGTTCGATCAGCGCGGTCCCCATCTCGCGCTCTAGCCCCGCTAGTTGTTGCGACACCGCGGACGGGGTGTATCCAAGAGCGGCGGCGGTGGCGCTGATCGTGCCGAACTCGCCGAAGCGTTGCAAGGTTCGTAGGCGAAGCAAATCGAGCATCAGTCCTCCTTACTCTGGGCACCATAATGTTGCGCTTTTATTGGTGCTTGCAAGGCACTAGACAGGAACCATGCCTACCGCATCCACGCTGTTGATGTTCCTCGTCGTGTGTCTGGGCGTAGTTCTTGTCCCAGGACCATCGAACATGTTGATACTCAGCTGCGGGTTGAGTAGGGGTCGCCGCTACGCAATGGCTGCGGTCACCGGTGTGGAGACCGCTTCGGCGGTGCGTGTCGTGGCGACCGCCGCCGGACTAGCGACGCTGCTGGCATCCTCGCCGACGGTGTATGCACTCATCCGGTGGGCAGGAGTCGCGTACCTGATCTGGCTCGCGGCGCAAGCGTTGCGCGGCCGAGACCACAACCCGCCGGAACCGTCCCAGGGGCACTTGCCCGCCGGACAGGGACTGCGCGGCGCTGGCCGCGGTTTCGTGGTCGCGCTAGCGAACCCAAAGATGGTGATCTTCTTCCTCGCCCTCTTTCCCCAATTCGTGCACCCCGGCCGCGGTCCTGCCGCGGTGCAAATGCTGCTGCTCGGCGCGATCTTTTGGTTCCTCGGAGCGGTCTGGGATATCGCCCTTGCCCTGGCCTCCGATGCAATCGGGGGGCGCCTACGAGACCGGCCCAAGATCCGTCGCGCTCAAAAGCACCTAGAGGTCATCACCTATCTCCTTCTCGCCGGCTGGGCAGCACTTACCTGAGCACAAAACCTTCAAGGTCGACCAGCGAGGGGTGCACCCGTCTCGATAGACGATCACGCTGACTCTCGATGAGCGGTTTCTGAGGGACTGTCCGGCGAACGGTGTAACTGGCCTGACACGCCGACCGTGGTTGGCGGGGAAGGTTTGTGATGACCGAAACACTGGCGGCTGTGCCGCTTGAAGATGATGCTGTCCCTGTTCGTGCCGATGAGGCTGCGCCGATACCTGCCGCGGCGGATGAGTCTGCGGCGGTGGTGATGCCCTCGGAGCGGGCGATGATCGCGCAGCTCGTGCGCGCCGCGCGTGCTCGTGGTGATGATCTGACCGGTCCGGACGGGTTACTGAAGCTCTTGACCAAGACGGTGTTGGAAACTGCCTTGGATGAGGAGATGAACCAGCACTTGGGCTATGACAAGCACGCCGTGGCGGGCCGTGACGGCGGCAACTCCCGCAACGGGACCCGTACCAAGACCGTGCTGACCGACAACGTCGGCCCGGTCACGATCCAGGTGCCCCGCGACCGCGACGCCTCTTTCGACCCAGTCATCGTCCGCAAGCGGCAACGCCGACTGGGTGATGTCGACACGATCGTGTTGTCGTTATACGCCAAGGGTTTGACCACTGGTGAGATCAGCGCGCACTTCGCCGAGGTGTACGGCGCGAGCCTGTCCAAGGACCGGATCAGCGTGATCACCGACCGTGTCATCGGTGAGATGACCGACTGGTGTGCTCGACCGTTGCTGCCGGTGTACGCGGCGATCTTCATTGACGCGATCTACGTCAAGGTCCGCGATGGACAGGTCGGTAACCGCCCGTTCTACGCCGCGATCGGTGTTGATCTGCAGGGCCGGCGTGACGTCCTGGGGTTGTGGGCCGGTACTGCCGGGCACGGTGAGTCCGCGAAGTTCTGGATGAGTGTGCTTGCTGAAATGAAGAACCGCGGTGTCACGGACGTGTTCTTCATCGTGTGTGACGGCCTCAAAGGATTGCCCGACAGCGCGAACACGGTCTTCCCACTCGCCACGGTTCAGACCTCATCTATGCACCATGGGTGTGGCGGGATAGTCCCGCTGGTTGTCTGCGCCGTCGCGGGTAGGACCGATTCAAACGAGTTGCCCTCGAGGTCCACACGCAGACCCGTCCGCCCGTGGCGGGGCAGGCTCGACATGATTGGCCAGCGGGAGCAGCGCCTACCCGTTCCGGGTTGAGCGCCGAGATGAGGTTCCGAACAGTCGAGCCCGCCGCGCATACGGCATCAGGCGACCCGAAGTTCCCGGAAGGAGCAGCATGGTCACCACCGAAGCAGAACATCCGCACGCGATGTTCGCCGGCATCGATTGGGGCGGCACCCACCACCAGATCTGCGTCGTCGACCACACGGGCACGATCCAGGTCCAACGAAGAATCGAACACACGGTAACCAGTTGAGTCCCGCATAGTGGTGTAGCGCGGTCGCCGTGATCGTCCTGGTAGTGGACGTGGGTGCGGCCACCGCGTGATCCTTCGAGTGAACGTCTCACTGCACTCTCGAATGGAGTCATCACGATGACCGCACCACATATTGTCGACCCTGCCAGCTTGCTGAGCGAGGCCTTGTCCGAAGCCAGTCCGGATCTGATGCGCAGTCTGTTGCAAACGGTGATTAACGCGTTGTTGTCCGCGGACGCTGACGCGGTCGTGGGCGCCGAGTACGGTCGTCCCTCACCCGAGCGGTCCGCGCAACGCAACGGGTACCGTCACCGGCCCTTGGACACCAGGGTCGGCACAATCGACGTCGCGATCCCGAAGCTACGCACCGGGACCTACTTTCCCCAGTGGCTGCTGGAACGACGCAAACGCACCGAGTCCGCGTTGATCACCGTGGTCGCGGACTGCTACCTGGCCGGGGTGTCTACCCGCCGGATGGACAAGTTGGTGAAGACATTGGGCATCGACTCACTGTCGAAATCGCAGGTGTCTCGGATGGCAGCCGATCTCGATGGCATCGTCGAGGACTTCCGGCACCGGCCCTTGAGTGATGCGGGTCCGTTCACGTTCGTGACCGCTGACGCGCTCACGATGAAAGTGCGTGAAGGCGGGCGGGTGATCAACGCCGTCGCCTTGTTAGCGACTGGTGTCAACGGGGACGGCCACCGCGAAGTCCTCGGCCTACGGGTAGCCACCTCAGAGACCGGGCCGGCGTGGAAGGAGTTCTTCGCCGACTTGGTCGCCCGCGGCCTGAGCGGTGTCCGACTGGTCACTTCCGACGCCCACCACGGCCTGGTGGAAGCGATCGGCGCGAACCTACCCGGCGCGTCCTGGCAACGCTGCCGCACGCACTACGCCGCGAACCTCATGAGCGTGACACCGAAAAGCATGTGGCCAGCAGTCAAAGCGATGCTGCACTCGGTGTATGACCAACCCGACACGGCCAGCGTGCATGCCCAGTTCGACCGGCTCCTGGACTACGTCCAGGAGAAGCTGCCCGACGTGCACGCCCACCTCGACGCTGCTCGCGCGGACATCCTGGCGTTCACCACGTTCCCCAAAGACGTGTGGACCCAGATCTGGTCCAACAACCCCACCGAACGCCTCAACCGGGAGATCCGCCGCCGTACCGACTCCGTCGGCATCTTCCCCCACCGGGCCGCGATCGTGCGCCTGGTCGGAGCCGTCCTGGCCGAGCAAACCGACGAATGGGCAGAAGGACGCCGCTACCTCGGCCTCGACATCCTCACCCGATGCCGCATCACCCCCACGCCCGGCACCGAACCCCAGATCGGAGCTGATCACCTACCCCAACTCACCACCTAAAACCTCAACAAGGAGAACGCACCCCGCTACACCACTACCAGGGACTTGACCCGGTAACCGGGTTCACCGAAATCGACCGGCTTCTGGACGCTTTCGCATCTCGAGGAGTCCTACGGGTATCCATCGAACGGGCCGAGGGAATCCTGGTCGAGCACCTCCTTGACCGTGGTGAGAGCGTGTTTTGCATCTCGCCGAAGATCTCCGCTCGGGCCCGGGAACGATACCGGGTTGCCAACACCAAATCCGACGCCTTCGACGCGTTCGTCCTGGCCGACACCCTGCGCCATGAACACGTGCACTGGCGGCCCCTGAGCCGGCCATCCGCGCTGACCGCTCAGATCGCAGCGTTGTCCCGGGACCGAGAACGAGTCATCGTGATGCAACGCGCCGTGGAGTCACGGCTCCGCGCCGCGTTGGAGGCCTACCACCCCGCGCCGTTGCACCTGTTCTCTTCCCTGGACCGCGACATCACCCTGGCGTTCATCCGCGACTACCCCACCCCCGCGGCAGCCGCCCGGGTCACCGAAGACCGGATGCGACGATTCTGCGCCCGACACGGCTACACCGGCCGCGTCGAGCCAGCAGCCCTGTGCGACCGGTTACGTCCGCACCTACTCACCGCAACTGACGGCACGATCACGGGAAAGCACACGGCAGCCTTGATGCTGGTCGATCAACTCGAACTGCTCAACACCAACATCCGCACGTACAACGCGATGTTGACCCCGCTGGTCAGCGCACACCCTGACGGGCCAGTCTTCACCAGCTTCCCCGGCATCGCCACCGTGATCGCCGCGACCATGATCGGGGAAATGGGCGACGACAGAGCCCGATTCCCCACCGCCGCAACCCTGCTGGCCGAAGCAGGCCTGGCCCCGGTCACCCGCGCATCCGGACGCACCCGCCAAGTCCGCTTCCGGTACGCCGCGAACAAACGACTACGGCATAGCATCGACTGGTGGATGACCGTCGCCGCCCGCGAAGACCCCTGGTCAGGCGACGTCTATGAACACGCCCGCAACGCAGGCCAGGGCCGCTACCGCGCCTACCGCGGCCTGGGCGCACGCTGGACCCGGATCCTGTGGCGCGCTTGGACCGACCACGAACCGTTCGACCCCACCCGCGTCCACCACCAAGCACCCGCGGCATAACCCCACCAGCACCACCAACCGGCAAGACAACCCCAGCCTCGCCGGCGCCCCCACCTGCCCACTACCCACCACCGCCACACCCACCCAGGTTGACAGCGGGAGTCTGCATCATCCATCTGATCCGTGGCTCGTTTCGGTACGCCTCCAAGAAGTACTGGGAGAAAATGGCCAAAGACCTACGACCGATCTACACCGCACCCTCACGGGATGCGGCGTGGGCGGCGTTCGAGCAGTTCGAAGAGACCTGGGCAGCCCAATATCCGGCGATCTCGACGCTGTGGCGCGACGCGTGGGAGCGGTTCGTGCCGTTCCTGGACTACGACGTCGAGATCCGCCGGGTCTTGTGCTCCACCAACGGGATTGAGTCATTGAATGCTCGTTACCGGCGTGCGGTCACCACGAAGGGCCACTTCCCGACCGAACAGGCCGCGCTCAAAACCTTGTACCTGGTGACCAGGTCGCTGGACCCCAAGGGCACTGGCCAGGCACGCTGGACCATGCGGTGGAAACCAGCCCTCAACGCGTTCGCGATCACCTTCGCCGACCGCATGCCAGCAGCGGAGAACCTCTAAAATGAACAACGCCAGTTACACCGTTAACCGGACACTCCCGCTCTCCGCTGTCGCTGAGGCAAGAACTGTAGTGGGGTTAACTGTCAGGGATATTACACCCAACGGTTTTGGTGACTGGCTAAATCAAAGGCGCGATGATTTCGAGCATTTCTTTCCCGTGTCCACCGGTGTAGCAAAAAATTCATTGTTCTCAGTAATATCAAATGGTGTGAAATCGCAGCGGGATGCATGGGTATGGAATTTCTCTAAGCGTGAGCTCATCTCAAACGTCGGGAGAACAATCGATGTATTCAACGAAAAATCGAAGTTGCTAGATGGATCGGCGCCACCGGTCGATCAGGTCAGCTGGTCGCGTAGGATGTCTCGCCTCGCCTCGATTGGAAAATCTTTTTCCCTCAATCGTGATCAGGTCCGGGTGGCCTTCTATCGACCTTATACGGCTCTTCATACCTGCGGTGGGGGTAGGTGTTCGGGGTGGGTGAGTCCGCCGCCGATGAGGAGCATGCGTAGCCGGTAGTTGTGACGGTTGCGGAAGCCTCGGGCGACGCGGCGGTGGAGTTCGATGAGGCCGTTGATCGCTTCGGTGCCTCCGTTGTTGGCGCGGCCGGTGGTGAAGTAGGCCAGGAATGCTTCTTTCCACCGGTTGAGGGTCTTGCCGAGACGGCGGATCTCGGGGATCGGGCAGTTGGGGAAGGAGTCGAGGATTTTGGTGGCGATGGTGCGTCCGGTAGCCAGGTCTTCGGCGGCGTAGGCGCTACGCAGTTGCTGGGCGGCTTGCCATGCGATGGACACTTCTTCGTGTGCCTCGTGCGCGTTGATGGCCGCGGTCAAGCGGGCTTTCTGCTTGTCGGTCAACCGGTCGGGGTTACAGCGCAGGATGGTCATGATCGAGTAGAGCGGGTCACCTTTGCGGCCGCGGTGTCCGAGGGTGTCGTGCTGCACCCGGCGGCGCACGTCATCGACGGCGTCAGTACCAAGCTTGACGACGTGGAAAGCGTCCAATACGGCTGTAGCGTCTTCTAATTCGTCATCGATTGCGTTCTTGTACCCCTGGAACGGGTCGAGCGTGGCGACCTTGATGTGGTCCCGGAACGTGTGGTTGCGGGCCTTGAGCCAGTCGGCGTACACGACCCCGGATCGGCCGGGTACCAGGTCCAGCAGCCTGGCCCGGACGCGCCACTGTCCTTTGTTCTTCCCGGAGGTGACCTGGTGGCGGGTCAGGTCGACCATCCCGGTCAGCTCTTTGGGTCCCCGCTTGATGGTGGATACGTGGTGCCAGATGTGCTCGTCCACGCCTAAGGTCCTCACGCCGTTGAACCGGGTCGGGTCCGCGTCCATCGCTTCCAACAGCGGCTTGATCGCCGACCAGACGGTGCGCCAGGTCGTGCCCAACTGCCGCGCGATGCCCTGCACGGAGGCGTTCTCGCGGCGGATCTGGCGGATCGCCCACCAGCACGCCCGAGTGGTCAGCAGCGCCCGCGGCGCGGCGACCCGATCGTCCTGCTCAGTGAAACCCTTCGTCCCGCAGGAAGGTTCGCTACAAGACCACGTCCGCTTACGCCATCGAACTCGCACCGGCCGCCCGAACGACGGCGCATCGATCAGTTCGTGAACCCGACGGCCATGACTCTCGGCGACCACCCCACAGGCGGCACAGCCCATCAGCCCAGCCGGTGATTCGACCGTCACGATCAGCCCGTAGTCACGTTCGCCGACATCGGTCACGTGCAGGCCAGGTAAGCCGACCAATAGGTCGCACCGGGCGCAACACGAGCCAGCAGAGCATGCGCGGGCACACCCGCACCCCGTAGGGTCAGACATCGTCGAGGTCCTTGAGATCAGAAGAGGTAGAAGACCTTCCGATCCTCAGGGACCTCGACCCTTCACCAGCTCAAGCCACCCCTCGGCTCGTCGCGCTCACCCCCACCCCAAGTACGAAGAGCCCCTTATACCAAGGCGTTTCTATATGCTTCAAAGGACCTCGTTGACGAACCAGGGAAGACTAGATTTATGTTTCCTGGAGCACTGCGAAATAATGCGATTTACTGTACAGCTCCCGGCGGGTCTTCATCGTTTGCAGTTTTCGCAATTGACGAGATCCCAGATCTTACAATGCCAGGCGCTGGAAATCCCGGTCAGATTCTTGCTCGCTGGCGGTACGAACCTGACGATGGGACGCTCGCCCTCAATGTGCTTGAAGTCGTCGATGGGTACCGGAAGATCGACAACATCACCGACGAGGCACTGGCGAGATTCGTTGCCGCGTATGGTGATTCGTTTACCAAGGACGACATCTTCCACTACGTCTATGGTCTTCTGCACTCACCGGACTACCGCGACACCTACGCGGCGGACTTGAAGCGGATGCTGGCACGCATCCCGCTCGTGGCCGATGCCAAGCCGTACGTCGACGCTGGCCGTGCACTGATGGAACTGCACTTGGGCTACGAGAGCGTTGAGCCGTACTCGCTGGCGGGGCTGCACGACCCGTCGTACCCCGCTGTCGAGGCTCGGGCGGCGTTCGAGTTTTTCCGGGTTCAGAAGATGACGTTCCCAAAGCAACGAGATCCGGAGACCAAGAAGCTCGTGGCCGACAAGTCGAGCATCGTCTACAACAGCAAGATCACCCTGTCAGGTATCCCCGAGGATGCTCACCGGTACATGCTTGGGTCTCGCTCGGCGATCGAGTGGATCATCGACCGTTACCAAGTCAAGACTGACAAGGCATCCGGCATCGTCAACGACCCGAACGACTGGTCACGCGAGGTCAACGACCCGCGGTACGTCATCGACCTGCTGGCTCGGATCGTGACAGTCAGCGTGGAGACGACGAAGATCGTGGATGGTCTGCCCGCGCTGGATGTGCGGGACAGTTAGCTCACGGTGCTTGCTCATTGGGGTGTGGTCCATTTGGTGAAAGGGGGAGGGCTGTGGCAGTCGAGGTCGCGACAGTGATTGCGGTAGAGCCGTATAACAATCGCTTCGCCCCAGATGTGTGGTTGCCCTCGATCCTCACGGATCGAGACGGGCGGTCAGTGCGGCTGGCGCCGGGGGAGGACGATGTGTATGTCGGTGATGTTGTCCTGCTTCACGAACAACCTGGCCGCGCACGGTCGTTGACCGCAACGGTTATGCGGGATCGTCGCACCACGGTTCCGGTGGGGCCGTGGTTGACGCATTGCCCAGCGTGCGGTGCCGTCACTGTTAAGGAGAGCAATTCCTTCAGCGGTGGGGATCGCCGGTGCACGAATAGGATCTCGTGCAGACCACAGATCCATGGCCGGCTGCGGTGGATGGCCGGCGAGGATGCGTTCGATCTTCCAATGCTCAGGTCAGTCAGCAAAGACCTCTTGGAGTGCCGGGTATTGATCGATGAGCGGGGCCTGTTCGAGCTGACCGCGGAAGCACTGCAGGAGACGACACGTCCTGCACCGTTCGACGGTCAGAAGCGTCAGGCGGTGTTCAACCCCATCCACGCCCAGCGCTTCATCACACATTTGGAGCAGACGCGTCAGGTGTCGGCTGCGCGGGTGTTGACCGCGCTGGAACAGGGGATGGGTCTGAGTCGGGAGTCTGCGCGGGCCGGCACTTCTCATCGTGCATCGCAGTGGAGCCTTCTTCGATGGTTCGGATCTATCCACATGATGGCGGATGCGACAGCACAAGAGCTCGCGACGGGGCTTCTTCGCGATGCCACCAGCCGCGGAGTGAGCCCTAGGACACAGGCGTACTACGAGGATTGTGCTGAACACATGGCGGCGTGGTTCGCGTTGCCGTGGAGCAGGGACCTGCTGCAACGGTGGGATGCGGCTGGTATCCGGATGCGCGAGCCTCGCTCTACCTGCCAGCGGACCATTCCCGGAACCAAGGTCACGATGGTTTCGGCCCCAGAACGATCAACAAGCTCAGACGGTCACGAGATAAAGCCGATCACCGAACAGGATCGGGAGGCGGAGCGAAGGCGGACACGGGACGGGTCGCGTGCGGTTGACGACGTCTACCGCCACGGCGGACATGTCATTCGATCTGATGACGCCGACTACGTGTACTGCCCGGAAAACCCATCTTTGGATGTCGTCGACACCCGGCAAGGGTTCCGGACTGTTCTCACGCGCAGCGAGTTTCACCGATTCTTGGCCAAAGGACCCGGAGCGGTCCCGCCCAGCACCCCAGCCGCGGACAGTATGTGGGCACAGATCCGGGATGCCCACCCTGGCGCATTCCGTATCGGTTCTCGTGGCCAGCTCCCGCAGCACCCGGCCGTTACCTCAGCGGGAGCTTTGTACATGTACACCCGGGCAACCGGGCAGATCGTGGTGGTTCTTGCCGGCAGCCTGCAGTCGGCGATCGATGCGCTTGAAAGCGACTCGGATGTCGCCTTTGCTCGTACCCGCAGCGTGTGGGTACCTGGAAGCATCGAAACGCTGCGCCGCGACAGTCCGGTGTTACGGGACGGGTCACCGAGTCCGCTGCAGCGCGGCCGGACACGACTCATTCAATCCGAGGACGATTGGGCCAATGTTCCGCACATCGCCGGTATCTATCGGATCCATCTCATCGACGAGCTCGGCCCCAGCGTGTACATCGGCCGTAGTCAAGACCTTCGTATCCGGCCACGTCGTCACGAAAAAACCGCCGGTCGGTCATGGAGCGATGGGACCAGCCTGGGCATCGTAAAAATTGAGCTGATCCGCGTCAAAGGCAACGACCAAGGGCACGCCTGGTCGATGTTCGATCTGGATAACGCCGAAGCTCTACACATCGCCCGCGCCCAAGAACGTGCCCTGCAGGGCGGGCCACGGGTTTTGAACATCACCGGTGGGCGCAACGGGCCACCGAGCCGTCCACGCAGCCAGATGTACGTCTGGAAGGCCGAGAGCTCGAACCCGCCTCTCGAACAGGCCCCAGGCTGGATTTTAAAAGGCGAACCAGAATCTTACTTGTAAATTGAGATCACGCTCAAATGGCACGACTCAGGAGCCGGTCCCCCCGACTGACCGGTGCGCATTCGGTTTCTATTCGCTGTCGCGAGTGGTGTGCTTCCTGGCGCCTACCCTCGAGATGTCACGGGCGCCCGATGAAATCTCGAGGGTAGGGACGGGCTGGCTGGGTGGTCACCACGGTTTCATGTTCCTTGCGCGTGTTTGTCCAGCATGCGTGCCACAGATCGATGGGGATGACGTTCCCCGCGCCATCGTCGCGACCGGTGTCATTGATAACGAATCCGGTCAACTCTCCACTCGACTTGTCCCGGACGGTTCCCGTGACCTGGACGGCATGGTTTGTCCCCGACCGCCCGTCAGCGTCGTAGCAGATCGGTGATTCGAACGGGGACAGACGCCACATCTCTGTGGCATCCAAGGCCGTTATGACTCCCCGCCCGGCCTCGACGTATTCCGCGAGTTCTTCGGGGCTCTGCGGGTACTCGATCGTATTTTCGATCCCATAACTCTGCAGTAGCTCGTGACGATTCTGCCCAGTGGTGCCACCGTTCAGTTTGTTGGCATCCATTGTTCCGTCTGGGAGGACCTCGTCTTTGTGGCTCGTGTCGCACAGTCCCGCTGCGGCAGCACGATCGACTACAGCGCCTTCTGTGACGTTAACGCCGAACTCTCGTGCCATGGCGGCCACTGATGCCAGGCCGCAGTCATTTTCATAGCCTTTCTCATTGCGGCCTTGCTGGTGCCACTGGTCTGCGCGGCTCACTGGATTTCCGCCTAGTACGTCACCGCCATTTTCCCGTCTCGCTAAAGCTGCTTTGGCGTCGTTGATGACTCGCTGCTCCTTCGGCGTATGGGCATCTGGTGGCATTTCTGGCGGATCGTTCTGGTCAAGCTGAGCTGCATCAGTCGAGTCTTGGAATTCTGCTTCTGTCGCTGGGCCGAGGTTCTTGGAATCGAATCGATTTGCGATAGCAGTAGTCGGCTCTTCATCCATGACACGCTGGTCATCGATCGCACTCCGACTCGGACCCTGTTCGAGAGGATCAGAAAGTTTGGATTCGGTTGCTGAGATGGCCTCGCCACGTTCAGGGTCTATCGTTGTGTCGCGCAAGATACTGCGGTCGGTGTCCGTCTCGCTGGAGTTAGGGCGAGCCATCAATGTCTCTGGCTCTGAAGACGGGTCGACACAATCGTCAAGGTGATGTATTGGCGAGGTGCGATCTGTGCGTACCTCCGAATCCGCATCGGTCAACGAATCGGCTTTGGAGTCCGAGGGAGGAGAGTTGTCGGCAGTATCGTTCGTGGGTCCTATGTCGTCTGGCTGTGGCGTGTAGTCGTCTAGGTAATCGATATCACGATGGGCTGGAAAATATTTCTCGGCAACGTTGTTGTCGCCATTCTCCCTGTTATCCATTAGGTGTTGTTACCTTCCGCACGATATGTTCGAGATTCTGTCTGGTTTTATCATTCGCTTGTCGGATGGCGAAGGCGTAACCATCAATCGATGCGTGCACTGCGGCGCAGTAGGTTGTTTGGACTTCGCTTCCTGCTGTTCCGGCTATCAGAAGTGCGGATGAGACGAATCCTTTTTCTTTCGGGAGTTTAGAAGCCGCTCTCAGCGGGTCCTCTAGTTGGTTTGCGATGGTCCGACCGCGGCGTCGGACTTCGGGCTCGCAACCCGATGGGCAAACGCTTGAAGCGCATAGTCCGTAAGGGCGAATCTGGTAGGTTCTATTTCGGTGTTCGCCCATGTGTTCTCGGACTTCGGCGGTGGTCACACCCTGCCGGGTGTTGATTCCTTCGGCTGGCAGGATTTTTATAAGTTCAGTTTCATCACGTCCCGGCCATCGAGCGAGCAGTTCCCCTGCAGCTAATCGTGCGGCAATGTGTCGTGTGGGTTCATCGGCGCGGAGGTCTTTCAGCATTGCCTCCCTGTCGTCGTCGCTGAGCATCGAATGGATCAGGCGAGTGTTCGTGTTGGCAACTGCGGCGGTTGCGAGCTGGTTAGGGTGCTGGGAGCTGAGGATGAATCCTTCGCCATTCGCGCGTAGCTCTGCGATGGCTTCGCAGAAGGCACGCACGGCGTCTGCGCGGCCAGTGCCTTCGGATTCAGACTGCCTGCCGCTGTCCTCGGTAAGGAGCCGATGTGCTTCTTCAAGGATGGTTACATGCCGCAGCTGGCTGGGGCCACGTCTGGTGGCTTCTGCTTTGACGCGCTCCAAGAGAAACGAAGAGACAATCATTTTTTCGTCGCGATCGGCGATGTCGTCCAGCTCGACAACAAGCGGTTTGGACAGGAGCTCCAGAAAATCAGATGAGCGTGTCGTGTCCAGGAGGCGGCCTTTGCTTCCCTGCAGGAGGCTTTCCAGTCGAACCTTGAACGCTAGCCCGATATTTTTTGCTTCACCGAGGTACCCCACGCTGTTAAACACGGTGTCGTACGCGCGGAGCAGGTCCCGGATGGTCGGTGGCTCGACGTTATCTTCGATGGTGGTGTCGTCGTCCCATCCAGCATTTTCGTACACGAGAGCCAAGGCCTTGGTGAGAATCTGAGGTTGCGGAGCGAACAGTGGTAGCGCCATCTTCAGCGCTGATAGGACGGTTCCCTGGTATGACTCACACCGGACGCCGGGTGGCGGCTCGAGAATGTTCAAGCGCAGGGGAGATACCGAATCGTTGCCCAGTGTGACGACGACGAGTTGT
The DNA here is from genome assembly GCF_007829035.1 of Rudaeicoccus suwonensis. Classification (NCBI taxonomy): domain Bacteria; kingdom Bacillati; phylum Actinomycetota; class Actinomycetes; order Micrococcales; family Dermacoccaceae; genus Rudaeicoccus; species Rudaeicoccus suwonensis. The sequence goes on from NZ_VIVQ01000002.1 coordinate 623,201, forward strand.
TCCATGCCATCCATCATCAGCAGCGATCGGTACTCGGTCTTCCTCGTCTCGATCGCGAGGAACGGAATCGCGTGGTCTGTCCATAGTTGATGGGCCAGGCTCAGAACGGTGGTCGTTTTCCCGGCGCCGGATGCCCCAACGACCAGCGTATGCCGATTGATCGCGTCGAGTGGAATGCGTTCCTCACGTCCGCGTTCGCCGTGGCTGAGGGTGTAACCGAGGTATAAACCGTCCGACATATCGTCGACATCGTGGTGACGTCGAAGTGTGATTGCCCGTGAGAGGGATATCCCTGGGACACCGGACTCGTCCGGTACCGGCAGGACGAGCAAGGAGGCTGCGTCGCTGATGTCGTATAGGTAGGGCATGCGCATCAGAGAGAATGGCGCGCGCTCGTGTTGCCAGATGCTGTCTCCGCCCCAGGGAGCCAGTTCCAGGGTGTCGAAGCTGAACGCAGCTTGCTGGGTTGTTCCTGGCGTTCGTGGTGCTTCGACCGTCATTATGTGGGGCTGTGTTTCGTCGCGGCGCTCACCCAAGGCAGTCGCAAGGGATGTAGCGACAGTGACCGCGGTCTCTGGGAGCCCGCGAACGGCGAAGCGAGCGAGCAGAGGCCGCTTGAGGCGGCGAAACATGTTTTGCCACTTGTCTAAGGCAATGCCAGCATTTGCACATGCGGGCAAATACTGAGCGTTTCCGTAGAGATCGTACTCTGTGTGGGATTCTGAGAGCTGTTCAAGGTTCGTCATGATCGTGCCGAGTACATTCAGCTCCACAGGGTGAAGCTCAGTTTGCTGAAAGAGGAGACTCACTTCTACTCGGCTGGTTGTCTGCATCAACCGCGACCAAAACTTCGTCCACCCCGAGCCATCGCCAGTCGAGGAGTCGACTGCGTAATAGAACTCGGCCGGGATGTCATCCCACTCGGGGAACGTCACATGCTCGCGACGCCGTAATTCAACGATCGCCCAGCCCAAGTCCTGAACATCGACAGACGTCCCGTCGAACAATGGTTGTTCCGGGGGTCTTGTCTCAAAACCGTGCGGAAGCTGCGATCCTGCAGCCGCCACGGCGAGACCGGGCACCGGCGAGAGCGGTTGACGAGCCATTGCCGACAAGTAGGTACGGATCCGTGTACCTACCGCACCAGGCTGGGCGACGTAACGAACTTCAAAAGCCGAGCACCCTGGCATCAGAGCGGCATCGGCGAGCACCCCCAAGCCTGTCGAGCGCATGACCTGCCACGGCTGACGTTCCTCAGCGACGAGATCCGCGCTGCGGGGGGCACCAACCACCTCGAGCGTGGCGTACGTGTGGCCGGTCTGCTCGAACCACGTGGGAGGCCCAGGGTCGTGCCACAGGGCAGCCCGACCGTAGACAACGGACGTCACAGGAAGCGCCCGGGATGCGATCTGATCTGGCACACGGCTGACTTACCACGTCTCACCCCCTCGTGGCTAGGTCATGGGACGCGAACACGAAAATCACTTAATCCGTGGACCGGATGCACTTTGGGCCGCTACAGTCCCCCGGCATGGGCGTGTCAACCGGGTACCGCCTCCGAGTGCGACGAGGGGTGAATTTCCGATGCCAGACGAGATGCACGGCAGCTTCGACTACATGGTCAACGGTGCCGCTCACAACGGCCCGTTGTTTTTAAAGACCGTCCAGGATAGATGCAACGCTCAAGATCTTGGGATCAAGCTCGCTCCGAAAGCAGCAGGCAAAGGGCGAACCGTTATGCATGGCGAAGTCGTGATGGGTAGAGCGTTCCGGGGGAGGGTTCCGTTTCACTTTCAGGTGTTCGCGGATCGAAAGGGACCATTGCTGCACGTCGGCTACCAACTCACCACGACGGACACGCCTGCCGGTTATGGCTACCGCGGCAGAATGGGCGAGGCCATGTATGTGGGTCAGCAAAGAGTGATCGCCGACCCGGACACTCAACGCCAACTCTCGGGAATGATCCAAGCGTTTCATTTGGTCGTATTCGACCCGACTCTTCGCCAACTTGTCGAGTCCGTGGGGGGAAATATACCATCAAACGGATTCATGGGTGCGTAGGACAAACTTCTAGAAAGAGCGGCATCATGAGTAGCGCAGCTGCCTTATTTGTTGGCACGTGGGCGGGTGGCGCCGTGGTCGGCGTCGGACTGTACGCACTGTCCAAGAAGCAATTTCCGGAGAAGTGCACCGAGAAGACTGAGCGGTTTCGGGCACTCACTCTCGTTGGCCTGATTCCGTGTTGTGGGTTTAATATTTTTGCGTCAGTCATTTACTATGTGATGTTCATAGGAAAAGCAAAATTCGACGATGTTCGTGCTGGGCGAACTAAAGGGGAATTTGAACGCAGCCTTGGTGAAACACGGTCGGGTTCTGTAGAGTCTCGAAATCCTTTTGGAAGCTCCGATAGACAGGATCCGCCGCCGGCTCCGGAGGCGAATCCATTTGGTCCGAAACCGACTCAAGATGAAGGTCGTTCAGGAGACCAAAATCCGTTTGGTTCCACTTCGCAGTCTCAGTCTGGAGGTACATCAAACCCGTTTGGCGAGGGGACAACTCATGGCGCAAGTAGCGGAACTACCGAGAACCCATTCCCTGACTAGGCGTGCACGTCGGGCAGTGCCTTCTGAAATTGTTGTGCTTGGCTTGGCCGCGGGGGCTTCCGTTGTCCTCCAGCGCGTTACGCACGAAGTGTGTCCTATGTACGCCGCAACGGGGCTTTATTGCCCCGCGTGCGGCGCAACGAGATCGGTATACGCACTTTTGCGGGGAGATTTCACCGCGGCACTCGTTTACAATGCAGCTCTTATCGCCAGTATTTTTCTTATAGGAACACGCGCACTTCTCATGCTATGTGGCTATGACCGATCGGTCAGAAAGATTGACCAATTGGTAGGTTCCTGGTCAATTCAGTCATGGGCAGCGATTGCAGTCTGCTGGACGATAGTAAGAAATCTATCTATCATGCACGGTATTCTTCGTCCCTAAATGAGGACCGCGCTAACGGCATGATCCTGAGGCGGGCGCCCCTCGGCGCGGGGGAGGGAGCTGGCCTTGGGAGCACTGACCATGACCCCTGTTCCAGTGGTTGGCGGTGTCCCAGCCATCAGTCTCCGAGAACCCGGACCCACGAGGCCTGAGTAGTTCGTCTGCATGTTGCGCGTCGCGCAGGACCGCGCTGGCCGGTTACCGGCGCCGGGATTTGTGGATGTCGGTGGCTGCTTGGGTGATGTGGGTGGAGGTGTGACTCGGGCCTCGGCAAAGGCGGTGTGTCAGCGGTGTGACCTGCGGAAATGTGTGATTCCGGGTGGCGTGTTGTGTCTGGTGGGCGTGGGGCTGGTGATGATGATGGGGAGTTCTCACACAACCGACGCGACCAGAGAGCCCCGCGCCGCTCGTCGGATGCCTGTTCGGAGATGGCGAACAAAAGAGCGACGGCCAGCCCCGCGAAACCGGCGCGGACCGCTTAAGGGCGGAGGTATTTGTGGATCTCGCTGGCCGCTTGGGTGATGTGGGCGGCGGTGTAGCTGGCTTCGCTATCGGCGATGAATTCCCCGCGGCCGCGGGGGCGTCGCAGGAACGTCACCCTCACCTGTTCCTGGCCGGTGTCATCAGTGCTGATGGTGAGCAGGATGGTGCGGTTGCGGCGGGTAAGGGTGGACAGGACGGGCTCGGGCCACGTGTCGGGTTCCGGTGGGGTGGCGCCGACATGCTCGGCCAGCCGGCGCAACGCCTGCAGAGCGGCCGACGCCCCGGGTTGATCGCTAGTCGCGATGTCCGATGGCGTCGAGGCCACTGCACCTGGGTGGTCTGCGGGGCCGGGCACGGGGGAGGTGGTCGGTGTATCGGTCGGGGCCTGGCGTTCAAGGTAGGCGATCGCGCGGTCCACGGTCGTCCGGGCCTGGTGTAAGGCGGTGAGCAGGTCGGCATGGTTAGCGCCAGCGGTGGCCGTGGCGGTGACGAAGGTGCCGTTCCCGTGGTCGGTACGCACCAACCCGTCATCGGCCAGCACTTTCAGCGCGGAACGGACTGTGTTGATGCCCGGCACGCCCAGGTCACGTTGTAGCTGCAACAGGGTCGGTAACCGGTCGCCGACCTGATACGTGCCGTCGAGGATCTGCGCGCGTAGTTGTGCGGCGATCTGCTGGTACCGGGGGACACTCATGCGATCAGTGTATTTTGTATGTCAACTACTCAGAGTATGTGACTGACTTGACATAAGGTACATTATCGGCTAACTAAAACGGCTACAGTATTGCGCTTATTTGATGTAGCATGTCAGTATGGTTCCGCAGTGGACAGACTCGGCCGACAAGCACGGCGTGGCGCGTGGTGATGCCGTTTTCGTCATCTTGAACGCGACGTATGTCGATGTGCTGGCGGACGAGCCGCAGGAGGAAGGACGCATCCGGTTGTTCATCGGTCTGCGGCACGCGCAGGCATTGCCGACCGATGAGGTCGAGGTCTTGGTGCACGAGTACCCCGACCACCCTGGACGGGAGGCTGTGATCTTCCACGTACAACCACTGAGTGCCAAGTACCGCCGTTACCGACAGGAGCACCCGAAACCATGAGCACCGAGATCGACTATGACGCCCTCGCGGCGCGCCTGACGGACCCCGACTACCCGGTGAGCAGCGCCGGGCAGGTGAAGACCGGCGATGCGGCCGCTGCCGAGGGGCGTGCGTTTCTGTTGCGCGAATACGGCTCTGAGGAAGCGATCGCCGCAGCCATGAGTGTCAGCCGCGGCCGGCCCCGCGTCGGAGACGCCAAACGTGGACCGTCAGCTACAGTTCGCGGACGGATCAGCGACACCGACTACGCCGCGTTCAAAAAGCTCGAAGAGGCCACTGGGCGGACCCAGAGTGACCTGGTGCGTGACGCGGTGCATCAACTCCTGACGCAGCACAAACTCGTCAGCTGAGCGGTGGGGTCTGCCCAGACTTTGGTTGACACCTGACCTGTGAGGATTTCCTCGCTGGAAGGATGTCACTATGCCCAAGCCCTACCCCAAGGAGTTCCGCGACGATGTCGTGGCTGTCGCTGGCAAGGGTGATGCTCCGTTGAAGCAGATCGCGAAGGACTTCGGGATCTCCGAAGGCTGCTTGTCGAACTGGATGAAGAAGGCCGACATCCAGGACGGCAACCGTCCTGGTCTGACCGAGATCGACCGGTCCGAGTTGCGTGAGGCGAACAAGCGGATCCGGCTCCTGGAGCAGGAGAACGAGGTCCTACGCCGTGCAGCGGCCTATCTATCGCAGGCGAACCTGCCGGGAAAATAGTCTTCCCGCTCGTCCGTGAGATGGCCGCGACCGGTGCCCCCGACTCAAGGGTCAGGGTGCCGGTCGCGGTGGCGTGCAGGGTGCTCGACCTCTCCACCCAGGGGTACTACAAGTGGCTCAAAGACCCAGTGTCTCAGCGTGATTGGGACGACGCGCACGTCATCGACGTGATCCACCAGATCCATCAGGACGATCCCACCCTGGGCTACCGGTTCATCGCCGACGAGCTCGCCGACGCCGGTATCGCGGCATCCGAGAACCGTGTGTGGCGATTGTGCTCGACCGCAGGCGTGTTCGCCTCCCACCACCGCCGGCGGGGCGCATCGGGCAAGCCCGGCCCCGCTGTGCACGATGACCTGCTCGCGACCGTCGGCGATCACGGCCGGGTCCGTCACGACTTCGTCGGTGCCGCACACAGGCCGAACCAGATCTGGCTGACCGACATCGAGCGCCACGAGGCGCTGCTGAACCTTGCGGTGGTGAAAGGACACCGCTGGCGGCTTGTCGCAGCGGGCCGTTTGAAGCTGAGGACAGTCTGATCCCCGGGACGGGGGTGAGGACGCAAGCAGTCCTGACAACGACGGGACGGGCCAGTACTGCCAGATGGCTCGGGTCCGGCTAGCAAGACGGAAAGGCGTACGTGAGGAACCACCGGCTGAAAGCCTCTCAAGAGAGCCACCACCTCGAACCTGGCGGATCTGGGGTGGGTTGCAGTGCGCACCCGTGCGACGACGCCGATGCTCTCGGGCATCGCTGCGCTGTCGGGCGGGGAACTTCTTTGCCGGGTGATGTCGCCGGCGGGAAGGCCACGGTGAAGGCCTGCGGCGTAGCCGTGGCGATGCTGCAGGGGCATAGGTGGGCGCCGACCCCGTCGAAGGGTTCAGTAGTGAACGTGGGAACCACCGCGGCGGTCCCCGCCCCGGACAGCCAATGGCTGGCCGCAGGGAACGCGCGTCGCCAGCGGATGCTGTCGTGGTGGGGCGGAGGACCCGTAGTAGTCCGAGGCCGGGAAAGCCGGTCACATGGCGAAGGGGTCCAGCGTGATCGCAGTACGTGCTGCCCGTCAGGAGGCCGCTGGTGAAGTCCGGCGATCCGTGGCCCGACCTCAGTGAGGCCGAGTACCGGGTACTGATGATGCAACGCAAGCTGCACCGTTGGGCGGTGGCCGAGCCTGGTCACCGCTTCGATGACCTTGCCAACCTCGTCTATGACCCGGCGTTCCTGGCCGTGGCATGGGCGAGGGTCGTGGGGAACAAGGGAGCCCGCACTGCGGGGGTCGATGGTCTGGCTCCACGTAAGGTCGGGCTCGGCGCGGCCGTGCTGCTGGAGGGTCTGCGAGCAGACCTGAAAGCAGGACGATTCGCACCGCTGCCAGTCCGGGAGAAGACGATCCCGAAGACGTCGGGCAAGGTCCGGCGACTGGGGATCCCCACCGCCAGGGACCGGGTAGTGCAGGCCGCGCTGAAACTGGTGCTCGAGCCGATCTTCGAGGCGGATTTCAAGCCATGCTCTTATGGCTTCCGTCCGAAGCGGCGGGCCCAGGACGCCATAGCCGAGATCCAGTACCTCGCGACACCGACCCGTAACTACGAGTGGTGTTCGAGGCTGATATCGCGGCGTGCTTCGACGAGATCGACCACACCGCCCTGATGGGGCGGGTACGCGATCGTGTCGGGGACAAGCGCGTGCTGGGCTGGGTGAGGGCGTTCCTGAAGGCGGGCATCCTCACCGAGGACGGCCAAGCCACAGGGACGCTCACCGGCACTCCCCAAGGCGGGATCCTCTCGCCGCTGCTGGCCAACGTCGCCCTGTCCGTGCTGGACGAGTACTTCACCGACAAATGGGTGGGGTACGGCCCGGAATGGACACGCGCCAAGTACCGCCGCCGGGGCGGCGCGGTCATGCGACTGGTCCGCTACGCGGACGACTTCGTCGTGATGATCGCCGGAACCCGCGGCGATGCCGAGGCGCTATGGGGCGAGGTCGCAGCAGTCTTGGCGCCGATGGGTCTGCGCCTATCGGTCGAGAAGACCAGAGTGGTCCACGTCGATGACGGGTTCGACTTCCTCGGCTGGCATATCCAACGCCGGTCCTGGCGTGGTCGACCCGGCAAGCAGGCGGTGTACACCTATCCATCGAAGAAGGCTCTCGCCTCGATCGTGGGCAGGGTACGCACCCTGACACGAAGAGCAGCACACCGTACCCTCGCGGACCTGCTGCGCCGGTTGCATCCGGTGCTGCGGGGCTGGTGCACATACTTTCGCCATGGCGTGTCCGCGCGCACGTTCGGCTACCTCGATCACTTCGCCTTCTGGCGGATCGTGGGCTGGCTGCGCAAACGACACGTCGGGTTGAACATGCACACCGTGGTCCGGCGCTTCCTGCCGGGCTGGCACATCAGCGCCGAGGGGATCGAGATGTTCCGACCGGAGGCGTTCCCCGTGGAGCGTTACCGTTACCGCGGCACCAAGATCCCCACCCCATGGTCGATCCCGCAGGTGGCTGCCCCGACGGCGTGAGCACGTGGAGAGCCGGATGCGGTGGAAGTCGCACGTCCGGTTCGGAGGGCGGGCCGGGGAAACTCACCAGCCGAAAGGCTGGCAGAGCGCCCCGGTCCGACCCCTACTCCGAGCACCCCACCCGCGAGGGCAAGCTCTACTTATGCGCGGTCAAGGACTGCTACTCCAACAAGATCGTCGGGTACTCCATCGACTCGCGCATGAAGTCGGGCCTCGCGGCCGCAGCGTTGCGCAACGCGATCGCGCTGCGCTCGCCCGAGAACACGATCGTGCACTCGGACAGGGGCAGCCAGTTCAGGTCGAAGAAGGTGCTCCGGCTGCTGAAAAACAACGGCCTACGCGGCTCGATGGGCCGTGTCGGGTCCAGCAGCGACAACGCCGCGATGGAGTCGTTCTTCTCGCTGCTGCAGAAGAACGTCCTGAACACCCGCCGCTGGGACACGCGGGAGGAACTACGCCTCGCGATCGTGGCCTGGATCGAAACAAAGTACAACCGCCGGCGTCGTCAGCGAGCCCTGGGCAAGCTCACCCCAGTCGAGTTTGAAATGATCTACGCGGCCGCAGACGCGGCCTGAGAACCATCAACCCCGAGTATCAACCAAACCTGGGGCAGTCCCTCGAGATCCGCCGGGTCTTGTGCTCCACCAACGGGATTGAGTCATTGAATGCTCGTTACCGGCGTGCGGTCACCACGAAGGGCCACTTCCCGACCGAACAGGCCGCGCTCAAAACCTTGTACCTGGTGACCAGGTCGCTGGACCCCAAGGGCACTGGCCAGGCACGCTGGACCATGCGGTGGAAACCAGCCCTCAACGCGTTCGCGATCACCTTCGCCGACCGCATGCCAGCAGCGGAGAACCTCTAAAATGAACAACGCCAGTTACACCGTTAACCGGACACTCCCCCACCCGGATGACGTTGGCGCCGCACAGACACTCGCTGTTCTGGTGGTCTTCTCGTTCGTGACGGGGATAGCGCGGGCGTGGGAACTGATCGGTGCGCCGGCATCGATCAGCGTCGGACACGAGAGTCTGCAGCTTCTGCGCGAAGAAGCAGCCGAACTCTCCGAGCACAACCACACGTCTCACCGGCGGCTGACCGGTGACGACGACGCTCCGGCTGCGCCTCAGGAGCCGTGATCCTGACGGGCACGACTCTGACGCGGCGGAGGGCCTAGGGCGGTACCGCATCCGGTCCTCCGGCGAGACCGGCTGCGGCTGATGCGCCAAGGCAGTACGCTTCCCGCGGATGCACCCTGCAGGGGAAGCCGGTCAAACTCCGGCGCTGACCCGCAACCGTAGATCGAGCGACCACCCAGCCGCGCGATGAGCCGGACTACCTGCGCATCCAGGTCGGTCCCGCCGCGGTCTGCGGGAGCGCATCGCATGCAGCAGACCGCGCTCCCCTGTTTCGCGGAAGGCTCATCGATGTCACCCATCACTCTCCTGCGCGCCGGTCGCACCGGCACCCTCGCGCTCGCCTGCGCCGGCATCGTGGCGGTCGCCGTCGCCGCTCCGGCGTCGGCTGCGACTCCGAACGGAACCACCGCTGCGGCATACCTCACGGGCCGGCTCGCTGCCGGCGGCGGTCATCTGTCGACGAGCGGCTACGTCGACTACGGACTCACGATCGACGCGATTCTCGCGCTCGACGCCGCCGGCACGGGACAGTCCGCCGCGAAGACTGCTGCGGCATACGTCTCGAAGAATGCGGCGCAATACAACACGTACGACTCCGACCTGTATGCCGGTGCGACCGCGAAACTCATCGTCTTCGCCGAGGCGCAGGGTCTGCCGACGAGCGGCTACATCAAGCAGTTGCTGAGCCTCGAGCAGAGCACCGGACAGTTCAAGGACAAGTCGGTGTACGGCGACTACTCCAACACGATCGGGCAGTCGCTGGCCGTGATCGGCTTCAAACGCGCCGGACAGCCGAATGCGAAGGGCGTGGCGTTCCTCGCCGCGCAGCAGTGCGGTGATGGTGGGTTCCGGATCTCGTTCACCGGCACGTGCACCAGTGACGCCGACGCGACCTCGATGGCGGTGCAGGCGCTTGCCGCTTCGGGTGGCCACGCGGCTGCTGTGACCAAGGCCGTCGACTATCTCGCCGGTCAGCAAACTGCGGCCGGTGGCGTCGTCGATGCCGCCGCCGGAAGCTCGCCCAACGCGAACTCCACCGGTCTCGCGGCTGTGGCATTCAAGCTGGCCGGGCGCACCGCCGATGCCGAGAAGGCGCGCAGCTTCGTCGCGAGCCTGCAGTACGGTTGCTCGTTCCCGGCAGCTTTGCGAGGCGGAATCGCTTACGACGCAAGTAGTTTCGCTGCCCAGAAGGCCAAGGGAGCAAGTGCGACCCCGCAGGACTCGGACACGCGGTCGACCGCTCAGGCTGCGCTCGCATACACCCAGGTGCCGTATGTCGCAATCACGGCGGGCGGCTCCGCCACCGCGCCGGCGCTGAATTGCTCGACCAGTTCACCGGCGCCGTCCACCAGCCCGACATCCGCGACCGGCAGCGGTTCCGCGTCGGCCACCACGACCGGCCCGGTTGTCGTCACCGACGGTGGCGCCGGCGGCTCGAACAACGAGGTGATTGCCGCGGCTGCCGTCATGCTCGGTGGCGCAGCGATCACCGGTGTCGGCATTCGTCGCCGGTTGCGCAACCGCTGAGCAGCGGCGGGCGTGCGCCATGCGCTGTCGGTGCCTTCGGCAATGATGGCGTCGTGGCGCACGCGTTTGCAGATGACGGAGCACGACTCTGGTTCGACGTGAGACCCGGATCCGATGATTCGCGGCGTCCCGTGGTGCTCGTGCAGGGGTTGGCGCTCGACCATCACGGGTGGGATTCCTCGATCGCTGACTTCGCCGACCGACCGGTGATCGTGTTCGACCACCGGGGCACCGGGAACAGCGACGACACGTTCCCGCAGTCGTGGTCGACGCGCGATTTCGCGCGCGACGTGATCGCGGTCCTTGATGCCGCACGAGTCGACCGGGCGCATGTCTACGGGCATTCAATGGGCGGCCGGATCGCCCAGTGGCTCGGCGCCGACCACCCCGACCGGGTCGTCTCGCTCGTGCTCGGGGCGACCACGGTCGGCGGTGATGGCAGCGTCCCGCGCTCGGCTGAGGCTAGTGCGGCGTTGGCTGCCCGCGGCTCCGCGCTGACCGCGTTGTTCTATCCGGATGCGTGGATTGCCGAACATCCGGCAGAAGCATCGAGCGTCATGCCGTCCGCAGCGTCGGCTGAAGCGATGGGACACCATCTCGCAGCGGTCGCACTGCACGACGGCCCCGCGCCATACAGCATTGGCGTCCCGACACTGGTCGTCCACGGCAGCGAGGACCAGTTGGCCGTTCCCGAGAACGCACACCTGCTCGCCGATGGCATCGAAGGTGCCGAGTTGCTCCTTCTGCCCGGTGCCCGGCACGCCTACTGGGCGGCGAATTCCGAAGTGCACCAGAAGGTTTCAGCATTCTTCGCACAGCACGACGGAGATGCCGACGACAGCTAGTTGCATGCGGGGTCATCTCAATTGAGGTCTTCCACGTGCTGGCTGACGATCTGAGAAATTCCGAGATCGCCCGGCTGCGAGGGTCATTCGCTACGGTCGAGTTGATGGACGTTTCCACGATCCCCGCCGCTCTGGGTCTGCCAGGAGACGTCATGTCTTGGGACGCAGTTGGCGGAGCGCGGTCCAACCGGCTGTTCCACGTGACCACCACTGCGGGTCAGTTCGCGGTGAAGCAACTGCTGAATCCGTGGGATGACCCTCAGTGGCTGGACTGGCTGCACGAAGCGGCCGGATTCGAGCAGGCGTGCATCGACGCCGGCGTCGCTGCTGCCGCGATCCACCTCAACCCGGAGGGTCATGTCTTCAGCCACGTCGACGATGCCTGGTTCCGCGTCCACGAGTGGGTCATCGACGGATATGCCTGTATGCCGGGTCCGGTATCGCCGGACGTCGCGCGAGCGGTCGGGCGCGAGCTTGCCGTCATACACGGCGTCGGATGGCAGCCGAGTCGTGACGACGTCTTCCCGACTGTGACGGGCGACCAAGCGAACCAGTGGCCCGAGTTGGTGCGGAGTTTGCGACGGGTAGCACCGGAGTTCGCTGCGATCGCCGACTTGGTGTCAGAACCCGTTGCCCAGATCGGGGAGTGGTTGGCCGAGCCTCGGGTCGCCGAAGCTCCGGTGATGTCCCACGGAGACCTGGATCCGAAGAACCTCGTGCTGGCCGGCCGGACGTGGCTCGTCGACTGGGATGTCGCCATGCCGTGGCGACCGGTCGATGAGGTTGCCCGCACGGCGATGAGTATGGCGAACTGGTCCGATCCGAGGATCGCCGTGGCCCTCCTGGCGAGTTACGAGGCCGAGGCCGGCATTGCCCTCACGTTCGAACGAGATTGTCTGACAATGGATCTCGCGATCGGTCTGGATTGGCTGGCCCGGTGTTTGCGGCGCGCCAGCGGGCTCGAAGCCTGCAGCCCTCGCCGAGCCCAGGAGGCTCGTGAGCAGGCGGTCGCGCAAGCGGCATCGCTTCGAGGACGCGTCGTCATCGCGGATCGCGTCGGCGAGTGGCTCGGCCGCTGATCACTCCGGCTGACGATGTTCAGCGGCTGAACATCTGCCGTTCTCCCTCGTCAGTGAGTCGAACGCTGCGTGGGTGGCTGGTGCGCACGATCCAATCGTGCGCGAGCGCGTGTGCCGTCACACGATCCATCAGCGTTCCGGCGAGATGCGGTCGACGCTCGGTCCAGTCCATGCACGGTCGGATCAGTTCGTTCCCGACGTCCGCAGTGATGTCGATGCCGCGAGCAATGAACCATTGGCATCCCTCGTGGGTGAGTTGTGACGCCTCGTCGATGAACGCACCGTCGAGCAGGTGATCTGCGAATCGAACTCCGATAGCTCCGGCCAGGTGCCGATAACAGGTGCGTCCGGCGGCGAGTTCTCGAGCGTGTCGCTGACCGCGCAGGCTCGCTACCGGTGGCCGATCCGGCGCAATGAGGCTGAGGCTCTCCAGGGCGGCCGCGACCTCCGGCCCAGCGAGGCTGACGTACGTATGACGACCCTGCCGGACTAGTCGCACCAGTCCGGCAGCGCTGAGATGACCGACGTGCTCGCTGGCGGTGCTGCGCGCGACTCCGGCATACGACGCGAGTTCGCCCACCGTCCAAGCAGTCCCTGTCAGGAGCCCCGTCAGCATCTGGGATCGAGACGTGTCGGCAAGAGCTCGACCGACGACCGACAGATCGGGGCCCGTCGTCAGACGCGGCATCGATCGATCGAGGGAGGACATGAAACCAGTCAACCGCTTCGTCGTGTCGGCTGCGGCCGAATGATCGACCGACCGAGTCATGGCTCCCACCGTCACGAGCCGGGTACGCCGGGTGTCAGCTCAACGCGTGGGTTGCGGCCTGTAGTTCGTCGAGGGCGTGCACCGCGTATGGCGCGAAAGCGTCTGTCCGATCACCGTCGGACCAGGTCGCGAAACCCTTCTTGATCGCAAGAGTTCCAAGCTCGCCGGCAAGCGCTGCCGTCATCTCCGGAACGCCTCGCTCGACCAGCGCCTGCGTCATCGCCGCAGCCATGCTCACCGACTTGAGGGCATCGCGTTCTTGTAGTTCGGCGCTGCTGGCCACCGCCGCCGCCAGCCGCGGAGCGATCTGGCGGGTGACCTCGCCAAAGGCAGTCGCGGCGTTCTCGAGGCCCGCGGCCACCGCCGCAAGAGGGCTCGCGTCTGCGGGAGCCGCACTGATCCCCTCGGCGAGCAGTGTCGACAGGGCCTCCTGGCCGGCGACGAGAAGTTCGCGCTTGTCGGGGAAGTGGCGGAAGAACGTGCTCTTGGTGACCCCCGCGCGCTCGGCGATCTCGGCGACCGTCGTCGCGTCGTAGCCCTGGTCGGCAAACAGGTCGACGGCGGCCATCACGAGGCGCTCGCGTGCGCCCGGTTCCCAGCGACCCATGAACCCAGTCTATTCGACGGGACCTTTGTCCCATCATCGTGTAGTGTGACGGGACATTAGTCTCATCACTGTAGGAGGTTGACATGCAGGTCTTTCTGACCGGCGGCACCGGTCTGATCGGAACCGCCGTCACGGCCGAATTACTCGCGCACGGGTATGACGTGGCTGCGCTCGTCCGATCGGACGCGTCGGCGCAGGTGGCTTCGAAAGCCGGAGCTGAGCCGGTGCGGGGTTCTCTGACCGATCTTGACGTCATTCGTCAGGCAGCCGGCGCCGCCGACGGCGTCATACATCTCGCATTCGGCAACGACTTCACCAGCGCCGAAGCGCTGTCGCAGAACATCGCAGAGGAAGGTGCCGCTCTCCTCGCGGTGAGTGAAGCGTTGGAGGGCAGCGGCAAGCCTCTCGTGAGCGTCTCCGGAACCCCTCGGGTCAATGGGCGACCGTCAGTCGAGTCAGACCCGATTCCGCTGGATGGACCGGTCGGCGGGCGCGCGCGTGTCGTCACCTCGGTGCTCGGGTTCGCTGACCGCGGCGTGCGCACGAGCACGGTGCGTCTGCCGCGCACGGTCCACCGTGATGGCGTGGGTGGGTTCGCGGGCATCCTGACGGGAATCGCCCGACGCACCGGTGTGTCGAGCTACCCAGGCGATGGCAGCCAGCGCTGGCCGGCTGTGCACGCGCTCGATGCTGCGACGTTGTTCCGGCTCGCTCTCGAGAAGGCCGAGGCGGGCACGAGTTGGCACGCGGTCGACGACGAGGGGGATGCCGTCGTCGACATCGCCGGCGTCATCGGTCGTCGCCTCGGCGTTCCGGTCGAATCGGCGCCGGTGGAGCAGTTCGGGGCGCTGGGCGCGATCTTCGCGGCAGACCAGCCGGCATCGAGCGAGCACACTCGGCGCGTGCTGGGTTGGGAGCCGACGCATCCGCGACTGCTCGCCGACCTGGAACTGATTGAGCCGTAAGGCTTTCCGGCATCGGCGTCGCTCTTCGACGACCTAACGATGAAGTCATCTCTCGACGTCAGTCGCGCGGCCACACGATCGTGTTGTCGCGTGAGCTGGCCCCGGGGCTGCGCTGGGCCGTCGGTGCCGCTTGGCCGACCGCGGTCATTGTCGTGATCTCCCAGTGGTCCGGAACCTCCAGCGTTGCGGTGAGCGCCTCCTTGTCGAACCCGCGGAACTGGCGGCACGCGAGACCCATGCTGTGCGCCTGGATCGTCATGTGGGCCACCGCCTGTCCCAGGTCATAGGCGGCGAATTCGCTGTATTTCCAATCAGTATCAGCGACATACAGGTGCGAGAGGTTGACCACCAGCAGGCTGGCTTGCATGGCCCACGGGCGAGAACTCCCCGCGAGGTGCGGGGTCAATTGATGCCAACGCGCGTCGCCTCGACGGGCCGCATGAAACGCCCATGGTTGCGAGTTTCCGGCTGATGGCGCCCACCGTGCGGCCTCGAGCAGCAGGTCCACCTCGCCAGCGGAGATCTCGTGCTGCATGTCGAATTCGTTTGGACTCCAACGCTGTTGGAGGACGGGGAGCAACTCCATTCCGACAACGATATGTGGTCCACGTCGTTGTGCTGCGCCATGATGCCCTCATGTCGATGGACGTCTTTGTCCAATGGTCCTATGGTGCGGACCTGCTGGCCGTCATACGTTCCGCATGACGCGCTGCGACTGGAAGCGTCAGGAGACCGGATCGGTCACATCGGAGGGCCGCGAAGCTGCGACCGCCGTGCTACGTCCGCAGATGCTCGGTTCATGTCGCTGTCGCTGGAAGCAGAGCGATCCCTGAGCCCACCCGACCTGCTCCTGATCAACAGGCCCAACGCGCCGGTGAGCAGGACGATCGCGATGACGAGCCACACCAACAGCATGATCATGTCGTTTCCCCCTCCGAAATGAGTGCCTTCTGCAATCTAGACCTTCGGGCAGCCGAAGCGGCGGGAAAACTGCGCGAGCTGTATGACGGGGCGCGTCAGGCGCGAGGCGTCGTACAGAGCGTCGTCGGTGGGTCTTGGCGGCGCGGTCAGTCGCGGTTCTGCCAGGTGCAAACGCAGACCTCGTTGCCTTCGGGATCGGTGAGGATCCAGAACGCCGGAGCGCGGTCGTCGCTGACGAGGAGGCCGCCTGCTGCGAGGGCGGCTTCGATCCGGGCGTCGGCGTCGTCGTGCGGCACCGCCAGGTCGAAGTGGATCCGATTGCGCTCGCGGCGCGGTTGATCCATCTGCTGAAACCACACAGACGGGCCCACTCCGCACGGATCCACCAGATCGGAGGCGGCGTCGACAGCGTCATACCCGAGCACCGCCTGCCAGAACGGGCGCACGCGAGGGATGTCCATCGCGTCGATCGCTATCGCGAGTGCCTGCACGGAGTGATGCGCGGGATGCGGGACGGTCTGATGGCTTGTCGCGCGGAGCGCGTGGGTGATGGCGTGTGCCAGGTCGACGTCGCGGGTGGTCACCCCGAACCGTCCGCGCGTCTCGAGGACGAGCTCGACCCGGTCGGCGCCTGCATTCACCCGCAGATGATCGTTCGCGTCGGGTCCGGCAGCATCGACGGCGAGCTGTATGACGCTGCCGGCGTCGCGCAACGAGTCAACCTGTATGGCGGTGCTGAAGTAGTAGAGCAGGTAGCGCCAGCCGATGTCCTCGACGGCAGGAGACGCTTGGCTCTCGGTCAGAATCGTGTCGGTCATGTCGCCACACCTCTCGTCGGATTGGTCGCGCAGCGTCAGGCGAGCCGAGTCAGACG